>NZ_AKVH01000083.1:0-71792 GCF_000278565.1 Pseudomonas sp. Ag1
CGGCCCAGCCAAAAGTAACCAAAAGGTCTTTGCCCCACCACTCGGTGCCTCGCTTAGGCTCGGCATGCCCGCACTCCGGCCATCGTGGTTGACGGGGTGCCTAAGATCAAAAGCAAAAGCACAGCGGCCTCCCGGCCGGCTTGAGTGTTAAAAGCAAAAGCAAARACCAGAGCGAAAACAGATCTGCTTTTCTGTGGGAGCGGGCTTGCTCGCGAAAAACCTGAGAGCGCCGCGTTCATYCAGAATGCCCGCGTCATCGTTAACGACCTTCGCGAGCAAGCCCGCTCCCACATTTKTGACCGTGCCCGCTTTAGMTTTTGATTTGGCTTTTGCTCTTCAACACTCAAGCCGGCCGGKAGGCCGCTGTGCTCTTGATCTGCTTTTGATCTTGATCTTGGGCGCCCCGTTAAAYCACGCTGGCCGAACGCAGGCTTTGGAGCGTGGGTAACCCGGCAGGACGCCGGGTTAGCCGTCCTGGGCCARGGATGGCCCATGACGGCGGCCCACGGTCCAAAGCCGGAGTGAGGGCACACCGAGCCTGGGCGAGGTGCCGAGTGGTGGGGCAAGAGCGTTTTGCTTACTTTTGCGCTTTTCAAAAGTGAGCCGCTGTAAGAGCGGAACCAATACCAGCCATCACCCAAATAACGGATATACACCCAAAACACGCCCAATCTCACCAAAGACAACACCCAGTGACCACTGAGGCAACCTGTCACGCGGCAAAAGACCACGCCTTGCTCTCGCGAAAATGGGACTACTCTTTCAGCAATGCTTGACCCAGATCAAAACCTTCGCCGGGATTGCTCTGGCGGCCGCAAGGCCAGAATCCCTGCGTGGTTGGTTATAAAAAGAAACGAATTTGAATTCGCCACACTCCATATCCGTGGGGGCAGTGGGTGCAGGCCTCCAGCCAGCATTCGGTATTACCTGACAGAGGAAGACTTATGTTCGGTTTGGAGGCGCTAGATCTCGCCCGAATTCAATTCGCGTTCACCATCTCATTCCATATCCTGTTCCCGGCCATCACCATCGGCCTGGCCAGTTACCTTGCGGTGCTGGAAGGCCTGTGGCTCAAGACCCACAACGACACCTACCGTGACCTCTACCATTTCTGGTCGAAGATCTTTGCCGTCAACTTCGGCATGGGCGTGGTCTCCGGCCTGGTCATGGCCTATCAGTTCGGCACCAACTGGAGCCGCTTCTCAGACTTCGCCGGTGCCGTCACCGGGCCGTTGCTGACTTATGAGGTGCTCACGGCGTTCTTCCTCGAAGCCGGCTTCCTTGGGGTCATGCTGTTCGGCTGGAACAAGGTCGGACGCAAGCTGCACTTCTTTGCCACGGTGATGGTGGCCGTCGGCACGCTGATCTCGACTTTCTGGATTCTTGCCTCCAACAGCTGGATGCAGACGCCACAGGGCTTTGAAATCATTGATGGCCGGGTGATTCCAACCGACTGGCTGGCCGTGATCTTCAACCCGTCGTTCCCCTACCGCCTGATGCACATGGCCACGGCCGCGTTCGTCGCTACCGCGTTCTTCGTCGGCTCCTCGGCGGCCTGGCACTTGCTGCGCGGCAAGGACAACCCGGCGATCCGCACCATGCTGTCGATGGCAATGTGGATGGCGCTGATCGTTGCACCGATCCAGGCGGTCATCGGTGACTTCCACGGCCTGAATACCCTCAAGCATCAACCGGCGAAGATCGCCGCGATTGAAGGCCACTGGGAAAATATCGGCAACGAGCCCACGCCGCTGATCCTGTTCGGCTGGCCGGACATGAAGGCTGAAAAAACCAAGTTCGCAGTAGAAATTCCGTACCTGGGCAGCCTGATCCTGACCCACTCCCTGGACAAGCAGGTGCCGGCCCTCAAGGAGTTTCCGCCTGAGGACCGTCCCAACTCGACCATCGTGTTCTGGTCGTTCCGGGTCATGGTGGGCCTGGGCTTCCTGATGATTTTCACCGGCCTGTTCAGCCTTTGGCTGCGCCGTGGCGACAAGATGTACACGTCCAAGCCTTTCCTGTACCTGGCGCTGTGGATGGGCCCGTCCGGCCTGATCGCGATTCTCGCCGGCTGGTTCACCACCGAAATCGGCCGACAGCCGTGGGTGGTCTACGGGCTGATGCGCACGGCGGACGCTTCGTCCAACCACAGTTTTGCGCAGATGAGCATTACGTTGGTGTTGTTTGTGGTGGTGTACTTCGCGCTGTTCGGCGCGGGCCTGGGCTACATGATGCGCCTGGTGCGCAAAGGGCCTGTGACCCACGAAAGCACCGAGCCTACTCACGGTGGCCCTGGGCAGAAACGCACACCGGCGCGTCCGTTGTCGGCGGCTGATGACAGTGCCGATGCCGATCACGGCGACACCTTGAACAAGGGGAACTGAGCCATGGGTATTGATCTTCCGCTGATCTGGGCCGTGATCATCATCTTCGGCATCATGATGTACGTGGTCATGGACGGCTTCGACCTGGGGATCGGCATTCTCTTCCCGTTCATCCCGGGCAAGACCGACCGTGACGTGATGATGAACACCGTCGCCCCCGTGTGGGACGGCAACGAAACCTGGCTGGTACTCGGCGGCGCGGCGTTGTTTGGCGCGTTCCCGCTGGCCTATTCGGTGGTGCTCTCGGCGCTGTACCTGCCACTGATGCTGATGCTGATCGGGCTGATCTTTCGTGGCGTGGCGTTTGAATTCCGCTTCAAGGCCAAGGACGACAAGCGTCACTTGTGGGACAAGGCCTTCATCGGCGGCTCGCTGGCAGCGACGTTCTTCCAGGGCGTGGCGCTGGGGGCGTTCATTGATGGCATCCCGGTGGTCGACCGGCAGTTTGCCGGTGGCTCCCTGGACTGGCTGACGCCGTTCACGATGTTCTGCGGCGTGGCCTTGATCGTGGCGTATGCGCTGCTGGGCTGCACCTGGCTGATCATGAAGACCGAAGGCAGCTTGCAGGAGAAGATGCACAACCTGGCCCGGCCCCTGGCCTTCGTGGTGCTGGCGGTGATCGGTATCGTCAGCCTCTGGACGCCGCTGGCCCACCCGGAAATCGCCTCGCGCTGGTTCACCCTGCCGAACCTGTTCTGGTTCCTGCCGGTGCCGATCCTGGTGCTGGTGACCATGTACGGCCTGATTCGCGCCGTGGCCCGCAATGCGCACTACACGCCGTTCCTGCTGACGCTGGTGCTGATCTTCCTTGGCTACAGTGGCTTGGGGATCAGCCTGTGGCCGAACATCATCCCGCCGTCAGTTTCGATCTGGGACGCCGCCGCACCGCCGCAAAGCCAGGGCTTCATGCTGGTGGGCACCTTGTTCATCATTCCGTTCATCCTGGGCTACACCTTCTGGAGCTACTACGTGTTCCGCGGCAAGGTCACCCACGAAGACGGTTATCACTAGGAGGATTGACTCATGTCCGGCAAACCTTCGTTGCACGACATCGAACAGGCCGAGAAAAAGCCGCTCTGGCAGCGCCTGGGCTGGCTGGCGATGATCTGGACCGGCAGCGTCCTGGCCCTGTTCGTGGTGGCCAGCCTGATGCGCATGTTCATGAATGCCGCGGGCCTGACCACCCACTGACATCCCGTTGTAACTATTGCCCTCCTTCATGGAGGGCTTTTTTATTTGCGCGCCTTGAGGACCACGAACTTCGGCGTGGTCGCCACTTGCTCGACGCCACGGAACAACCGCGCCAACTTGGTGTGATAACCCAAGTGACGGTTGCCGACGATGTACAGGGCGCCGCCCACCACCAACGCTTCCCGCGCTTGCTGGAACATGCGCCAGGCGAGGAAGTCTCCCACCACTTGCTGCTGGTGGAACGGCGGGTTGCACAGCACCACATCCAGTGACTGCGCTTCCTGATCGGCCAGGCCGTCGCCGGGGCGAATCAGCACGTCGCGCTCACCCAGTGCCGCGCGCCAGTTCTCGGCGGCCGATTGCACAGCCATATAAGACTCGTCGACCAGCGTGTACTGCGCCTGCGGATTCTGCAGCGCGCTGGCAATTGCCAGTACGCCGTTGCCACAGCCCAGGTCTGCTACCCGGGCGCCCCCCAGGTTTGCCGGAAGGTGCGGCAGGAAGGCCCGGGTGCCGATGTCCAGGCCTTCGCGGCAGAACACGTTGGCGTGGTTGAGCAGTTCGATGGCCGGGGTTTCCAGGCTGTAGCGCGTAGGGTAGGGCGATACGACGTGTGGCCGATCGGCCAGGGTGGCGATCAGCAGTCGGGCCTTTTTTACCGCCAGTGAGGCGTGCATCGGGCCGATGTAGCGCTCCAGCAGTTCGCCGGCAGCCCGTGGCAGGTGCTTGACCATCGCCCCGGCAATCACTTCGGCGCCGGGTGCCAGTTGACCTTGCAGGCGAATCAGTTGTTCTTCGAGCAGGGCCAGGGTTTTCGGCACGCGGATCAGTACCCGGTCGAACGGCCCGGCAGGTGTCTGGCTGGCGGGCAGGAACGTTACCGCGTCGAAAGCCTTGCCGTTGCGCGCCAGGTTTTTCTCCAGGCCCAGGGCGCCGAGGAACGAGTCACCACTGGAGGTGACCTGCACATGCCCTTCGAGGCTGGCCGCCAGTGCGCCGAAACTGTCGTTGAGCACGAGTACGCGGGTCGCCGTCGTCAGCTGTTGTTCCGCCAGGTAGCTGAGCAAATACTCATCGGCTGCGTCAAACGCTTGCAGCGGGTCGTTGTGCTGTTCTGGCTGACGGATCAGGTCGAGTTGGGCGAAGGGGCTGTCGAGCAGGGGCATGGAGGGGGAGACTCTGGGTAAGCGAACCATCGGGGTGAGCGGCGACGCGAGGCGCATCAGGGGCTCGCGTCATCACCCGGAACTGGCCGCAAATGTTACGTTTTTTTCCCCTGGATTACATGCGGTGTTTAAAACAACCCGCATTTGACTGCCGTGATCACTGCGGCAATCTTGTTACTGACCCCCAGTTTCTTCATCGCACTGCTGATATGGAAGCCGACCGTGCGTTCGGACAGGCACAGGATGGTGGCGATGTCCGAGGCGGTCTTGCCCAAGGCCGACCATTGCAGGATTTCGGTTTCCCGCGGGGTCAATTTGCTGGGCGCTTGCGGGCTGGGATTGTCTGCGTATTTTTTGGCCACCACCGCGTGCATGGCGTGGCAAATCCAGAGCACTTGCCCGGCTTTTTCATAGAGTTCTTCAGGGCCCACTGGGCCGGTGGCACGCCCCAGGCTCAACATGCTGAAAACACCCTGGAAGTCATGAACCGATTGGGTCCATCCGAAATTCAGTCCGTTGGACTGGGCATGGGCCCATAAGTCCGGTACCGAAGAAAAGGTTTTCTCGTCCCATACGATCGGTAGAACCGAGCGTTTGCAATGCGCAACCACAGGGTCGAGATCAAAGTAGTGCTCTTGTCTGTACAGCGTATTCCATTCATTGGAATAGTTGTTGAGGTTGATAGTTTTCGTTTGGTTGTTGGGTAGATGGGAACTAAGGGTGAATGCGCAGTATTGGAAGCCAAGCTCGTAGGTAAGGTTGAGGGCAGCTTCGTACATACTGGTTATTTCGCTTTCCCCTTCGAGTTTGGGCAGGCGAGTGTTGTGCCAGTTGACCATCGGTAACTCTCCATGCGAACGGTTTTTACATGGGGTACTTCCAAGGCCCCCGGTTACAACGTGAAAAAATAGTGTAGGACAACGGCTACAGCTCGAAATAAAAATTTAGTTATGTTCAAGCGGGCGTTAGGCCAATAACATTTGTACAACCTGGCTACGGTGTACAGGTTTCAGGCGTTCGATAAGATTTTTTTCCATTAGTTTTAAGAACTTGCTCTAAATGCGCCTTGTTAATATTTAGTTGCACTCCCTCATCTAATGGCTTGTTGGAAGGCGACTAATAGCCAAATATTTAGTACCGCCCAGCGGTTGCCACAATGGGCAGCGGCAATGCCAGCACAAACCATCGGTGTTTCCAGGCGGCGCTTTGGGGGACACTAGGGGCCTCTGCAAATGGAGTTTCCCATGACGGCCAGTGCTGAAAAATACACCCGCCAGACCCTGCTCGACGTGAAATCGCTGACTCCCAGCCTGTTTACCCTGCGCACTACCCGAGACCCTGGTTTTCGTTTTCGCGCCGGACAATTCGTGCGTCTTGGGGTGACCAAGGCCGATGGCGGCATTGTGTGGCGTGCTTATTCGGTGGTGTCCTCGCCCTTTGATGAATACCTGGACTTCTTTTCCATCGTGGTGCCGGGCGGTGAGTTCACCAGTGAGCTGAGCCGCCTGCGGGAAGGCGATACCTTGCTGGTGGAGCGCCAGGCCACGGGCTTTTTGACCCTGGACCGGTTTGTGGATGGTCGCGATCTGTGGCTGCTGGGCACCGGGACCGGTATTGCGCCGTTTCTCTCGATCCTGCAGGACTTCGAAGTGTGGGAGAAATTCGAGCGGATTATCCTCGTCTATAGTGCCCGCGAAGCAAGGGAGCTGGCTTACCAGTCGTTGATCCATGAACTGGGCGAACGTGAGTACCTGGCAGAATACGCCCACAAGCTCACCTACATTCCCATTGTCACCCGCGAGCAACATCCGGGCGCGCTGAATGGGCGGATTACCACCCTGATCGAGAACGGCGAATTGGAGCGCGCCGCAGGCATCGAGCTGACCCCCGACCATTCCAGGGTGATGATTTGCGGCAATCCGCAGATGATCGACGACACGCGTCAGTTGCTGAAACAGCGCGACATGCAACTGAGCCTGACCCGCCGTCCGGGGCAGGTCGCGGTAGAAAACTACTGGTAAAACAAAGGCGCCCTGCAGGCGCCTTTACTTTTTGCCGAGCTTACTCGGGCTTGCTGTTCTGTGCCTTGAGCAGATCGCGGATCTCCCCCAGCAGCACTTCTTCCTTGGTCGGGACCGGCGGCAGGCTAGGTGCCACGGCCTCTTCACGCTTCAGGCGGTTGATGGCCTTCACGCCCATGAAGATCGCAAACGCAACGATCACAAAGTCGATCACGCTCTGGATGAACTTGCCGTACGCCAGTACGACGGCCGGCGCATCGCCCTGGGCGGCTTTAAGCGTTACGGCCAGGTCGCCGAAGTCGACACCCCCGATCAACAGGCCGATAGGTGGCATCACCACGTCGCCTACAAAGGATGAAACAATTTTGCCGAAGGCGGCGCCGATGATAATACCGACCGCCATGTCGACCACATTACCTTTGACCGCGAAGGCCTTGAACTCACTTAACACGCCCATAGGTTATTCCTTGTTACAGATGAGGAGGTAGAAGCCAGTGTAAGACAGTGTGGCGAGGCTTGCTCGACACAACTGCTAACAGTGTCCGTTTTTATCGACACATTAAATCGCAAATAGTTTGCAAAGTGCCACCAATCGCGCGCGGAATACCCGCTATTTCAGTGGGTTACCACACTATTTTTTCAATCGCCATGGTAAGACTTTTCTACTTATCTTCTGACTCGCGGCTCACTAGCCTCTGGCAAGCACAACTCAATGTGCACTAAAAAAACCAGAGGATACCTCGATGAAAAACCCTATTAGCCGCGGGCCTATTTCTGCGCGACAGGTGCTGTTTGCAGTGAGCGCCAGTCTTCTTTCGCTGTCCGTACACGCCGCCAACCTCACGCGCGATAATGGCGCGGCGGTCGGTGACAATCAGAACTCGCAAACCGCCGGTGCGAATGGCCCGGTCCTGTTGCAAGACGTGCAACTGATCCAGAAGTTGCAGCGCTTTGATCGCGAGCGTATTCCGGAGCGCGTTGTGCACGCCCGTGGCACCGGCGCTCACGGTACTTTCACCGTCACCGATAACCTCAGCGACCTGACCAAGGCCAAGGTGTTTGCCGCCGGCGAAGCCACGCCGGTATTTGTGCGCTTCTCTGCGGTCGTTCACGGCAACCATTCGCCGGAAACCCTGCGTGACCCGCGCGGCTTCGCCACCAAGTTCTACACCGCCGAAGGTAATTGGGACCTGGTCGGTAATAACTTCCCGACGTTCTTTATTCGCGATGCGATCAAGTTTCCGGACATGGTTCACGCCTTTAAACCAGATCCGCGCACTAACCTGGACGATGATTCCCGTCGCTTTGACTTCTTCTCCCATGTTCCGGAGTCCACTCGTACGTTGACCGAGTTGTACTCGGACTCCGGTACTCCAGCCAGTTACCGGGAAATGGACGGTAACGGTGTACATGCCTACAAGTTGATTAACGCCAAGGGCGAAGTGCACTACGTCAAGTTCCACTGGAAGAGCCTGCAAGGCATCAAGAACCTCGATCCTAAACAAGTGACTGAAGTACAGGGCCGCGACTACAGCCATATGACCAATGATTTGGTCACGCACATCAATAAGGGCGACTTCCCCAAGTGGGACCTGTATGTGCAAGTGCTGAAACCGGAAGACCTGGCCAAGTTTGATTTCGACCCGTTGGATGCCACCAAGATCTGGCCGGACGTACCGGAGCGCAAAGTCGGGCAGATGGTGCTGAACCGTAACCCGGCCAACGTCTTCCAGGAAACCGAGCAAGTCGCCATGGCGCCGGCCAACCTGGTGCCGGGCATCGAGCCGTCGGAAGACCGCCTGCTGCAAGGCCGGGTGTTCTCCTATGCCGATACGCAAATGTACCGCCTGGGGCCAAACGCCCTGCAACTGCCGATCAATGCACCCCGGGTGACCGTCAACAACGGCAATCAGGATGGCGCCATGAACTTCGGCAAGACCACCACTGGCGTGAACTACCAGCCAAGCCGCCTGCTGCCACGGGAAGAGCCGCAAACCGCGCGGTACAGCCAGTCGGCCCTGTCGGGCAGTACCCAGCAAGCGAAGATCCAGCGTGAGCAGAACTTCAAGCAGGCCGGCGACCTGTACCGCTCGTTCAACAAGAAAGAGCGTCAGGACTTGATCGACAACTTCGGCGGCTCCCTGGCCACCACCGATGACGAGAGCAAGCACATCATCCTGTCGTTCCTCTACAAGGCGGATCCGGAGTACGGCACCGGCGTGACCAAAGTGGCCAAGGGCGACCTGGCCCGCGTCAAGGCATTGGCCGAAAAGCTGACCGACTAACCGCCCACGCTCCCTGTAGGAGCCGGCTTGCCGGCGATAACGCCCACAAGTACGCCATCGCCGGCAAGCCGGCTCCTACAGGTGGCACATCACTGAGAATTTGCCATGCGAATCTTTATAGGCGCTGTCCTTGCGTGTTTGTCGTTCAGCGTATTGGCCGAACAAGCTGACCCGGCCGCGCTTAAGGCACAACTGCAGGATTACTACTTCGACGCCGCCCGCCGTGGCGACGTGGAAATGCTCAACACCTTCATCGAATCCGGCTATTCGCTGAACACCCAGGATGAAAAAGGCTACACGGCGCTGATTCTCGCCGCCTATCACGGTGAAAGTGCCTACGTGGACCGATTGCTCGCCGCCGGCGCCGATGCCTGCGTGCAGGACAAACGCGGCAACACCGCCTTGATGGGCGCGATCTTCAAGGGTGAGCTGAAAATCGCCCAGCGCCTGCTCGCCACCGACTGCAACCCCGACCAGCGCAACGGCGCCGGACAAACGGCGGCCATGTATGCCGGGCTGTTCAAGCGCGTGGAACTGCTGGATGAACTGAAAGCCAAGGGCGCCGATCTGAATGCCGAAGACCCGATCGGTAACAGCGCTTCACGTTTGGCCAGCGGTGAAATCCGTACCCCGGCGCCGCGCTGAGCTATCATCGCGGTTTTTCGGTTGGAGGTTCTCAAATGGCAAAGGCCAAGCGCATGTATGGCTGCACGGAGTGCGGCGCGACCTTTCCCAAGTGGGCCGGCCAGTGCACGGAATGCGGTGCGTGGAACACCCTGACCGAAACCATGATCGAGAGCGGCGGCGCCGTGGCCCCCAGCGGCCGTTCCGGCTGGACCGGGCAACAAACCCAGATCAAGACCCTGGCCGAAGTCAGCGTCGAAGAAATCCCGCGTTTCTCCACCGCTTCCGGTGAACTGGACCGGGTGCTGGGCGGCGGCCTGGTGGATGGTTCGGTGGTACTGATCGGCGGTGACCCGGGCATCGGTAAATCCACGATCCTGCTGCAAACCCTGTGCAGCATCGCCAGCCGCATGCCGGCGTTGTATGTCACCGGCGAAGAATCCCAGCAGCAGGTGGCCATGCGTGCGCGCCGCCTGGGCTTGCCTCAGGACCAACTGCGGGTGATGACCGAAACCTGCATCGAAAGCATCATCGCCACCGCGCGCCTGGAAAAGCCCAAGGTGATGGTGATCGATTCGATCCAGACGATTTTCACCGAGCAACTGCAATCGGCACCGGGTGGCGTGTCCCAGGTGCGGGAAAGTGCCGCGCTGCTGGTGCGCTATGCAAAACAGAGCGGTACGGCGATTTTCCTGGTGGGCCACGTGACGAAAGAAGGCGCGCTGGCCGGCCCACGAGTGCTGGAACACATGGTCGACACCGTGCTGTATTTCGAAGGCGAGTCCGACGGGCGGTTGCGTTTGCTGCGGGCGGTGAAGAACCGTTTTGGCGCGGTCAACGAGTTGGGTGTGTTCGCCATGACTGACCGGGGCTTGAAAGAAGTCTCCAACCCGTCAGCGATTTTTCTTACCCGCGCCCAGGAAGAAGTCCCGGGCAGTGTGGTGATGGCAACGTGGGAAGGCACCCGACCGATGCTGGTGGAAGTCCAGGCGCTGGTGGACGACAGCCACTTGGCCAACCCGCGTCGTGTCACCCTGGGCCTGGACCAGAACCGGCTGGCGATGTTGCTGGCGGTATTGCACCGCCACGGCGGCATTCCCACCCATGACCAGGACGTGTTCCTCAACGTGGTGGGCGGGGTCAAGGTGCTGGAAACCGCGTCTGACCTGGCGTTGATGGCGGCGGTGATGTCCAGCCTGCGCAACCGGCCGTTGCCCCATGACTTGCTGGTGTTTGGCGAAGTGGGCCTGTCGGGTGAAGTGCGCCCGGTGCCCAGCGGCCAGGAGCGCCTGAAGGAAGCGGCCAAGCATGGCTTCAAGCGCGCCATCGTGCCCAAGGGCAATGCGCCGAAAGAAATGCCACCGGGGCTGCAAGTGATCGGGGTAACGCGCCTGGAGCAGGCGCTGGATGCCCTGTTCGAATAGTCGCCAGCCACACATCCCCCTTGTGGGAGCCGGGCTTGCCCGCGATGGCGGTGTATCAGCTGATTGATATGCAAACTGACACACCGCCATCACAGGCAAGCCAGCTCCCACATGCTCAGATCTCCAGCAAGGCGGCGAATTCCCGCTCCAGTTCTTCCTGATCGCCCAGGTTCAGCTCGATTATCCGCCGCAGGTGGCTGATGGAGTCGAGGTCGATGTGTTCGCACACAAAGCCGAGCTGCCCATGATCGTCGTGGGTCAGCCGCACCTGCATCTTCACGTCGGTCTCGGCGTCCAGATGAATGTCCACATCGAACGATTCGTAGCGATGGCCGTGCCATTCTTGCGGCCGTTGCACCAGCAAGCCCTTGAGCGACAAATCTACCAATTGCACCGGCCAGACACGGCCGTCTTGCGTGAGCTCGGTCCTGGCGTCGAAGGCAATGCGTCGGAAACGGCGTCGGTCTGAAGGCTGTTCGCTCATGGTGAAACCCTCTGTGGATAAAGGAATTGTAGCCGTGCGCCATCATGGGGCGGTTTTTTCTGCTTTTTTTGCCCCGGCAAGGCTCTAGACCAACGTAGGGGGGTGGCCTTTAAGGCCAGTAGCGCTAAACTCGGGATGGCTGTCTTTCTGTCCACCCTGGCTGGAATATAAAAATGAAAAATAATAATAGCCTGCTACGCCATCTACCCTGGCTGCTGCTGGCAATCGTAGGAGCGTGCGCCCTGGGCGTAGTGGCCTTGCGCCGCGGCGAGGCGATCAACGCCTTGTGGATCGTGGTCGCAGCAGTGGCCATTTATCTGGTTGCTTACCGTTACTACAGTCTGTTCATCGCTAACCATGTGATGCAGCTCGATCCACTGCGGGCTACCCCCGCTGTGCTGAACAACGACGGTCTGGACTATGTGCCGACCAACAAACACATCCTTTTTGGTCACCACTTCGCGGCAATCGCCGGCGCAGGGCCTTTGGTCGGCCCGGTACTGGCGGCGCAGATGGGCTACCTGCCCGGCACGTTGTGGCTGATCGCCGGCGTGGTGCTGGCCGGGGCGGTGCAGGACTTCATGGTCCTGTTCCTGTCCACTCGTCGCAACGGCCGTTCCCTGGGGGACATGGTCCGCGAAGAAATGGGCCGTGTGCCCGGGACCATCGCGCTGTTCGGCTGCTTCCTGATCATGATCATCATCCTCGCGGTGCTGGCGCTGATCGTGGTCAAGGCCCTGGCCGAAAGCCCGTGGGGCATCTTCACGGTGATGGCAACCATCCCGATCGCGATGTTCATGGGCATCTACATGCGCTACATCCGCCCGGGCCGCATCGGTGAAATCTCGATTGTCGGCGTGCTGTTGCTGCTGGGTTCGATCTGGCTGGGCGGGCAGATTGCCGCTGACCCGGTGTGGGCCAAGGCCTTCAGCTTCACCGGCATCCAGATCACCTGGATGCTGGTGGGTTATGGCTTCGTGGCTGCCGTGTTGCCAGTGTGGCTGATCCTCGCACCACGGGACTACCTGTCTACTTTCCTGAAAATCGGCACCATCATCGCCCTGGCGATTGGCATCCTGGTGACCATGCCCGACCTGAAAATGCCGGCGCTGACCCAGTTCATCGATGGCACCGGCCCGGTGTGGAAGGGCGGCCTGTTCCCGTTCCTGTTCATCACCATCGCCTGTGGCGCGGTCTCGGGTTTCCACGCACTGATCTCCTCGGGCACCACGCCCAAGTTGCTGGCCAGTGAAGGGCACGCCCGTTACATCGGCTACGGCGGCATGTTGATGGAGTCGTTCGTGGCCATCATGGCGATGGTTGCCGCTTCGGTGATCGAGCCAGGGGTGTACTTCGCCATGAACAGCCCGGCCGCGATTGTCGGCGGTGACGTGGTGGCTGTGGCGCAAACCGTCAGCAGCTGGGGTTTTGCAATTACCCCGGAAGCGTTGCAGGCGGTGGCCCATGACATTGGTGAGTCCACCATCCTGGCCCGTGCCGGTGGTGCGCCGACCCTGGCGGTGGGTATCGCGCAGATCCTGCACAGCGTCCTGCCGGGTGAAAACACCATGGCGTTCTGGTACCACTTTGCGATCCTGTTCGAAGCGCTGTTCATCCTGACTGCGGTCGACGCCGGTACCCGTGCCGGTCGCTTCATGCTGCAGGATTTGCTCGGCTCCTTCGTGCCGGCGCTCAAGCGTACCGAGTCCTGGACGGCCAACCTGATCGCCACCGCAGGTTGCGTGGCGATGTGGGGTTACCTGCTGTACCAGGGCGTGATCGACCCACTGGGCGGCATCAACACCTTGTGGCCGCTGTTCGGTATCTCCAACCAGATGCTGGCCGGTATCGCGCTGATGCTCGCCACGGTTGTGCTGATCAAAATGAAACGCCAGCGCTACATCTGGGTGACCATGCTGCCAGCCGTATGGCTGCTGATCTGCACCGTGACCGCAGGCTTCATCAAGCTGTTCGACGCCAACCCGGCGATCGGCTTCCTGTCGCTGGCCAAGAAATACAGCGATGCCCTGGCCGGCGGCCAGATCCTCGCACCGGCCAAGAGCATCGACCAGATGCAACACGTGATCTGGAACGCCTACACCAACGCAACGCTGACGGCGCTGTTCCTGTTCGTGGTCTTCAGCATCCTGTTCTATGCGCTCAAGGTCGGCATTGCTGCCTGGGGCAAAAAGGAACGTACGGATAAAGAAGCGCCATACCAGGCCATCCCGGACGCTTGATAGAGGATTGCAATCATGTTCAATGACATCAGTCGCCTCGGTAAATACCTCGGTCAGGCCGCGCGCCTGATGGTCGGCATGCCCGACTACGACACCTACGTCGAGCATATGCAAACCAAACACCCGGACAAACCGATGATGGACTACAAGGCGTTCTTCCGGGAACGCCAGGAGGCCCGTTACGGCGGCAAGGGTGGGCCCAAGTGCTGCTAGCCCGGTAGTTCGGGCTGCGGTGATCCCTTGTGGGAGCGGGCTTGCTCGCGAAGGCGGTCTTTCAGTGATGCCTGTGCTGACTGACACGCCGCCTTCGCGAGCAAGCCCGCTCCCACATTTGTTTTGTGTTTCTTCAAGGAGAATTCTTTGTCCTCTCCCATTCCCGTCACCGTCCTCAGCGGCTTCCTCGGCGCTGGCAAGACCACCTTGTTGCGTCACCTGCTCAAGGCCGAGCACGGCTTGAAAATCGCCGTGATCGAAAATGAATTCAGCGACGCCGGTATCGACACCCAATTGCTGGGCAGCGAGCCGGTGCAAGTCATGACTCTGTCCAATGGCTGCGTGTGCTGCACCATCCACACTGACCTGACCAAGGCCCTGTACCTGTTGCTGGAGCGCCTGGACAGCGGCGAGATCGCGTTCGACCGCCTGGTGATCGAGTGCACCGGCCTGGCCGACCCGGCCCCCGTGGCCCAGACCTTTTTCATCGATGAAGAACTGCGCGAGCGCTACATCCTCGACGGTATCATCACCCTGGTGGACGCGGCCCACGCGGAGCACCACCTGACCCAGACCATCGCCCAGGCGCAGATCGGGTTTGCCGACCGCCTGCTGGTGAGCAAGCGCGACCTGGTGGACGATGCCACCTTCGACGCCCTCAGCGAGCGCCTGACTCGTATCAACCGCCGGGCGCCGATTCGTGTGGTGGAACACGGCAAGATCGACCTCGCCGAACTGCTGGATGTGCGCGGCTTCAACCTCAACGCCGGCATGAGCCTGCGCCCGGTGAGCCAGGCGCCGTCCATCGACCGTATTTCCAGCCTGGTGCTGCGCACTGACCAGCCGCTGGATATCGACAAACTCAGCGAGTTCATGAACGAGCTGCTGGAAGACCACGGCAAGCAATTGCTGCGCTACAAAGGCGTGCTGAACATTGCCGGGGAAGACCGGCGCATGGTGTTCCAAGGCGTGCTGAAGCTCTACGGGTTCGATTGGGACACCGAATGGGCCGAAGGCGAAGCGCGGGAAAGTGTGATTGTGTTTATTGCTGACGAGTTGCCGGAAGAGAAGATTCGCGAAGGCTTTGCGCGGGTTTACCAATCCTGACTTGAAACGCAGTCAAAATGTGGGAGCGGGCTTGCTCGCGAAAGCGGTGTATCAGTCAGCCCATGCATCAACTGACACAGCGCTTTCGCGAGCAAGCCCGCTCCCACATTTGATGTCATTTCAAATTGAGAAAGCAGCGTTTTCAGGCATAAAAAAGCCCGGCTCAAGAGCCGGGCTTTTCATTCAAGCAACTGCAATCAAGCGCCGTATACCGGCAGCTTCTTGCAGATGGCCTTGACCTTCTCACGCACAGCGTCAATCACTGCTTCGTTGTTCAGGTCAGCCAGGATGTCGCAGATCCAGCCAGCCAGTTCCTTGCACTCTGCTTCCTTGAAGCCACGAGTGGTCACAGCCGGGGTGCCGAAGCGCAGGCCGGAGGTGACGAACGGCGAACGTGGGTCGTTCGGTACCGAGTTCTTGTTCACGGTGATGAAGGCTTTGCCCAGAGCGGCGTCAGCGTCTTTACCGGAGATGTCCTGCTTGATCAGCGACAGCAGGAACAGGTGGTTCTCAGTACCGCCGGACACCACGTCAAAACCACGCTCGATGAACACGCCGGCCATGGCCTTGGCGTTTTTCACCACTTGCTGCTGGTAGGTCTTGAACTCAGGCTGCAGCGCTTCCTTGAAGCAGATCGCTTTGGCGGCGATCACGTGCTCCAGCGGGCCACCCTGGCCGCCCGGGAATACGGCGGAGTTCAGCTTCTTCTCGATCTCGGCGTTGGCGCGAGCCAGGATCAGGCCGCCACGTGGACCGCGCAGGGTCTTGTGGGTGGTGGTGGTCACGACGTCAGCGAACGGCACCGGGTTCGGGTAGACGCCAGCGGCGACCAGACCGGCCACGTGGGCCATGTCGACGAACAGGTAGGCGCCGACCTTGTCAGCGATTTCGCGGAAGCGTGGGAAATCCAGGATCTGCGAGTAGGCAGAGAAACCGGCCACGATCATTTTTGGCTTGTGCTCAACGGCCAGGCGCTCGACTTCGTCGTAGTCGATCAGGCCGTTGCCGTCGATGCCGTACTGAACGGCGTTGTACAGCTTGCCGGAGGAGGAAACGCTGGCGCCGTGGGTCAGGTGACCGCCGTGGGCCAGGCTCATGCCCAGGATGGTGTCGCCCGCTTGCAGCAGGGCCAGGTACACGGCGCTGTTGGCTTGGGAGCCGGCGTGTGGCTGGACGTTGGCGTAATCGGCGCCGAACAGTTCCTTGGCGCGGTCGATGGCCAGTTGCTCAACGATGTCGACGAACTCGCAACCGCCGTAGTAGCGCTTGCCCGGATAGCCTTCGGCGTACTTGTTGGTCAGAACCGAACCTTGAGCCTCCATCACGGCGGGGCTGGTGTAGTTTTCCGAAGCGATCAGCTCAATGTGCTCTTCCTGGCGCTGAGCTTCTTGCTCCATGGCGGCAAAGAGATCGGCGTCGTACTTGGCAATAGTCAAATCACGGCTGAACATGGCGGTCCTCAAGGATCGGGGGCAGAAAAGAAGCGCATTCTAACCCAATGGGTTTTAGATGGCATATGAAAGGACATCATGTCGCGGACAAGCGGGGCTCATCTGGGGATAGGTGGTGTTTGTTCGGGCCCCTTCGCGAGCAAGCCTGCTCCCACATTCAATCGGGTTCCTTCAGGTGGAATACGGTCGAATGTGGGAGCGGGCTTGCTCGCGAAGAGGCCATCCGCATCACCTGAGGATTTCAGTCGAACATGAACAGCGCATCATTGCTGAACTGCGCCTCAAACCGGTTCGCCGGCATCGGTCGCCCGAACAGGTAGCCCTGCACCTCATCGCAACCGTGCTCCCGCAGGAAGTCCAGCTGCTCATGGGTTTCCACACCCTCGGCGATCACCGCCAGGTTCAGGCTGTGGGCCATGGCGATAATCGCCCGGGCAATCTGCGCATCCTGCTCGCCCGACGGCAGGCCGTCGACAAAGGTGCGGTCGATCTTCAGCACGTCGATGGGGAACTGCTTGAGGTAGTTCAGCGATGAATAACCGGTGCCGAAGTCATCTACCGCTATGCTCAGGCCGAGGTTTTTCAGGCTGGCGAGGATCTGCATCGCTTCGTTGACCTCGCGCATCAGGATACTTTCGGTCAGCTCCAGCTCCAGGCACGCCGGCGGCAGGCCGGTGTCCTTGAGGATAGTGGCGATGCGCTCGCCCAGTTGCCCGTCGGAGAACTGCCGGGCCGAAATGTTGACCGAGACCTTGGGTACCCGCACCTTGTTCTGGTGCCAGGTCTTGAGTTGGCGGCAGGCTTCGCTGATCACCCAGTCACCCACGTCCACCACCAGCCCCAACTCCTCCAGCACCGGGATGAAGTCCCCCGGCGGCACCAGCCCGCGACGCGGATGGCGCCAGCGCAGCAGGGCTTCGGCGCCGGTCAAACGTTTGCCGTCGCCGCTGAACTGCGGCTGGTAATACAGCACGAATTCGTTCTGTTCCAGGGCGTGGCGCAGGTCGCTTTCCAGCTCCAGGCGTTCCAGGGCGCTGGCGTTCATATCGGCCTGGTAGAACTGGAAGTTGTTCTTGCCCCGCTCCTTGGCGTGGTACATCGCCGTGTCGGCGTTTTTCATCAACTGGCTGAGTTCGTTGCCGTCCTGCGGGCTCAGGGCGATGCCGATACTGGCGGTGACGAAGAACTCGCGGCCCTCCAGCACAAACGGCTTCACCAGGCTGGCCAGAATCTGCTCGGCCACGTGAATCGCCCGGTTCAGCGCCATCTCACGGTTGACCCGCGGTTGCAGCAGCAAGGTGAACTCGTCGCCACCCATGCGCGCCACGGTGTCGTCTTCGGCGACGCAGCCCAGCAGGCGGGTGGCCATTTCCTTGAGCATGCGGTCGCCGGCGGCGTGGCCCAGGGAGTCGTTGATCGGCTTGAAGCGGTCTAGGTCGAGGAACATCAACACCACCCACGACTTCTGCCGTTCCGCCGATTGCAGCGCGGTGTGCAGGCGGTCCTGGAACAGCGTGCGGTTGGGCAGGTGGGTCAGGGCGTCGTAGTAGGCCAGGCGGTGGATGCGCTGCTCGCTGGCCTTGCGCTCGCTGATGTCGCTGAAGAAGCACACGTAGCTGGCCAGGTCGCCTTCGTCATCGAACACGGCAGTAATTCCGACCCAGGCCGGGTAATGCTCGCCGTTGCGGCGCTTGAGCCACACTTCGCCTTCCCAGGTGCTGTGCTGGTGCAATTGCTTGAGCACGTAGCGCAGGTGGGCTTCCTGCTGTTCGTCGACGGTGAGCATGTTCGGCAACTGGTCGAGCACGTCCGCCACCGCATAACCGCTGACCCGGCTGAACGCCTCGTTGGCCTGCACGATGTAGCCGGCCGGGTCGGTGATCAGGATCGCCGAGGTGGAGTGTTCGAATACCGTGGCCGCCATGCGCAGGTCTTTTTCCGCACGGCGCTGCTGGCTGATATCGCGACCCACGCCAAGGATGCCCTCGAACGCGCCGTGTTCGTCCCACACCAGCACCAGGCGCAGTTCGATGGGGATCTTGCGCCCGTCGGCCCGCAGGCAGTCGAACAGGAACAGTTGGGTCTGCACGTCGTTGCGCAAGGCCGCGAGGGATTCGGGTTGGTCCAGGGCGCGGCTGACTTGCTCCACCAGGGAGTAGATACCGGTCAGTTGCTGCGGGTTGGCGATGGTCGATTGCCAGCCGTTTTCGAAGATCCAGTCGACGTCATAGCCCAGCACCGCGTTCACCGAAGGGCTGACGTAGTTGAGGGCCAGCTTGCTGTCGGTGGAGAAGATTACGTCGCTGATGCTTTCCGCCAGCATGCGGTAGCGCTGTTTGCTGTCACGCAGGGATTCACTGGCTTCGATCTGGTCGGTAATGTCCTTGGCCACGCCGATGATGCGCGTCACCTGGTCAGTCTTGTCACGGGCCAGGGCCTGTTCGCGGATGTCGAAGCGCCGCCATTGGTTGTTGCGGTGGCGAAAGCGCAACTGGCACTGCAACTGGCTCAGGTAGCCGGCCTGGCGCTGTTGCAGGCGCAGGTCGTGGTAGCGCTCGGCGTCTTCGGGGTGCAGCAGGATCTCCCAGAAGTACTCGCCCATCTGCTGCAGCTCGGGCTTGTTGTAGCCCAGGGTGTGGCCCAGGTGGTGGTTGCTGAAAATCATCCGCTGGCTGATCACGTCCTGCACATACAGGTGATCGGGCACGGTGCGCACCACGTCCGACCAGAAACTCTCGCGCTCCACCAGTGACAACTCGATCAGCTTGCGGCTGGTGATGTCGCTGATGCTCAGGATCACGGCCTTGAAGTCGTCCTGCTGTTCCGGCAGGCGCATCACCAGCCACAGGTATTGGTCGTTGCCTTCGATATCGCTGAGCTGGATTTCCAGTTCAAGCTGCTTCTGCTGGGTCAGCACCGCGTCGATCACCTGGTTGCCGATGGCGGTCGGGCTCGACGGGCAGGCGTCGATCAGGCGTTCCCAGGCCTGCTCGCAAGAGGCAACATTCAGCAAGCGCACCGCCACCTGGTTGACCTCGGTGATGCGCAGTTCCTTGAGCAGTTGCTGGCGCTGTTCCGGGTTGTCTTGCAGCAACTGTTGCAACTGCTCGCGGGTTTGCAGTCGGGCTCTATCGAAGAACGCGCGCAGGCCCGACAGGTCGAGCACGCACAGCGCCACGCCGGTGCCTTCGAAAATATCCTGGTAGCGCCGGCGCCCCTCGTGCACCTGGCGCTGGCGGCGGCGCATGTTCAGCAGCACGATCACCGGGATCAGCGAGAAGGCCAGGCCCAACAGGCATTTGCCGATAAAGGCTGGCAGCAGTTGCTCCAGCACGGCGGCGCGGTCGAACAGGCCGCGCAGTTGCCAGTCGCTCTTGCTCAGGGGCGTGACCAGTACACTTTTGTTCAACTCGTCCGGGGTCAACGCGGTGGCCCATTGGGCCGGCATCCCGCTGTCACGGCTGACCACCCGGTGGTTCAGGCGGTTTTCGATGACCCACATCGGGCGCTGGCCCTGGCCATCCTGGCGGGTCAGGTTGGCCAGGTAATTGGGGGCCAGGCGCAAGGCCCAGTACATCTTGGTGCCGCCGCTGGGCTGGTGCAGCAGCAGGTAGATGACGGTGCCGTCGTTGTTGTTGCTCAGGTAATAGGACTGGGCGTGGCTGCGCTTGACCAGTTCTTCGAGCCAGGCGCTGTCCTGGCTGTCGCTGGCGCTGTCACTGATCATCGCGCCGCTGGGGGCGAGCAGGGCGACGCTGCGCAACTCCGGCAAGGAGCGTTGCAAGGTGCGCATCAGGATTTGTTGCTGTTCGGCGTCCCGCGGCGGTTCGACGATCGGCAGCAGGTTCAGCGCAATCTGCGCACTGAGGGCCATGTTCAAGCTGATCTGTTCGGCCAGGTCGGCGCTGTAGTCGATGGTGTATTGCTGCTGGTTTTTCTGGTTTTGCTGCAACTGGTCCAGCAGTTGCCAGAACAATAACGCGAGCAGCAACAGGACCAGCGTCGCCAATGCGCCCTTCAGGGTTCCGTGCAGGGGCGCTCCCGGCGCTATATGAGCGGCGCGCAGGGGAGTTGGCGGCGTTACGTTGGACAAACTGTGATCCTGCGGTTTGGCTGGACTGGCGCGCGACGTGCACTATAAGCCGGACGCCCGGAGGGCGGCTAGCATGCCTTGTGTTGTGGCAAAGTGCCAGCCCCGCCTGGCTGGACTGCCCACCCGCATTCAGGTAGCTTTGCCGGTTACGCGAGGGCGTTCCAGCCCCAGACAATCAGGCATCTACCGCACGCAGGCATTGATAGACATCAACGGCCCGCGCGGCGCATGGCCTGGCACGGGTTTCGCCCGCTTAATTCATCAGTCACTGACGCTAGGTTCACCATGGCTCAATACGTCTTCACCATGCATCGGCTGGGAAAAGTTGTTCCGCCGAAGCGGGAAATCCTGAAAAACATTTCTCTGTCCTTCTTCCCGGGCGCCAAGATCGGCGTGCTCGGCCTCAACGGTTCGGGTAAATCCACCCTGTTGAAAATCATGGCCGGCGTCGACACCGAGTTCGACGGCGAAGCCCGCCCGATGCCCGACCTGAACATCGGCTACCTGCCACAGGAACCTATCCTGGACCCGACCAAGACCGTGCGTGAAGTGGTCGAGGAAGCGGTCAGCGTGATCAAGAACGCCCAGGCCCGCCTGGACGAGGTCTACGCGGCCTACGCTGAAGAAGACGCCGACTTCGACAAACTGGCGGCAGAACAGGCCAAGCTCGAAGCCATCCTGCAAGCGGCCGACGGTCACAACCTGGACCGCCAGCTGGAAGTCGCCGCCGACGCGCTGCGCCTGCCGGCGTGGGACGCCAAGGTTGAACACCTGTCCGGTGGTGAAAAGCGTCGTGTGGCCCTGTGCCGCCTGCTGCTGTCGGCCCCCGACATGCTGCTGCTCGACGAACCGACCAACCACCTGGACGCCGATTCCGTCGCCTGGCTGGAGCATTTCCTGCACGACTTCCCGGGCACCGTGGTTGCGATCACGCACGACCGGTACTTCCTGGACAACGTTGCTGGCTGGATCCTCGAGCTCGACCGTGGCGCCGGTATCCCTTACGAGGGCAACTACTCCGGTTGGCTGGAAGCCAAGTCCGACCGTCTGGCCGCCGAATCCAAGCAACAGTCGGCCCATGAAAAGGCCATGAAAGACGAGCTGGAATGGGTGCGTAAAGGCGCCAAGGCGCGTCAGTCGAAATCCAAGGCCCGTCTGGCGCGTTTCGAAGAGATGCAGTCCCAGGAATTCCAGAAGCGTTCCGAGACCAACGAAATCTACATCCCGGCCGGTCCGCGCCTGGGTGACAAGGTCATCGAGTTCAAGAACGTCAGCAAGGGCTACGGCGACCGCGTGTTGATCGACAACCTGTCGTTCTCCATGCCAAAAGGCGCCATCGTTGGCGTGATCGGCGGTAACGGTGCGGGTAAATCCACACTGTTCCGCATGCTGATGGGCAAGGAACAACCGGACTCGGGCACCATCGAAGTCGGCGAAACCGTGCAGCTGGCTTGCGTTGACCAGAGCCGCGACGACCTCGACGGCAGCAAGACGGTGTTCCAGCAGATTTCCGACGGTTCCGACCAGATCCGTATCGGCAACTACGAAATCCCGTCGCGCACCTACGTGGGTCGCTTCAACTTCAAGGGCGGCGACCAGCAGAAGTTCGTCAAGGACCTGTCCGGTGGTGAGCGCGGTCGCTTGCACCTGGCCCTGACCCTGAAAGAAGGCGGCAACGTATTGCTGCTCGACGAACCGTCAAACGACCTCGACGTTGAAACCCTGCGTTCCCTGGAAGAAGCCCTGCTGGACTTCCCGGGCGCCGCCATTGTGATCTCTCACGATCGGTGGTTCCTTGACCGCGTGGCCACTCACATCCTGGCGTACGAAGACGACTCCCAGGCGGTGTTCTTCGAAGGCAACTACACCGAATACGAAGCCGATCGCAAGAAACGCCTCGGCGAAGCTGCTGCCCAGCCGCATCGTGTACGGCACAAGAAGCTGGCCTGATCCGGGTTGGTGGTTTGAACAAGCGGAGCCTTCGGGTTCCGCTTTTTTTTGCGTGTTTCCAGGTGGACCGCGTCGTCTGCATCGCAGGCAAGCCAGCTCCCACAGTTGACCGCATTGTCATGGATGTACTGGATCAAATGTGGGAGCTGGCTTGCCTGCGATAGCGGATTAACTGTTGGTGCAAGGCCTGGATTGAAATCCTCATTAAGGTGCAAAAAACGCCTGTATTTATATCTAATGCACCATTTAAATTCACAAAAGCGACATTTTGCCCTGTCGCGGTGCGACATGAATTGATAAAGTCCGGGACAAATCTCCTTTAACGACAATAAATTTGCCGAGACTTTTCATGATCGAATCCGTTGAATCCTTCCTTGCCCGCCTCAAGAAACGCGACCCCGACCAGCCGGAATTCCACCAGGCCGTGGAAGAAGTCCTGCGCAGTTTGTGGCCGTTTCTTGAAGCCAATCCCCACTACCTGAACTCGGGCATCCTGGAGCGCATCTGCGAGCCGGAACGTGCGATTGTGTTCCGGGTGTCGTGGGAAGATGACCAGGGCAAAGTACGGGTCAACCGCGGGTTCCGGATCCAGATGAACAGCGCCATCGGCCCTTATAAAGGTGGCCTGCGCTTCCACCCGTCGGTGAACCTGGGCGTGCTGAAATTTCTCGCCTTCGAACAAACCTTCAAGAACTCCCTGACCTCGCTGCCCATGGGCGGCGGCAAGGGCGGCTCGGACTTCGATCCCAAGGGCAAGAGCGACGCCGAGGTGATGCGTTTCTGCCAGGCGTTCATGAGCGAGCTGTATCGCCATATCGGCTCGGACGTGGACGTGCCCGCCGGTGATATTGGCGTGGGCGCCCGGGAGATCGGCTTCCTGTTCGGCCAGTACAAGCGCCTGAGCAACCAGTTCACCTCGGTGCTGACCGGCAAGGGCATGAGCTACGGCGGCAGCCTGATTCGCCCGGAGGCCACCGGTTTTGGCTGCGTGTACTTCGCTGAAGAAATGCTCAAGCGCAACGGCGAGCGCGTCGAAGGCAAGCGCGTGGCCATCTCCGGCTCCGGCAACGTCGCCCAGTACGCGGCGCGCAAGGTCATGGACCTGGGCGGCAAGGTGATTTCCTTGTCCGACTCCGAAGGCACCCTGTACTGCGAAAGCGGTTTGACCGAAGAACAATGGTCGGCTCTGCTTGAACTGAAAAACGTACAGCGCGGGCGCATCAGCGAACTGGCATCGCGTTTCGGCCTGGAATTCCGCGCCGGCAAAGCACCATGGGAACTGGCCTGCGACATCGCGTTGCCCTGCGCCACCCAGAATGAACTGGACGCCGAAGCGGCGCGCACCCTGTTGCGCAATGGCTGCGTCTGCGTGGCCGAAGGCGCCAACATGCCGACCACCCTGGAGGCGGTGGATATCTTTATCGAGGCCGGCATCCTGTTCGCGCCGGGCAAGGCGTCCAATGCCGGCGGGGTGGCGGTGAGCGGGCTGGAGATGTCGCAGAACGCCATGCGCCTGCTGTGGACCGCCGGTGAAGTGGACAGCAAGCTGCACAACATCATGCAGTCGATCCACCATGCGTGCGTGCACTACGGCGAAGAGAACGGCCGGGTCAACTACGTGAAGGGCGCCAACATTGCAGGCTTCGTGAAGGTTGCGGATGCAATGCTGGCCCAGGGCATCGTTTAACCCTCGGGTTCGATGCGCAGGATTTCGATCAACTGATCACCGACGGGGCGCCTCCACAGGACCTCGTCGCCCACCTGTGCACCCAGCAGAGCGCGGCCCAGGGGCGAACCCCAGTTGATCAGGCCCACCGTGGCGTCGGCCTGGTCTTCGCCCACTAACTGAATGCGCTGCTCTTCGTCCTGTTCGTTGGCAAAGGTCACCCAGCTGCCGATTTGCACCTTGTCGGTGGAGGTTGCCGGCGCCACCACCTGTGCGCTTTGCAGGCGCTGGTTGAAGTAACGCAAATCCCGCTCAAGGTCGGCCTGGCGCTGTTTATCGGCCTGCTCGCCCTTGGCGGATTCTTCGCTGTGCTCATGCTGCAACTGCGCGACCCTGGCCTGCAATTGTGCAAGTCCGCGGGCAGTGAGGTGATTGGGTTGCGCGCTGACCTGGCGTTCCACCGGTTGGCTGGCCTGGGCAGCGGCGCTGTCTTCGTTGACGAAAGCTCGACTCATGACGTTCTCCTGCTATGGAGTTTGGGCCATGGTCGCAGGGGTTAAGTTTCGCTGGATGTCTGGAAGCGACCTATTGCGAGCGAAAGGCCCTGGCAGCGTCGCGGTCTTTTTCCTGTTGCCAGGCGCGTTCGCGGTCGTCCCAGTGGCGATTCTTGTAGTCGTTCAGGTCTTCGTTCTCGCGCATGGCCTTGCATTGGCGAAAGCCATCATCCCAGCCTTCGGCGTAGGTGCGGTCTTTCAGGTAGCGCGGGACGTTCTTGCGAAATTCCCCGGTGATCACCCCGGCAGCCTGGCGGCCGCTGCTGCAACCGTCGTCATAGCCATCGGCGAAGGCGGGTGGATAACCCTTGGCCAGCAAATCCTCATGGGTTGATTGGCAACCCGACAGCAGGGCCAACAGGCCCAGCACTACAGCGTACCGCCACATCGCTTGCTCCCTGGCCGTTGAACGGCTGATGGGGGAAGTGTAGGAGTGGATTCGTTCGGGGTATGTGAAACGGATGTGAGAAATCCGTGTGACGCTGCGGCTTCGGGCGATCACGCGCCCCCTGTGGCGAGGGAGCTTGCTCCCGCTGGGGCGCGAAGCGGCCCCTGTTCAGGGTATTGAGATATTCCAGAGAGGGTGAGGTGTCTGGTTTTGGGGCTGCTGCGCAGCCCCGCGGGAGCAAGCTCCTTATGGACTAATTAGAGATCGTTCCCACGCTCTGCGTGGGCATGCCGCTCTGGACGCTCTGCGTCCGCTTTTAAAGGTCGTGACGCAGAGCGTCACAGGATGCATTCCCACGCGGAGCGTGGGAACGATCTACGGCTCAGGGATTAATAGTGATACCACTTCACTTCCAGCATCACTTCGTTCACCGGTGTCGCGAGGTGGCTGTATTCCCGCTGCGCACTCAGTCTCAGCCCCAGGTTGCGCGACAATTCCCACTGTTGATTCAGGCTGATACTGCGCCGCACCTCGCCATTGGTGAAGAAGTCACCCTTGGCTTCCAGGCTCAGGTTGCCCAGCGGGTTGTGCCACAACACACCTGTATTGAACCCGGCAGCCGGGGAGATGGCTTCACCGAAGTCGCTGTTGTGCTCCACGCGCACCGTGCCGAGGGCGAAGCCAAGCATGTCGTCGCGCAGTTGCCAGGTGCCGCCCGCGCCACCGTTGACGTGGCTGACGAGTGTCTCGTCGTCATGCTTGCCCGGTACGCGCTCCAGGCCGCCGGTGACTTGCCACGACCACGGCTGCAGCAGCTCGTTGCGTGGGGTCAGTGAGCGGATGGTTGCCAGATCCAGTTGCTGCAATTGCCAGTGGTTGCCTTCGTACTGGCGCAGTTTCATTTGCAGGATTTCAATCTGCGCGCCCAAGGGGAAGCCTTCGGCGTTGTCGTTCAGGTCGTGGTAGGCCATGCGCAGGCCGTATTCGCCGAAGGCCTTGTCGCCCCGGGTGCCGATGCCGGCTTGCCAGGTGCGGGATTCGTGGCCGTCTTCAGGCAGGCCGGGGCGTTCGATCTTCAGGTCCGGCGCCGGGTTCTGGTTGATCGCCCGCAGCAGTTCGAAGCTGCGCTGGGAACGTTCGGTGTCGCGCTCCAGGCCGTTGGCGCGGTAGCGGCCAAGGCGGTAGGCGGCGTCGATGATCAGGGCCTGGCGGTCTTTGGCGATGGCCTTGAACGCCGGGTCCTGCAGTTGTTTCTGGTCGTCGCTGATCTTCAGCACCCATTGCTGCTCGTCGCTGTCCAGCGGCTTGGCGCGTTCCAGCAGCTCCCGTTCACGGGAAGGGCGGTAATCGATTTTCTCCACCAGGCCGGCTTCTTTCACGGCTTTTACCGTGTCGGTAGGGATCGCGGTCAGCGGGAATTGTTCGGTCAGCCGCAGGCTTGGGCGGGCCACTTGCAGCAGTTCCAGCAGGCGATAGGAGCAGTTTTCGTCGAAGAAGAAATAGTCGAATTGGATCTGCTTGAGTTCCCACACGTGCTCGACCATGCGCTCGGTCTCGACCTGGGTCAGGTTGAGGCGGTATTCCCACAGGTCGCGGTTCTCCAGGCTACGGTATTCCGAGAGTTTTTCCTGGTAGGGCACCAGCGCGAACAGGCCCGGGTAGCCGCCCATCAGGCCCTTCCAGGCGTAGAGGATGCTGTTGTCCGAGCCTTCGATATAGGCGCCAAAGTTGATCGCGTAGCTGAGCAGGGCGGTGTTGTTGCTCTGCACGTCAGCCTGGTCGATGCGCAGCAGGGTATGGCCGAACATTGATGACGGGCTGTTGAGGTAGGCCGCCGGGAAGATCATCACCGCGCTGTGGGGGGCGACGTCCTTGAACCATTGCTTGAACTCCTTGCAGTCCAGCGGCGGCAAGTCGCTCAGGTGCAACTGGTCCTTGAGCCAGCGTGTACGTGCCGGGTAAACGCATTGGGCGTGCTTTTCGCCGAGGCTGGCCGGGGCATACAGCGCCTCGACAGTGGCCTTCAGCTCCTGGTCCGGATGGTGGGCGCCATCGGGAGCGAGGAAGAATTTCTTGTCGCTGACATAGCTGCGCCAGCCTTTGAACTTGCCGGATTCGTAGTGTCCCAGCGAAAGCCAGAACGGGTCGTTGGCCAGTTGCTGCAAACGTTGATCATCAAGGTGCGGCGCCGCATACAGCGGGGCGCAGGCGAAGAGTGCCAGGTAGGCAAGGCGTTTGAGCATGTGGGCAACTTAAGTCGAGATAAAAAGACCCAAAGGGGAGGCAGGTCCAAAAATAATAAAACCCGTGCCTCGAAAGGCACGGGCGGGTCGAGCTTAAGCCTGGGTAGCGTATTTCGCCAGACGGGTGTCGCTTTTCAGTACAGCCAGGGTGTTGTTGTGCACGTCATCAGCGGTTACGTCAGCCTTGCTGAAGATTTGCTGGAAGTGCTCGTGAGTCACAGCGGCAAAGTGCTCGCGGTCTTCAGGAGCAACGCCCAGTACTACAGCGTAGGTAGTCAGCGCTTCGCCGTTACCCTTGGCCATGTCTTCGGACAGCTCGTTCATCATGCCATTCATGGCAATCCACGATTTGCCACCGTAGGTCAGTGCGCTGTTGGTGCTGCAGCCGTTGGTGCCCGAGGTCATGCCGAACGTGGCGTTACCCGAGGTACCGTTGGTGGTGGAGGCCAGGAAGTGAGCCGGAGTGCCGCGTTGGCCTTCGAACAACATGTTGCCCCAACCGCAGTTCGGGCCACCTGGCGCTTCTGCCATTGCATTGAGGGAGACGACGGTGAAGAGAGTACCGAGAAGGATCCGTTTCATAGCTTTGTTCTCTTTGTGTGCAAACCAATGGACAAGGGTTCAGGTGCCTGACAGCACCCTAGGGGTCGGTTATTAGTCCAACCCGCAGCAGGTTGGAGTTTAGGCATGATCCAAGGGTTCCGTGACTTTTTATGAAACAAGCCGGAAACACTCGGTTTTTTTACAGCCCCGAACACGGGTCTATGCTTTCCCCAAGCCGTCCTTGCCAGCCGGCCCAACCCGGCGCCAGAATGCCGTCATCTGCCCCGCCTGATGTAAGGAAGCCCGATGCCTGATCCTGTTGCTGCCAGCTTGCGTCTAGCGCCCGAAGCGCTGACTCGTCCTTTTTCCGCTGAACAGTTCAGCTTCTCGACCACCAATGATTTGGAGCCCTTTCGCGGTGTGCTTGGCCAGGAACGTGCGGTCGAAGCCTTGCAGTTTGGTGTGGCCATGCCACGCCCCGGTTACAACGTATTTGTGATGGGTGAGCCCGGTACCGGGCGCTTTTCGTTCGTCAAACGCTACCTCAAGGCCGAAGGCAAGCGCCTGCAGACCCCGGCCGACTGGGTCTACGTCAATAATTTCGATGAGCCTCGCGAACCCCGCGCGCTGGAACTGCCTGCGGGTGGTGCTGCCGCGTTCATCTCCGATATCAACGGCCTGATCGACAACCTGGTCGCGACCTTCCCGGCGGTGTTTGAACACCCGACGTATCAACAGCGCAAAAGCGCCATCGACCGTGCCTTCAACCAGCGTTACGACCGTGCCCTGGACGTCATCGAGCGCCTGGCCCTGGAAAAAGACGTGGCGCTGTACCGTGACAGCACCAACATAGCGTTTACCCCGATGCTCGACGGCAAGGCCCTGGACGAGGCCGAGTTCTCGCAGTTGCCCGAAGCCGACCGAGAGCGTTTCCACACCGATATTTCCGAACTGGAAGAACGCCTCAACGAAGAACTCGCCAGCCTGCCCCAGTGGAAGCGCGAGTCCAATAACCAGATGCGCCAGTTCAACGAAGAAACCATCACGCTGGCCTTGCAGCCACTGCTGGCGCCGTTGTCCGAAAAATATGCGGAGAACGCGGCCGTCTGCGGCTACTTGCAGGCGATGCAGGTCTACCTGCTGAAAACCGTGGTCGAGCAGTTGGTGGACGACGCGAAAACCGACGCCCAGGCCCGCAAGTTGCTGGAAGAACAGTACTGCCCGAGCCTGGTGGTGGGGCATCCGATCAACGGTGGCGCGCCGGTGGTCTTCGAGCCGCATCCGACCTACGACAACCTGTTCGGCCGTATTGAATACAGCACCGACCAGGGCGCGCTCTACACCACCTATCGCCAATTGCGCCCGGGTGCGCTGCATCGTGCCAACGGTGGTTTCCTGATCCTTGAAGCCGAGAAGATGCTCAGCGAGCCGTTTGTATGGGACGCCCTCAAGCGTGCCCTGCAATCGCGCAAGCTGAAGATGGAATCACCGCTGGGCGAACTGGGTCGCCTGGCCACGGTGACCCTCAACCCGCAAGTGATCCCGTTGCAGCTCAAGGTGATCATCATCGGCTCCCGCCAGTTGTACTACGCGTTGCAGGACGCGGATCCGGACTTCCAGGAGATGTTCCGGGTACTGGTGGATTTTGACGAAGACATCCCGATGGTGGATGAAAGCCTGGAACAGTTCGCCCAGTTGCTGAAAACCCGCACCTCGGAAGAAGGCATGGCGCCGTTGACCTCCGATGCGGTGGCGCGGCTGGCGACCTACAGCGCGCGGTTGGCGGAGAACCAGGGCCGCTTGTCGGCGCGTATCGGTGATTTGTTCCAGCTGGTCAGCGAGGCGGACTTCATTCGTCACCTGGCCGGTGATGAGCGCACCGACTCCGGGCACATCGAGCGCGCACTCAAGGCCAAGGCCACGCGCACCGGGCGGGTGTCGGCGCGGATTCTCGACGACATGCTCGCCGGGGTGATCCTGATCGACACCGCCGGCGCGGCGGTGGGCAAGTGCAACGGGCTGACGGTGCTGGAGGTGGGTGACTCCGCGTTCGGTGTGCCGGCGCGGATTTCTGCCACGGTGTACCCGGGCGGCAGCGGCATCGTCGATATCGAGCGTGAAGTTAACCTCGGCCAGCCGATTCACTCCAAGGGCGTGATGATCCTCACCGGTTACCTGGGCAGCCGTTATGCCCAGGAATTCCCGTTGGCGATCTCGGCGAGTATCGCCCTTGAGCAGTCCTACGGCTATGTCGACGGCGACAGCGCGTCCCTGGGCGAAGCCTGCACCTTGATCTCGGCCCTGTCGAAGACGCCGCTCAAGCAGTGCTTTGCCATCACCGGCTCGATCAACCAGTTTGGTGAGGTGCAGGCGGTCGGCGGGGTCAACGAGAAGATCGAAGGTTTCTTCCGTCTTTGCGAGGCCCGCGGGCTGACCGGCGAGCAGGGGGCGATCATTCCCCAGGCCAACGTCGCGACACTGATGCTCGATGAGAAGGTGTTGCAGGCCGTGCGGCAGGGGCAATTCCACGTCTATGCCGTGCGTCAGGCCGACGAGGCCTTGAGCCTGCTGGTGGGTGAGCCTGCGGGTTCGCCCGACGAAGAGGGGCAATTCCCCGAAGGCAGCGTCAATGCGCGGGTGGTGGAGCGTCTGCGGGCAATCGCCGAGATGATCAGTGAAGATGACCTGAAGGAAGCCGAGAAGGAGTTGGCGCAGGAAGCACTGGCTGAGACCAAGCCGGTGTAATCAATGCCGAAGGGGCCTGGTTCCAGGTCCCTTCGGCATATTTTTGACGCCGTCGTGACGGCAGTCATCCGTTGGTCCCCCAGCCTTGGTTTGTACCGGGTTTCTTCTATTCTCAGCTCAAGGGATAGCCACAGGAGTCGCTGGATAGAAACAGTCTTGCCTTGCGAGGCTGAATACCGGATCTACCGAGGGTCGCCGCCATGTCGCGCAACCTCTGCCTCACCCGCCAGTGCCTGGGCCTGGTCACCCGTATCGAATGTTCCATTCGCCCTCTCGCGGGGGATACCGGGATGTGGACCTTGTTGTTTGCCGCCGGAATGACTGGCGAACAACCCTCCACCATCAAGTCCCAAGGCCCGTTCCACGGACCTTTCGTGGCACAAACCATCCTCGATTCGATTGTTGAAAGCCTGACCCTGCACGGGTACGAGCTGGCTGACGACCCGCAGATCTGGTGCCTGCACCTGCAGGCGCACTTGCGACAACTCAATGGTGGGCGGCAGACGGTGCTAAGCGATATCCGCTGACCGCACTCCCCCCGTAGCAGCTGGCGCTCGACAGCTGCTACGGGGGAGGGGCTATGGCTTGGGGGCAGCGGCCGCCTCGGGTTTGTCCAGCTTCACCTCAAACCCATACTGCACCGTGTCCAGGCCGGTGCGCTGGTAGGTTTCCAATGTCGTCGGCTGGCCGTAGAAGTAATGCACGTCGAAGAGCGCCGTGCCGTATTCCTCGGCGCGGTGGCTGACGCCGAGAATTTCCTTCAGGTAGTTGCCGCTGGCGTCCTTGGCATAGAACCGCCAGCTGTCAGAGGGGAACAGCTTCTGGTCGACAATCAGCGCGTTGTCCTTCAGCTCCAGGCCCTTGGGCAGTTGCCCGGCAGTGAGGCTGCCTTTCTCGATGGTCGCCAGGAACAGCGGCATTGATCCGACGGCAAACCCTGGGTTTTCAGGGAACAGGTTCAGGTCATAGGTGATGGTGCCGCGCCCCGGGTCGACCTCGTAGGCTTCGGCGGGCAGTTCGATCGGCTCGCCAAGCTTGCCTTCGTCGTTGGCGGTGAGGAACGTCACCGGGGCATCGCCGCCGCCGCGGTCCTCGCCCAGCAGGTCGTCGTTGAAGGTGTAGGGGTGATCGAACTCAACGTGCGCCGCACTGGCGTCATCCACCGACTGGTTGATGGTGACGCTTTTCTTCAGTTGGTCTTCGGACAGGGTGGCATCCTTGAGCCAATCCGCAGCCTGGTCGTCATACACGGTGACGGGCATCGGCAACGGCTGTACGGTTTTTTCCAGGCTGTTCTTGTCGAAGCGCCGTACGGGCAGGTCCAGGTCCTTGCGGGTCACCGTGGCCTGGGAAAAGTCGAGCACGCTGACTTGCACATTGTCGATCAGGCCATTGAAGTACACCTTGGTGTAGTGGCTGTTCTGCTTGAGCTCGAAGGCTTTCTGCTCGTCTTCCAGCTGTTTCTCGAAGGCGCCGGACCAGGCCTTCTGCTTCTGCATTTCGGCCAGTTGCTTCTCGTAGAACGCCAGTTGCGCGGCGTTTTCGTTGATCGAGCCCGAGCGCGAGAGAAATTGCCCGGTGGTGTCACGAGCCTGCACCAGCAACGGGTTCGGCGATTCGTCCGCGACTTCCGGCGCCAGCGGGGCGCTGTTGGTCAGTTCGATCTCGGCGTAGTTCTTTTCCAGGGCCAGCAGGGTGACGGTGACGTTTTCTTCGGTGCGCTTGCGGCCCACGTCCTTTTTCGACAAGTCGAAGGTGAAGACTTTACGCGGGGCAATCACTTCCACCTTGCCCTTGAGGGTGACGGGCTGCGGCTGGCTTTTGTTCTCCGTCTCGACGCCTTCGACGAACGGGTAGGTCACCGTCAGGTCATCGGGGTTGGTCAGGTTGGAACTGGTGGGGCTCAACTGGATGCCCGGGTCGGTTTCCGACCATTCCGGCTGGAACGGGATGACCTTGTTGTTGCTCAGGGTCACCGACTGCCATTCCAGGCCGTGTGGGAAGGGGAACTGGTCGGGCATGTTGAAGTTGAACGGGAAGATCGGCTGCAGGTCCGTCAGGTAGTCCGAATGGGACGCCTTGCGCAGGACAAACAGGCCATTGATGTAGGTATCGACCAGGGCCTGCGGCGTAGGGTAATGCTTGAGCAGCGCCAGGGCGTCTTCGCTGTACTCGGCCTCGATGGGCTTGGTGGCGAGCTTGGCGCGCGCCCGTTCCAGCAACAGCAGCGAGCCTCCGAGCTCGGACACGGCGTCCTTGAGCTTGGGGTCCTGAATGGCGTCCAGGGATTGTTCGAACTTGGCGGTTTTCTCTTCGAGACTGGCTTGCTTGTGTTCATCGCTTGGGGAACAACCGCTGCCCATCAGCAACGCCGCACACAGGCCAAGGCTGGCCAAAGGGGATCGCACATCCATTATCTGAGTTTTCCTGTCCGACATCATCGAGCCGAGTTGATGAGCTCGACACTAGCAGAAAAATTCCTTAACAGATGCCGTACAGATCAGTTTTCTCGACGGTTTCTGGGGTTTGGGTGCGGCTGGTATACTCGCCGCCATTTTTAGCCAAGCTGTGTGAGATTCAATGGAACGCTTTATCGAAAATGCAATGTATGCCTCACGCTGGCTGTTGGCGCCGATCTATTTCGGGCTGTCCCTGGGGCTGCTGGCGCTGGGCCTGAAGTTCTTCCAGGAAGTGTTTCATGTGATTCCCATCGTGTTCACCATGAGCGAGTCGGATGTGATCCTGGTGCTGCTGTCGTTGATCGACATGGCCCTGGTGGGCGGCCTGCTGGTGATGGTGATGATCAGCGGCTACGAGAACTTCGTCTCCCAGCTGGACATCGACGAAAGCAAGGAGAAGCTCAACTGGCTGGGGACCATGGACTCCTCGTCGCTGAAGATGAAGGTCGCGGCGTCCATCGTGGCGATTTCGTCGATCCATCTGCTGCGGGTGTTCATGGACGCCAAGAACGTCGATCCCGAGCACCTGAAATGGTACGTGATCATTCACATGACCTTCGTGGTGTCGGCGTTTGCCATGGGCTACCTGGACAAGGTTACCAAGCATTAATCAGCCCCTGGCGCTCTCCTGCGCGGGGCTCATCAAGGGCGTGGCTTGTGTGCTAGTCTGCTCGCCCTTTTAGTTTGGACGGCACCTGTGTCGTCCTACAGCGGAGCCTTTCCATGTCCGAAGTTAATCTGTCCACCGACGAAACCCGCGTGAGCTACGGCATTGGCCGTCAGTTGGGCGACCAGCTGCGCGACAACCCGCCACCGGGCGTGAGCCTGGACGCGATCCTGGCTGGCCTGACCGACGCTTTTGCCGGCAAGCCTAGCCGTGTGGACCAGGAGCAAATGGCCGCCAGCTTCAAGGTCATCCGCGAAATCATGCAAGCCGAAGCCGCTGCAAAGGCTGAAGCTGCTGCTGGCGAAGGCCTGGCTTTCCTGGCTGAAAACGCCAAGCGTGACGGCATCACCACCCTGGCTTCCGGCCTGCAATTTGAAGTGCTGACTGCAGGTAGCGGCGCCAAGCCGACCCGTGAAGACCAGGTGCGTACTCACTACCACGGCACCCTGATCGACGGCACTGTGTTCGACAGCTCCTACGAGCGCGGCCAGCCTGCGGAATTCCCGGTTGGCGGCGTGATCGCCGGCTGGACCGAAGCCCTGCAACTGATGAATGCCGGCAGCAAATGGCGCCTGTACGTGCCGAGCGAACTGGCTTACGGCGCTCAAGGCGTTGGCAGCATCCCGCCGCACAGCGTTCTGGTGTTTGACGTCGAGCTGCTCGACGTTCTGTAAGACCTTACCTGCAGGAGCGAGCCTGCTCGCTCCTGCAGTGTTTTGCGCGGTTGCTCATGGATGAAACTTGCCATTGAGATCCGTCACCGGGCGCAACGCTCGGGCATAGCAGAACAGAAACAGATTTCTCACCACTTCCTTCAGCACCCCGGGCTCACTGGAACTCAGGCCATTGACGTCCAGGTCGCCCTGATCCTGCAGTTCGCTTAACGCCTCTTCTTCCAGCACCGCGCAGACTTCCCCGGTTTCCCGATGGAGGATTCGCAGGTAAGGGTGTGGACGGTCCAGCCAGGCATCGATCAAATAAGTCATGGGAAGTATCTCCTTGATGGATTTCAATGAGAATAATTCTTATTCGTAGAATAGCAAGTCCCTATTGGCCATTTCCGGACTTTTCTATGTGGATATTGTTTTTGATCAAAAGGCCTGGCCTTTTGCCGCCAGTGCGGAAGTGACGCGGGGAGGGTGAAGCGCCATCCCGTGCAGGGCACGGGATGGAGGCAGCATATTCAGACCTTGCGGACGAACTCGGACTTGAGTTTCATCGGGCCGATACCGTCGATCTTGCAGTCGATATCGTGGTCGCCATCGCACAGGCGGATGTTCTTGACCTTGGTGCCGACCTTGACCACCAGGGACGTGCCCTTGACCTTGAGGTCCTTGATCACGGTGATGGTGTCGCCGTCCTGCAGGACGTTGCCCACAGAGTCTTTCTTCACGGATTCATCGCTGGCCGCCTCGGCTTCGCCGCCGACGGCCCACTCATGGGCGCATTCCGGGCAAATCAGCTGGGCGCCATCTTCGTAGGTGTATTCGGAATTGCATTTCGGGCAGGGTGGCAACGTGCTCACTAAAGCTCCTTTGGTTTCAGGATGGCTAAAAAGCGCACATTGTATAGGGTTTTAGCCGGGCAGGGGGCCGCAACGCCAGAGAACGCTGCGGGAGCTGGCTTGCCTGCGATGCAGGCACCTCGGTTTGTCTGTTACACCGCGGTGATGCAATCGCAGGCAAGCCAGCTCCTGCATGGAGCAGAGCAGAATCAGTGAGTACGGGCGACCGCGAACTCACTCAGCTCAACCAGGGCGTCCCGGTATTCGCTGGCTGGAAGGGCTTCCAGGCATTGGATCGCGCGAGCCACGTAGTCACGGGCCAGTTGCGCCGTGTATTCGAGGGAACCCGAGGCTTCCACGGCTTCGCGGATGCTTTCCAGGTCTTCGATCCCGCCTTTCTGGATCGCCTTGCGCACCAGGGCGGCCTGTTCCGGCGTGCCTTCGCGCATGGTGTAGATCAGTGGCAAGGTCGGCTTGCCCTCGGCCAGGTCGTCACCGACGTTCTTGCCCAGGGTTTCGGCGTCGCCGCGATAGTCCAGCAGGTCGTCCACGAGCTGGAAGGCCACGCCCAGGTGATCGCCGAAGGTGCGCAGGGCTTCGCTCTGCTCGGGCGTTGCTTCGCACAGGGCGGCGGCGCTATGGGTCGAGGCTTCGAAGAGCATCGCGGTTTTGCCGCGAATCACTTCCATGTAGGTTTCTTCGGTGGTGCTGGCGTCGCGAACCTTCGACAGCTGCAACACTTCGCCTTCGGCGATGATGCGCGTGGCCTGTGAAAGAATCTTCATCACCGGCATCGAGCCCAGCTCGACCATCATTTCGAACGAGCGCGAGTACAGGAAGTCGCCCACCAGCACGCTCGGCGCATTGCCCCACATCGCGTTGGCCGTCTCGCGACCACGGCGCATGCCGGACATGTCGACCACGTCGTCGTGCAGCAGGGTGGCGGTGTGCAGGAACTCGATGGTCGCGGCCAGCAGGCGCAGGTCATCGCCTTCGCGGCCCAGGGCCTTGCCACACAGCAACACTAATAAAGGACGCAGGCGTTTACCGCCGGCCGACGTAATGTAGTCGCCAATTTTGGAGACCAGCGGCACTTTAGAAGTCAGCTGCTTCTTGATGATGCCGTCGACGGCGCTAAAATCGTCCGCCACCGCGCGGTAGAAAGCTTGGGGTTGCATCAGCGACAGTCGCTCCAGAAGGGTTGCGCGGCATGCTAGGACCCACGTCCCGTAGTGTCAAGGCGCGATAGACGGCTACTTGCAACACCTCCATAGCTTGCGTACAATCGCGCACCCTGAACTTCCTGGGCAGCACCTGCCTTACGCAATTGCATTCGGGACGTCCATCCCATGCAGCCATGCCAGCCAATACCTCTTCTTATAAAGCGCTGGGTGAGCAGGATTATCGGAGAAATACCATGTCGTACGCAGTAATTGTTACTGGTGGCAAGCAATACAAGGTCGCCCCAGGTGAATACCTGAAGATCGAGAAGCTGGAAATCGCTACTGGCGAATCCGTTACTTTTGATCGCGTTCTGTTGGTCGCCAATGGCGATGACGTGAACATCGGCGCTCCAGTTGTTGCAGGCGCTACCGTTGTGGCTGAAGTGATCTCCCAAGGTCGTCACGATAAAGTCCGCATCATCAAGTTCCGTCGTCGTAAGCACCACATGAAGCGTATGGGCCACCGCCAGTGGTACACCGAGATCAAAATCACCGGTATTCAGGCTTAATTTCAGCCTAATTCCTCACTAGGAGAATTGACTCATGGCACACAAAAAAGCTGGTGGTAGTACCCGTAACGGTCGCGACTCAGAAGCCAAACGCCTTGGCGTGAAGATGTATGGCGGCCAGGTTATCATTCCGGGCAACATCATCGTGCGTCAGCGCGGCACCCAATTCCACGCCGGTTACGGTGTTGGCATGGGTAAAGATCACACTCTGTTCGCTAAAATCGACGGCGTGATCAAGTTTGAAGTAAAAGGCGCTTTCAACCGCCGTTACGTGAGCATTGTCCCGAAGACTGAAGTCGTCGCGGCATAATTACGTAGTTGCTGGAAAAGCCCTGTCTCGCGACGGGGCTTTTTCGTTTGTGGGGTGAGTCTCTTGCAAAGCTGTTTGTGATGGGCGAAAGCAGTGGATTTGCGGTCGTTGCTTGAGGTCGCTGCGCTCATTTTTGCAAGAGTCTTATGTCTTGGTTTCTTAAGCTCGTCCGTGCGACGAGAGGCGTTTTGTTATGAAGTTCGTTGATGAAGTTTCGATCCGAGTAAAAGCTGGCGACGGCGGTAACGGTTGTATGAGTTTCCGTCGGGAAAAATTCATCGAAAACGGTGGTCCTAACGGTGGTGATGGTGGTGATGGCGGCTCGGTCTACATGATCGCCGACGAAAACCTCAACACCCTGGTGGACTACCGTTACACCCGGCACTTTGATGCCGAGCGTGGCTCCAACGGCGGCAGCACTGACTGCACCGGTAAAAAAGGCGAAGAGTTGGTGCTGCGGGTTCCGGTTGGTACCACCGTGATCGACTCCGCAACCCAGGAAGTCATTGGTGACCTGACCAAAGCCGGTCAGCGCCTGCTGGTGGCTCATGGCGGCTGGCACGGTCTGGGCAACACCCGTTTCAAGTCCAGTACCAACCGTGCGCCACGCCAGACCACGCCGGGCAAGCCAGGCGAGCAGCGTGACCTGAAGCTGGAAATGAAGGTGCTGGCTGACGTGGGCCTGCTGGGTCTGCCGAATGCCGGCAAAAGTACGTTCATTCGCTCGGTGTCTGCTGCCAAGCCGAAAGTCGCCGATTACCCGTTCACTACCCTGGTGCCGAACCTGGGTGTGGTCAGCGTCGACCGCTGGAAAAGCTTCGTGGTTGCGGACATTCCGGGCCTGATCGAAGGCGCTTCCGACGGCGCAGGCCTGGGGATCCGTTTCCTCAAGCACTTGTCCCGCACCCGTTTGCTGCTGCACCTCGTCGACATGGCGCCGCTGGATGACACCAGTGCACCGGACGCTGCTGAAGTGATCGTCAGCGAGCTGACCAAGTTCAGCCCGTCCCTGGCTGAGCGTGATCGCTGGTTGGTGCTGAACAAGTGCGACCAGATCCTCGAGGAAGAGCACGAAGAGCGCGTCAAGGAGATCGTTGATCGCCTGGAATGGACCGGTCCGGTCTACGTGATCTCGGCCATTGCCAAAGAAGGCACTGAGCGCCTGACTCGCGACATCATGCGTTACCTCGAAGACCGTGCCGATCGCCTGGCCGCCGACCCTGTCTACAAGGCCGAGCTGGCTGAACTGGATCAGCGCATCGAAGACGAGGCTCGTGCCCAGTTGCAGGCGCTGGATGATCAGCGTGCCCTGCGTCGCAGTGGTGTCAAGTCGGTCCATGATATCGGTGACGATGATTGGGACGAGGAAGACGTGGATGATGAAGATGGTCCGGAAATCATTTACGTGCGCGACTGATTCGTTGCAGTAAACTTAAGCGCCGCTCAATCGAGCGGCGTTTTGGTATCTGGAAATCGGTAGTCACGAATAACGTTATGGGCGGCGCTGGGTCGCGCGGCCCTCTATCTAAGGTTGAAGATGATGCGGAGCAAGGTGACAGGTGCGCAGCGTTGGGTCGTTAAGATCGGTAGCGCGCTGCTGACGGCGGATGGCAAGGGGCTGGATCGTGCGGCCATGAGTGTCTGGGTGGACCAGATGGTGGCCTTGCATGAGGCCGGCGTCGAGTTGGTGTTGGTGTCGTCCGGGGCGGTTGCCGCCGGCATGAGCCGCCTTGGCTGGACCGCGCGACCCAGCGCGATGCACGAGCTGCAAGCCGCTGCTGCCATTGGTCAGATGGGCCTGGTGCAGGCCTGGGAGTCCAGCTTTGCCGAGCACGGGCGCCACACGGCGCAGATTCTGCTGACCCATGACGACTTGTCCGACCGCAAGCGCTACCTGAACGCCCGCAGCACCCTGCGTGCCCTGGTTGAACTCAAGGTGATCCCGGTGATCAACGAGAATGACACCGTGGTGACCGACGAGATTCGCTTCGGTGACAACGACACCCTGGCAGCGCTGGTGGCCAACCTGGTTGAGGCTGATTTGCTGGTGATCCTCACGGATCGCGACGGCATGTTCGACGCTGACCCGCGCAATAACCCTGAGGCCCAGCTGATTTACGAAGCGCGTGCCGATGATCCGGCGCTGGATGCGGTGGCTGGCAGTGTCGGCGGTGCCCTGGGGCGTGGCGGCATGCAGACCAAGCTGCGTGCGGCACGGCTGGCGGCGCGTTCCGGCGCGCATACCATCATCGTTGGCGGTCGGATTGAGCGGGTGCTGGATCGCCTCAAGGCGGGCGAGCGCATCGGTACGCTGCTGTCGCCTGAGCGTGGCATGCTGGCGGCGCGCAAGCAGTGGCTGGCGGGGCATCTTCAGACGCGCGGTACCCTGGTGTTGGATGCTGGTGCGGTTTCAGCGTTGTCCCAAGGCAACAAAAGCTTGCTGCCGGTGGGTGTAAAACTGGTCCAGGGCAGCTTCCGCCGTGGCGAAATGGTGGTGTGCGTGGCGCCGGACGGTCGTGAGATTGCCCGTGGCCTTGCCAACTACAGCGCCCTTGAGGCGCAGAAAATCATCGGGCAGTCGTCTGAGGCGATTGTCGGTCTGTTGGGTTACATGGCTGAGCCGGAGCTGGTTCACCGGGATAACCTGATTCTGGTTTAAGTAAAAAGGAAGTCTCGATGCGCGTAATGAAGGGATTGCTCGGTTTGCTGCTGGCGATGCCGTTGCTGGCGTCGGCCGAAGAGATTGGCCAGGTGTCGACGGTGTTCAAGTTTGTCGGCCCCAATGACCGGATCGTGGTCGAGGCCTTTGATGACCCGAAGGTGGATGGCGTGACCTGCTACCTGTCTCGCGCCAAGACGGGCGGGGTAAAGGGTGGGTTGGGTCTGGCGGAGGATCGCGCCGAGGCGTCGATTGCCTGTCGCCAGGTAGGTGCGATTCGCTTCAAGGGCGAGCTGAAGGATGGGGATGAGGTGTTCAAGGAGCGCACGTCCCTGGTCTTCAAGACCATGCAGGTGGTGCGTTTCCTCGACAAGAAGCGCAATACCCTGGTGTATCTGGTCTACAGCGACCGCTTGATCGAAGGCAGCCCGCAGAATGCGGTGACGGCGATTCCGATCCTGCCGTGGCCCACAGCGCAATAAATCTGAAGCAGAGCCGGCATGCCGGCTCTTTTTTTGGCTTTCCCAAATCGCAGGCAATAAAAAACCGACCCTGGGGTCGGTTTTTTAACAAGCTTATCGCTTAGGCTGCAGCAGCAAGGTTCAGAGCCTTGATGTGGCCATTCAGACGACCTTTATGGCGAGCAGCTTTGTTCTTGTGGATGATGCCTTTATCGGCCATACGGTCGATAACTGGCACAGCCAGAACGTAAGCAGCTTGAGCTTTTTCAGCGTCTTTTGCGTCAATGGCTTTAACTACATTCTTGATGTAGGTACGAACCATGGAACGCAGGCTGGCGTTGTGGCTGCGACGCTTCTCAGCCTGTTTTGCACGTTTTTTGGCGGAAGGTGTGTTGGCCACCGTCGAGCTCCTCGAAAGACTTTTTAGGAAATAGCAAACAAAATAGGCCGCGAATCATGCCGATGAGTTGAAGTCTTGTCAAGGGCGTGTGATGCGAACTGCTGAGTGGTCGATCTTAAGAGGCGGGTGATTTATTTCCGGCGCTTGACCTGTAAACTCGCGAGCTTTGGCTCTGTGCTTGTTGCAGGCGCGGAGTATCGCATATGTGGGCCGTTTGTTCGCCTGCTCTTTATCTATAGGCAAAAACTCTTTCAATGAATCTGCTCAAATCGTTGGCCGCTGTCAGCTCTATCACTATGATTTCCCGGGTTCTGGGGTTTGTGCGTGACACGCTGCTGGCACGTATTTTTGGCGCCAGCATGGCCACGGATGCCTTCTTCATTGCCTTTAAACTGCCCAACCTGCTGCGGCGGATCTTCGCCGAGGGGGCTTTTTCCCAGGCATTCGTGCCGATTCTGGCGGAGTACAAGGCCCAGCAAGGCGAGGAGGCGACCCGCACCTTCATTGCCTATGTTTCGGGTTTGCTGACGTTGGTGCTGACGCTGGTGACGATCGCCGGGATGCTCGCCGCGCCCTGGGTGATCTGGGCCACGGCCCCCGGTTTTGCCAATACACCGGAAAAATTCGCCCTGACCACTGATCTGTTGCGGGTGACCTTTCCTTATATATTGCTGATTTCCCTGTCGTCCCTGGCCGGGGCGATCCTTAATACCTGGAACCGTTTCTCGGTGCCGGCCTTCGTGCCGACCCTGCTTAACGTCAGCATGATTATTTTTGCGCTGTTCCTGACACCGTATTTCGATCCGCCTGTGATGGCCCTCGGCTGGGCGGTCCTGGCTGGTGGCCTGGCACAACTGCTGTACCAGCTGCCGCACCTGAAGAAAATCGGCATGCTCGTGCTGCCGCGTTTGAATCTCAAGGACACCGGCGTCTGGCGGGTGATGCGCAACATGCTGCCGGCCATCCTCGGGGTTTCCGTCAGCCAGATTTCCCTGATCATCAACACCGCCTTCGCCTCGCTGCTGGTCTCGGGTTCGGTGTCGTGGATGTACTACGCCGACCGTCTGATGGAATTGCCGTCCGGCGTGCTCGGCGTGGCACTCGGCACCATCCTGCTGCCAACGCTGTCGCGTACCTATGCCAGCAAAGACCGCCACGAATATTCGCGGATTCTCGACTGGGGCCTGCGCCTGTGCTTCGTGCTGGTGCTGCCGTGTGCCGTGGCCCTGGGGTTGCTCGCCGAGCCGCTGACCGTCGCACTGTTCCAGTACGGCCAGTTCACTGCGTTTGACGCCTCGATGACCCAGCGTGCGCTGATCGCCTATTCCGTTGGGCTGCTGGGCATTATCGTGATCAAGGTGCTGGCTCCCGGCTTTTATGCTCAACAAAACATCCGTACCCCGGTAAAGATCGCGATCTTCACCCTGGTGGTTACCCAACTGCTCAACCTGGCGTTCATCGGTCCGCTGAAGCATGCCGGGCTGGCGCTGGCGATCAGTGTGGGGGCCTGCATCAACGCCGGGCTGCTGTTTTATCAGCTGCGTAAACAGAAAATGTTCCAGCCTCAGGCGGGCTGGGGCTCGTTTGCGCTCAAGTTGGTGGTGGCGGTGGGGACGATGGCCGCGGTACTGCTGGGCCTGATGCACTTCATGCCGGCCTGGGAGCAGGGCCATATGCTCGAGCGCTTCATGCGCCTGGGAGCGTTGGTGGCGGCTGGTGTGCTGGTGTACTTCGGCATGTTGCTGCTGATGGGCTTCCGCTTGCGGGATTTCAATCGCAAGTCGCTGAGCTAGAGACTTTTCGTCGATAAGACGGTTGTTTTATCGATTCGCGCAAATGGCCTGCGCTGTTGCCTGTCGTCCGGGGCCGGGTGTGGTTATAATCGACCACTTTATGAGCAAGAAGCGCGTTATGCAGCTGGTTCGAGGTCTCCACAACCTGCGCCCCCAGCATCGGGGCTGCGTCGCCACTATTGGCAACTTTGACGGTGTTCACCGTGGCCACCAGGCTATCCTGGCCCGCCTGCGTGAGCGTGCGGTTGAGTTGGGCGTGCCCAGCTGCGTGGTGATTTTTGAACCACAGCCGCGCGAATTCTTTACCCCGCAGACGGCGCCGGCGCGTCTGGCCCGCCTGCGGGACAAGCTGCAACTGCTGGCTGAAGAAGGTGTGGACCGCGTCCTCTGCCTGGCTTTCAACCAGCGCTTGCGCAGCCTCAGCGCCGCCGAGTTCGTCGACCGTATCCTGGTGGACGGCCTCGGCGTGCAGCATCTGGAGGTCGGCGACGACTTCCGTTTCGGTTGCGACCGGGTAGGGGATTTCGATTTCCTGCAGCAGGCCGGCGTCACCCAGGGTTTTACCGTCGAAGCCGCGCAAACCGTCGAACTGGACGGCCTGCGCGTGAGCAGTACCCAGGTGCGTAACGCCCTGGCCGCTGCCGACTTCGCCTTGGCCGAGCGTTTGCTCGGTCGCCCGTTCCGGATTGCCGGGCGGGTGCTGCACGGCCAGAAGCTGGCGCGCCAACTGGGCACGCCAACCGCCAACGTGCAGCTCAAGCGCCGTCGTGTGCCACTGACCGGGGTTTACCTGGTGAGTGTCGACATCGACGGCCAATCGTGGCCCGGAGTCGCCAACATAGGCGTCAGGCCCACGGTTGCAGGTGATGGCAAAGCCCACCTGGAAGTTCACCTTTTGGATTTTGCCGGTGATTTGTATGACCGGCGTTTGACGGTGGCTTTCCACCAAAAGCTGCGTGAAGAGCAGCGTTTCGCCTCCCTGGAGGCGTTGAAAACGGCGATCAATGCGGATGTCGCCGCCGCCCGTGCACTAGCCGCACCTAGCGCCCATCGCTAATGAAGAGCCTTAAATGACCGACTATAAAGCCACGCTAAACCTTCCGGACACCGCCTTCCCAATGAAGGCCGGCCTGCCACAGCGCGAACCGCAGATCCTGCAGCGCTGGGACAGTATTGGCCTGTACGGAAAGTTGCGCGAGATTGGCAAGGATCGTCCGAAATTCGTCCTGCACGACGGCCCTCCTTATGCCAACGGCACGATTCACATCGGTCATGCGCTGAACAAGATTCTCAAGGACATGATCATCCGCTCGAAAACCCTTTCGGGTTTCGACGCGCCTTATGTCCCGGGCTGGGACTGCCACGGCCTGCCGATTGAACACAAGGTCGAAGTGACCTACGGCAAGAACCTGGGCGCGGATAAAACCCGCGAACTGTGCCGTGCCTACGCCACCGAGCAGATCGAAGGGCAGAAGTCCGAATTCATCCGCCTGGGGGTGTTGGGCGACTGGGCCAACCCGTACAAGACCATGAACTTCAAGAACGAGGCCGGTGAAATCCGCGCCTTGGCCGAAATCGTCAAGGGCGGTTTCGTGTTCAAGGGCCTCAAGCCCGTGAACTGGTGCTTTGATTGCGGCTCGGCCCTGGCTGAAGCCGAAGTCGAGTACGAAGACAAGAAGTCCTCGACCATCGACGTGGCCTTCCCGATCGCCGACGAAGCCAAACTGGCGCAAGCCTTCGGTCTGGCGAGCCTGGCCAAGCCAGCCTCCATCGTGATCTGGACCACCACCCCGTGGACCATCCCGGCCAACCAGGCGCTGAACGTGCACCCGGAATTCACCTACGCCCTGGTGGACGTCGGTGACAAACTGCTGGTGCTGGCTGAAGAGCTGGTGGAGGCGTGCCTGGCCCGCTACAACCTGCAAGGCTCGGTGATCGCGACCACTACCGGGTCCGCGCTGGAACTGATCAACTTCCGTCACCCGTTCTACGACCGCCTGTCGCCAATCTACCTGGCCGAGTACGTTGAACTGGGCGCCGGCACCGGCGTGGTTCACTGCTCGCCTGCCTATGGCGTTGACGACTTCGTGATCTGCAAGCAGTACGGCCTGGTCAACGACGACATCATCAATCCCGTGCAAAGCAACGGCGTGTACGTGCCGTCCCTGGAATTCTTCGGTGGCCAGTTCATCTTCAAGGCCAACCCGGCGATCGTCGACAAGCTGGCGGAAGTCGGTGCGCTGCTGCACACCGAAACCATCACCCACAGCTATATGCACTGCTGGCGTCACAAGACCCCGCTGATCTACCGCGCCACTGCGCAGTGGTTTATCGGCATGGACAAAGAGCCGACCAGCGGCGAAACCCTGCGCAAGCGTGCGATCAAGGCGATCGAAGACACCAAGTTCGTTCCGGCCTGGGGCCAGGCGCGCCTGCACTCGATGATCGCCAACCGTCCGGACTGGTGCATCTCCCGCCAGCGCAACTGGGGCGTGCCGATTCCGTTCTTCCTGAACAAGGAAAGCGGCGAGTTGCACCCACGTACCGTCGAGCTGATGGAAGAGGTTGCCCAGCGCGTTGAACAAGAGGGCATCGAAGCCTGGTTCAAGCTGGACGCCGCCGAGCTGCTGGGCGACGAAGCGCCGCTGTACGACAAGATCAGCGACACCCTCGACGTCTGGTTCGACTCGGGTACCACCCACTGGCACGTACTGCGCGGCTCGCACCCGATGGGCCATGAGACCGGCCCGCGTGCCGACCTGTACCTGGAAGGTTCGGACCAACACCGTGGCTGGTTCCACTCCTCGTTGCTGACCGGTTGCGCGATCGACGATCATGCCCCGTACCGCGAGCTGCTGACCCACGGTTTCACCGTCGACGAGAACGGTCGCAAGATGTCCAAGTCCCTGGGCAACGTGATCGCGCCGCAAAAGGTCAACGACACCCTGGGCGCCGACATCATGCGCCTGTGGGTTGCCTCTACCGATTATTCGGGCGAGATGGCCGTTTCCGAGCAGATCCTGCAGCGCAGCGCCGATGCCTACCGCCGGATCCGTAATACCGCACGCTTCATGCTGTCGAACCTGACCGGTTTCAACCCGGCCACCGACATCCTGCCGGCCGAGGAAATGCTCGCCCTGGACCGTTGGGCCGTGGACCGTACCCTGTTGCTGCAGCGCGAGCTGCAAGAGCACTACGGCGAATACCGCTTCTGGAACGTCTACTCGAAGATCCACAACTTCTGCGTGCAGGAGCTGGGTGGTTTCTACCTCGACATCATCAAGGACCGCCAGTACACCACCGGCGCCAACAGCAAGGCCCGCCGTTCGGCGCAGACCGCGCTGTACCACATCTCTGAAGCGCTGGTGCGCTGGATCGCCCCGATCCTGGCATTCACCGCCGACGAACTGTGGGAATATCTGCCGGGCGAGCGGAACGAGTCCGTGATGCTCAACACCTGGTACGAAGGCCTGACCGAATTGCCGGCCGACTTCGAGCTGGGCCGCGAGTACTGGGAAGGCGTAATGGCCGTCAAGGTTGCCGTGAACAAGGAGCTGGAAGTGCAGCGCGCGGCGAAGGCCGTTGGCGGCAACCTGCAGGCCGAAGTCACGCTGTTTGCCGAAGAAGGCCTGACCGCTGACCTGGCCAAGCTGAGCAACGAACTGCGCTTCGTCCTGATCACCTCGACCGCCAGCCTGGCGCCGTTTGCCCAGGCGCCTGCAGATGCCGTCGCGACCGAAGTCCCGGGTCTCAAGCTCAAGGTGGTCAAGTCCTCCTTCGCCAAGTGCGCCCGTTGCTGGCACTGCCGTGAAGATGTCGGCGTGAACCCCGAGCATCCGGAAATCTGCGGTCGCTGTGTCGACAACATCTCTGGCGCTGGCGAGGTTCGTCACTATGCCTGAAGCCAGTCGTTTTGGACGCCTGGGCTTGCTCGTGTTGAGCGTGCTGGTGCTGGTCATTGACCAGCTCAGCAAGGCTCACTTCGAAGGCGCCCTGGAGATGTACCAGCAGATCGTGGTGATTCCCGACTACTTCAGCTGGACCCTGGCCTACAACACCGGCGCTGCGTTCAGCTTCCTGGCTGACAGCTCCGGCTGGCAGCGCTGGCTGTTTGCCCTGATCGCCGTGGTGGTCAGTGCCGTGCTGGTAGTCTGGCTCAAGCGCCTGGGGCGTAACGACACCTGGCTGGCCGTTGCGTTGGCGCTGGTGCTGGGTGGCGCATTGGGCAACCTCTACGACCGCATTGCCCTGGGCCATGTGATCGACTTTATTCTGGTGCATTGGCAGAACCGCTGGTACTTCCCGGCGTTCAACTTTGCCGACAGCGCCATCACCGTCGGTGCAATCATGCTGGCGTTGGATATGTTCAAAAGCAAGAAAACCGGAGAGACCGTTCATGACTGAACAGGTATTGGCTGAGCAACGCATTGGCCAGAACACGGAAGTCACCTTGCATTTCGCATTGCGCCTGGAGAATGGCGACACGGTCGACAGCACGTTCGACAAGGCCCCGGCGACCTTCAAGGTCGGCGACGGCAACCTGCTGCCGGGTTTCGAAGCGGCACTGTTCGGTTTCAAGGCCGGCGACAAGCGCAACCTGCAGATCCTGCCGGAAAACGCCTTTGGCCAGCCCAACCCGCAAAACGTGCAGATCATCCCGCGTTCGCAGTTCCAGGACATGGAGCTGTCGGAAGGTTTGCTGGTGATCTTCAACGATGCGGCGAATACCGAGCTGCCGGGTGTGGTGAAAGCCTTTGATGACGCGCAAGTGACCATCGACTTCAACCACCCGTTGGCCGGGAAAACCTTGACCTTTGATGTTGAAATCATCGACGTTAAAGCGCTGTAACTAACGAAATCGGCCTACTGCAGGGGCGAGCTTGTTGGGGCTGCTTCGCAGCCCAGCGGGAGCAAGCGCCCTCGCCACACAAGCTCGACCCTACAGGGCAAGACACGAGGCACAGCATGCAAATCAAACTCGCCAACCCCCGTGGCTTCTGCGCCGGCGTGGACCGGGCGATTGAAATCGTCAACCGCGCCCTGGAAGTTTTCGGGCCGCCGATTTACGTGCGCCATGAAGTCGTCCACAACAAGTTTGTGGTCGAAGACCTGCGCAGCCGCGGGGCCATCTTCGTTGAAGAACTGGACCAGGTGCCGGACGACGTTATCGTCATCTTCAGCGCTCACGGCGTTTCCCAGGCGGTACGCACCGAAGCAGCAGGCCGTGGCCTGAAAGTGTTCGACGCCACCTGCCCGCTGGTGACCAAGGTGCACATCGAGGTCGCGCGCTACAGCCGTGATGGTCGTGAGTGCATCCTGATCGGCCACGCCGGTCACCCGGAAGTCGAGGGCACCATGGGCCAGTACGATGGCAGCAATGGTGGGGCGATCTACCTGGTGGAAGACGAAAAAGACGTCGCTGCATTGCAGGTGCACAACCCTGAAAAGCTGGCTTTCGTTACCCAGACCACCTTGTCCATGGACGACACCAGCCGCGTCATCGATGCCTTGCGCTCGCGCTTCCCGGCCATCGGCGGTCCACGCAAGGATGACATCTGCTACGCCACCCAGAACCGCCAGGATGCGGTCAAGCAATTGGCCGACGAATGCGATGTTGTGCTGGTGGTGGGGAGCCCCAACAGCTCCAACTCCAACCGCCTGCGCGAACTGGCCGAGCGCATGGCCACCCCGTCCTACCTGATCGATGGTGCCGAAGACATGCAGCGCAGCTGGTTCGACGGTGTCGAACGCATTGGCATCACTGCCGGGGCGTCGGCCCCGGAAGTCCTGGTGCGTGGCGTTATTCAGCAACTGCAGGCCTGGGGCGCCACGGGCGCTGATGAACTGGCTGGCCGTGAAGAGAACATCACTTTCTCCATGCCCAAGGAGCTGCGGGTTCGTTCGCTGCTCTGAGGCCCAGAGTGCCGGCATAGCCCCGGCACAAAGCCTGCTCGGTCTTGTTACTGCGCAGGCTGATACGCCCGCTGGCGGCCAGCACTATTTGATACAGGCTCAGTTGCTGGTCCGTCGCACACACGTGGACGGTGCCGGCGCTGAATGCCCCTGCTGACAGCAGCGGTTCACCCAGGCTGCTGAAGCGTATCTGGGTTCTCACCGGCGTATTCCCCACAATCGGTATCTGCCCACTGTCCTGGCGCTCCAGCAGCACCGGGTTTTTGTCGTCCAGATGGCCGCGACCGTTCAGGTCCAGTATCACCCTCCAACCCCGGCTCCAGTCATCGTCCAATGCATGGATAACCACCGTGCGATTGCGTGCGATGGCTTCTGTGCGGGCATAACGCAGTCCGCCGGCAAGGGATTCGGCGGCGCTCTGGCGTCGTTGCGACTCGAGCAGCCCCTTGAGGCTCGGCACTGCCAGATTGGCCAGGATGCCGCTCAGGAACAGGCCGAGTATCAGTTCAATCAGCGAGAAACCTCGTTGTTTCATGGGCCGTCCCTCCGTGGACGCGGTGTGCTTTTCAGTCGGTGCCGGATGGCAGACATAGTTATAGCGCCCAGTCCGGCGGGTCGAATGGTGGCCATCCTGTCCAAAGTATTTCGCTTTGTTCCGGGGGGCAGCGCTCAGGCAATACCGGCGCTAGTCTTGCGTCGCACAGCAGGTTTGCGCTGCTTTCTGATGACCTTCGACATGGATGGCGATGGTAATGAACGCTTTCCCCGTAACGCCCCACCCGCAACCGACCCAGGCCGGAATGACGCTGATCGAGGTCCTGGTATCTGTGCTGATCCTCGCTGTCGGCCTGCTAGGGGCGGCAGTCATTCAGCTCAATGCATTGAAATATACCGACAGTTCCAGGATGACCAGTCAGGCCAGTTTCATTGCCTACGACATGCTCGACCGGATCCGCGCCAATTCGGGTGCTGATTACGCCTGGGGCCAGGGTGAACGCGCGCCCTCCAGCACCTCGGTCGCGAGTGTGCGTGATCTGGACCTGCACGACTTTGAAGCGAATATCGTCGGGTTCGCCGGGGAAAGCGCCAAGGGGTCGGTTGCGGTCAATCAGCGAGAAGTGACCATCAGCATCAGTTGGGACGACTCCCGTGGAGCGAAGGCTCAAGGCACCCGGGAAACATTCACCCTGACCAGCCGGGTTGCAGTCGACCCGAGGGTGTTGCCATGAGAGGTCCAGTGTGCGGTTTCAGTCTGGTGGAGATGCTGCTGGCATTGGCCCTCGGCCTGATGTTGATCCTGGGGGTGACCCAGATTGCACTCAGCTCCCGAACCACTTATGCCAGCCAGAGTGCGGCTTCGCTGTTGCAGGATGATGCACGGTTCGCCCTTGGCAAGCTGATTCAGGAAATACGCCAGGCGGGCATGTTTGGCTGCTTGTCCGCTGCATCAATCAGCAACGCTCCCGCAGGTTTTGATCGTCCCATTGGATGGAGTACCACCGGCAGTTCCCGGTCCCTGACGCTGGTGACCGCCGACGTCGGGGAGGGTGGCAGCAAGCCGGACTGGACGGTGCTTTCCGATTGCACCGGCTCTGCCCACGCCTATGTTGGAAGCCCGCCGGCAGCGACGCCCGGGCAAATCAACTTCCCACTGCGCAAGCTGACCTACACCTTTGAGGGCGGGCAGCTGAAGTTCAGTACGCTGGCGGCCCCGAGCAAAGCGGTGCTGGTGGATAACGTGGGGGCATTCGATATCAGTTTCGGCGTAGCCGAGAAGCCAGGCTCAACGGTTGTCAGCCGATATGACCCCAACCCCGGCGATGAGTCGCTCATCCGCAGCGTGCGGATTCTGCTGACACTTCAGGATCCAAATGGGTTGGTGAAAGACCAGGCTTACAGCGTGGTCGCGGCACTACGTAATCGCCTGGAGTAGCGTGCCCATGGGTTATTACCTCTCCCGTTCGAGGCAGGCAGGCATGGTTTTGCTGATCAGCCTGGTATTCCTGCTGCTGTTGGCACTCCTCGGAGTGTCTTCGATGCAGGGAGCAATCTCGCAAGAAAAAATTACCGGCAGCCTTCGGCAGCGCAACCAGTCGTTTCAGCAGGCCGAAAGCGGCCTCAGGCTTGGCGAGTCTTTGGTGCAGGCGTCAGGTTTCGCCCTGCGCCCTTGCCACTCGACGGCTGCGTGCGCGCCACCTGCCGAATCGGTTTCGGTAGTGGGGCCGGGGACGAATCCCGTATCGACTGTGACCTGGATAGGGATGAAAGATGGCGTCTACGGTATTCAAAACCTGGGGCCGGGAACGGGTTTGGCTCAGCTCCCGGCAGAGGCCCAGGCCACCGTCTATCGCGTGACATCAGTGGGCGTCAGTGGGCACTCACGCTCCGTCCTGGAGTCTGTGTATGCCCGTGTGGGCAGCGGGCCCGGCGAGCGTTTTCGACGAATCATGTGGCGACAACTTCAATAGGTGAGCAGCACGATGGGCAAGGATTGCACAGGCTTCACCCTGATCGAATTACTGATCGCCGTGGCGATCGTCGGACTCCTGGCGGGCGTCGCCTATCCCGGGTATCTCAGCCATATGAAAAAGGTCTATCGCGCGGAAATTGCCGGGTTGCTGAGTGAGCAGGCACAGTACCTTGAGCGCTATTACTCGAGGAACGGCACTTTTATTGATGCGACTGGCGTCATCGCCGGCAATGATCGCTATAGAATCACCCCTGCATTGAACCCTCAGGATTTCGTTCTGCTTGCCACGCCGGCAATTGACTCGGTGATGGCGGGCGATCCCTGTGCCGCCTTCAGTCTGAGCAGTACCGGTGCGCGAAGCAATCCGGGAGCCGCGCCTGATATGACGCGCAAGGCGTGCTGGGGGCAATGATGAGGACGCTGGACGATTGGGCGCCGGGCGTGCCTTTTTCTTTTTATCGGCTGGATCGAACAATGGCTAAGCAACAGCAAGTAGTGGTTGTGGGTGGTGGGGTAATCGGGCTGTTGACGGCGTTCAACCTGGCGACCCAAGGGCAAGCGGTTGTGTTGCTGGATCGTTCGGCGGTCGGTCAGGAGTCTTCCTGGGCCGGCGGCGGCATTGTCTCCCCGCTCTACCCGTGGCGCTACAGCCCGGCCGTGACGGCCCTGGCGCACTGGTCCCAGGATTTTTACCCGCAACTGGCAGAGCGTCTGTTCGCGGCTACTGGCATTGACCCGGAAGTTCACACCACCGGCCTGTATTGGCTGGACCTGGATGATGAAACCGAGGCGCTTGCCTGGGCAGCCCGCGAAGGGCGCCCGCTGAGCAAGGTGGATGTTTCAGCTGCCCATGACGCTGTGCCGGTGCTGGGTGCCGGGTTTTCCCAGGCGATCTATATGGCGGATGTGGCCAATGTGCGTAATCCGCGGTTGGTCAAATCCCTCAAGGCGGCCTTGTTGGCCCTGCCGGGCGTGACGATTCACGAGCAGTGTGCGGTTGATGGGTTTATTCAGCAGGGCGGCAAGGTTGTTGGGGTGAATACGGCGCTCGGGCCGATCCATGGCGATCAGGTAGTGCTGGCCGCCGGCGCCTGGAGCGGTGAGTTGCTGGGCCGCCTGGGGCTTGAGTTGCCCGTGGAGCCGGTCAAGGGGCAGATGATCTTGTACAAGTGTGCGTCGGACTTCTTGTCGTGCATGGTCCTGGCCAAGGGGCGTTATGCGATTCCCCGGCGGGATGGGCACATTCTGATTGGTAGCACGCTGGAGCACGAGGGGTTCGACAAGACGCCCACCGACTCTGCACTGGAAAGCCTGAAAGCCTCTGCCGTCGAGTTGATTCCGGCCCTGGCCGATGCCGAAGTGGTGGGGCATTGGGCCGGTTTGCGGCCCGGCTCGCCGGAGGGCATTCCCTATATTGGCAAGGTGCCAGGTTTCGACGGGCTGTGGCTCAACTGCGGGCACTACCGCAACGGCCTGGTGCTGGCGCCGGCGTCCTGCCAACTGTTTGCCGATTTGTTGCTGGGACATGAGCCGATCATTGATCCGGCCCCGTATGCGCCGGCAGGCCGAGTCAACGCTGGATAGATTTCGGCCCCTGCTCCAGATGCGCCTGGGTGCAATACCATTCCTGGCGCAGGCTCAAGGCTCGATCCTGTGGCAGGTGAAGGCCACAGTGGGCGCAACGAACCATCTGGATCGGGCCCTGTTCGCTGGGCCGCTGCTGTTTGGCGGCCGGGCTTTTGAATTTGCGCCAAAACCATACCGCGGCAGCAATAACGGCGATCCAGAACAGTAGACGAACCATGGTGGGCAGCTTCTCGACAAGGAATCCCGCAGTTTAGCCAAGGACGTGATGGGCGCACAGCGCAATTATGCAGCGCAATAAAAAAGGGAGCTCCGAAGAGCTCCCTTTTTGCATCGCGGCGAACAATCAGTCAAAGATACCGAAAGTCATGTAGCTGAACCACGAGCGATCTTCGTTATTGCCCAGGGCTTGAGGCCCTTGCTCTTCGATGATGTCGCCGTTTTCGTCACGCGGCTTGAGGTCCGATGGAATCGAATCCTTGGCGTCCTGGTATTGCTTGATGATGTCCTGGTTGGCGCGGGTTTCGCCCGGCGGCAGCGGTGGACGGGACTCGATCAGGCCCAGGGTGTACTTGCTCAACCACGAGCGGTTGTCGGCTTCGGCAACCTGCGGTACGAACTGGCCGTCCTTCAGGCTTGGGTGGTCCGGGTAGTTGAGCTTCAGGGTTTCCAGGCTGGTGGCCGCCAGGGCGTCCAGGTGCAGGCGCTGGTAAGCCTCGGTCATCACGGCCAGGCCGTCACCCACCGATGGGGTTTCCTGGAAGTTTTCCACTACGTAACGGCCACGGTTCGCGGCAGCAACGTACGCCTGACGGGTCAGGTAGTAGTGGGCTACGTGGATTTCGTAGGAAGCCAGCAGGTTGCGCAGGTAGATCATGCGCTGCTTGGCGTCCGGCGCGTAGCGGCTGTTGGGGTAGCGGCTGGTGAGCTGGGCGAACTCGTTGTAGGAGTCGCGGGCAGCGCCCGGGTCACGCTTGGTCATGTCCAGCGGCAGGAAGCGCGCCAGCAGGCCAACGTCCTGGTCAAACGAGGTCAGGCCCTTGAGGTAGTAGGCGTAGTCCACGTTCGGATGCTGCGGGTGCAGGCGGATAAAACGCTCGGCGGCGGACTTGGCAGCTTCCGGCTCGGCGTTCTTGTAGTTGGCGTAAATCAGCTCGAGCTGGGCCTGGTCGGCGTAACGCCCGAACGGATACCGCGACTCCAGTGCCTTCAGTTTTGCCGTGGCGCTGGTGTAGCTGTGGTTGTTCAGGTCGGTCTGAGCTTGTTGGTACAGCTCGACCTCGCTCAGGTTTTCGTCGACGACTTCCTTTGTTGACGAGCAAGCAGCAGTCATGGCGAGGATGGCGATCAGCAGCAGGTGTTTCACTTGCATGGCGGCTTGCGTCCCTATGACGGCCGCTGTCTTGGGCGGGGCCGTCCTGTTATGATGAGCGCCCCTTGGAAAGCCTCGGGGCAAAAGACGCCGTATTTAACCACAAGCGCGCAGCCGAAACCAAAGGCTGTGCCACGCCTAGTCTGAGCATGTCCGATAAAATTGAACTTCGCGCAGAGGTGCCGTCCGAATTGGGCGGCCAACGCCTCGATCAAGTCGCCGCACAATTATTCGCTGAGCACTCGCGCTCGCGCCTTTCCGCCTGGATCAAAGACGGCCGCCTGACTGTGGATGGAGCGGTTATCCGCCCGCGAGACATAGTCCATGGTGGTGCGATTCTTGAGCTGACTGCCGAGCAGGAAGCCCAGGGAGAATGGATCGCCCAGGACATTGAACTGGACATCGTCTATGAAGACGACGACATCCTGGTGATCAACAAACCTGCCGGCCTGGTGGTTCACCCGGCCGCCGGGCACGCTGATGGCACGCTGCTCAATGCCTTGTTGCACCACGTGCCGGACATCATCAATGTCCCGCGCTGCGGCATCGTGCACCGCCTGGACAAGGACACCACCGGCCTCATGGTGGTAGCCAAGACCATTCAGGCGCAGACGCAGCTGGTCACACAACTGCAGAGCCGCAGCGTCAGCCGGATCTACGAATGCATCGTGATCGGCGTGGTAACCGCCGGTGGCAAAATCAATGCCCCGATCGGCCGCCACGGCCAGCAGCGCCAGCGCATGGCGGTGATGGAAGGCGGCAAGCAAGCCGTCAGCCACTACCGCGTGCTTGAGCGTTTCCGCTCCCACACTCACGTGCGGGTAAAGCTGGAAACCGGTCGTACCCACCAGATTCGGGTGCACATGGCGCACATCAACTTCCCGTTGGTCGGAGATCCGGCCTACGGTGGCCGCTTCCGCATTCCGCCGGCGGCCAGTGCAACCATGGTTGATTCGCTGAAAACCTTCCCGCGCCAGGCGCTGCATGCACGCTTCCTGGAGCTGGATCATCCGACGAGCGGTAAACGGATGAGCTGGGAATCGCCACTCCCAGACGATTTTGTCTGGTTGTTGTCGCTGCTCAAGCAGGATCGCGAGGCGTTTATCGGATGAGTGACTGGCTGATTCCTGACTGGCCCGCGCCGGCCGGGGTGAAAGCCTGCGTTACCACCCGTGCGGGCGGCGTCAGCGTGGCGCCGTTCGACAGCCTAAATCTCGGCGATCATGTCGAGGACAGCCTCGATGCCGTGCTCGAAAATCGCCGTCGTCTCTGCGCTGCCTTCAATATCCAGCCCGCCTGGTTGCGCCAGGTTCACGGTGTGGTTGTCGTCGAGGCGGATCCCGGCCGGACTGCCGAAGCCGATGGCAGTTGGACCAGCACTCCGGGCATCGCCTGCACTTCGATGACGGCTGATTGCCTGCCTGCCTTGTTTTGCAATCGCGCCGGTACCCGCGTCGCGGCAGCCCATGCCGGCTGGCGTGGCCTGGCCGCTGGCGTATTGGAAGCGACCGTTGAAAGCCTGGATACCGAGCCTGCCGACGTACTGGTGTGGCTGGGGCCGGCCATCGGTCCGCAAGCCTTTGAAGTCGGCCCGGAAGTGCGTGAAGCCTTTATGCAGCAACTTCCGGAAACGATTGAGGCGTTCGTGCCCAGTCAGAACCCGGGCAAGTTCATGGCCGACATTTACCAACTGGCTCGCCTGCGGCTTGCCGCCCGCGGCGTCACTGCCGTGTACGGTGGTGGCTTGTGCACCGTGACGGATCCCCGCTTCTACTCCTACCGTCGCAGCCCGCGCACCGGTCGGTTTGCCTCCCTTGTCTGGCTTGAACGCTAGACTCCTTTGACTTGGGTCAATCCTGACGCAAGTCAGCGGTCGCCCGCTTGAATCTTCCAGAATCCACCCCATCTATAAGGGTATCTGGCAGGTTTCTTCATTCAGGATGTGTTTGTTCATAGCTCCGGCCTGCTCAAAAGGAAGGTGACTAATGCGTATTGATCGTTTAACCAGCAAATTGCAGTTGGCTTTATCCGATGCCCAATCTCTGGCGGTTGGCCTGGATCATCCGGCCATCGAGCCTGCGCACTTGATGCAAGCGCTCCTGGAGCAGCAAGGCGGTTCCATCAAACCCTTGCTGATGCAGGTGGGCTTCGACGTCAACAGCCTGCGCAAGGAGTTGAGCAAAGAGCTCGACCAACTGCCGAAAATCCAAAACCCGACTGGCGACGTGAACATGTCCCAGGATCTGGCGCGTCTGCTTAACCAGGCGGATCGACTGGCGCAGCAAAAGGGTGACCAGTTCATCTCCAGTGAAGTGGTGCTGCTCGCCGCGATGGACGACAACAGCAAACTCGGCAAATTGTTGCTGGGCCAGGGCGTGAGCAAAAAAGCCCTGGAAAACGCCATCAACAACCTGCGCGGCGGCGAGGCGGTAAATGACCCTAACCACGAGGAGTCCCGCCAGGCCCTGGACAAATACACCGTCGACCTGACCAAGCGCGCCGAAGAAGGCAAGCTTGACCCGGTGATCGGCCGTGACGACGAAATTCGTCGCACCATCCAGGTCCTGCAGCGTCGCACCAAGAACAACCCGGTGCTGATCGGCGAACCTGGCGTGGGTAAAACCGCGATTGCCGAAGGCCTGGCCCAGCGCATCATTAATGGTGAAGTGCCGGACGGCCTTAAAGGCAAGCGCCTGCTGTCCCTGGACATGGGGTCGCTGATTGCCGGCGCCAAGTTCCGTGGCGAGTTCGAAGAGCGCCTCAAATCCCTGCTGAACGAACTGTCGAAGCAGGAAGGGCAGATCATTCTGTTTATCGACGAACTGCACACCATGGTCGGCGCCGGTAAAGGCGAAGGCTCGATGGACGCGGGCAACATGCTCAAGCCGGCACTGGCGCGGGGCGAGTTGCATTGCGTGGGTGCGACCACGCTGAACGAATACCGCCAGTACATCGAGAAGGACGCGGCCCTTGAGCGTCGCTTCCAGAAAGTATTGGTGGAAGAACCGAGCGAAGAAGACACCATCGCGATCCTGCGTGGCTTGAAAGAGCGGTATGAGGTCCACCATAAAGTCGCGATCACCGACGGTGCGATCATCGCGGCGGCGAAACTGAGCCATCGCTACATCACTGATCGGCAGTTGCCGGACAAGGCCATCGACTTGATCGACGAAGCGGCCAGCCGCATTCGGATGGAGATCGATTCGAAGCCCGAAGTGCTGGACCGTCTGGATCGGCGCCTGATTCAGCTGAAAGTTGAATCCCAGGCCCTGAAGAAAGAAGAAGACGAGCCGGCGAAGAAACGCCTGGAAAAACTCCAGGAAGAAATTGTTCGCCTCGAGCGTGAGTATTCGGACCTCGAAGAAATCTGGACCTCGGAAAAAGCCGAAGTGCAGGGTTCTGCGCAGATCCAGCAAAAGATCGAGCAGTCCCGTCAGGAACTGGAAGCAGCCCGCCGTAAAGGCGACCTGAACCGCATGGCCGAGTTGCAGTACGGAGTGATCCCGGACCTGGAGCGTAGCCTGCAGATGGTCGACCAGCACGGCAAGCCTGAGAACCAGCTGCTGCGCAGTAAGGTGACCGAGGAAGAAATCGCCGAAGTCGTCTCGAAGTGGACCGGTATCCCGGTGTCGAAAATGCTCGAAGGCGAGCGCGACAAGCTGCTGAAGATGGAAAGCCTGTTGCACCAGCGCGTCATCGGCCAGGAAGAGGCGGTGGTCGCGGTGTCCAACGCGGTGCGGCGTTCGCGGGCCGGGTTGTCCGATCCGAACCGTCCGAGCGGCTCGTTCATGTTCCTCGGCCCGACCGGCGTGGGCAAGACCGAGTTGTGCAAGGCCCTGGCTGAATTCCTCTTCGATACCGAAGAGGCGATGGTGCGGATCGATATGTCCGAGTTCATGGAGAAACATTCCGTGGCTCGCCTGATCGGGGCGCCACCAGGCTATGTAGGGTACGAGGAAGGCGGTTACCTGACTGAAGCGGTACGGCGCAAGCCTTACTCGGTGATCCTCCTGGACGAGGTCGAGAAGGCCCACCCGGATGTGTTCAACGTGTTGCTGCAAGTGCTGGAAGATGGCCGCCTGACGGACAGTCACGGGCGCACCGTGGACTTCCGCAATACGGTGATCGTGATGACCTCCAACCTGGGCTCGGTACAGATTCAGGAGCTGGTGGGTGACCGTGAGGCCCAGCGTGCAGCCGTAATGGACGCGCTGACCAGCCACTTCCGGCCGGAGTTCATCAACCGGGTCGATGAAGTGGTGATCTTCGAGCCTCTGGCGCGGGATCAGATCGCGGGCATTACCGAGATCCAGTTGGGCCGCCTGCGCAGCCGTCTGGCGGAGCGCGAGTTGTCCCTGGTGCTGAGCCGCGAGGCGTTGGACAAGCTGATCGCGGTTGGTTACGACCCGGTTTATGGCGCACGGCCGTTGAAACGTGCGATCCAGCGCTGGATCGAGAACCCGTTGGCGCAGCTGATCCTGTCGGGCAGCTTTATGCCGGGCACCAGCGTCGAGGCGACGGTGGAGAACGACGAAATCGTCTTCCACTAAGCCCAAGCGGTACTGCTATAAGAAGAGGCCCCGCATTGCGGGGCCTTTTTTTTCGATAGGGCGTTGAACTGTAAGGCAAAGGCTTGTAAAGTGCGCCCCGCAGCAACGTCAGCCCAACGGTTTCTTCTCCCCAAGGAGAAATCAGAAAGAAGCGCAAATCATTGTCTTAAAAGCAATTTAAAGGGTTGACAGGGGTTTTTAAGATTGTAGAATAGCGCGCCTCAGAGACACTAACGTAGCGATACGGAAGCGTCGAAGAGAAGGTAACATGCAACAACGTAACACTTTGAAATATGTAGTTCCGTGATAGCTCAGTCGGTAGAGCAAATGACTGTTAATCATTGGGTCCCAGGTTCGAGTCCTGGTCACGGAGCCAATTTCAAAACCGGGGTATAGCGCAGTCCGGTAGCGCGCCTGCTTTGGGAGCAGGATGTCAGGAGTTCGAATCCCCTTACCCCGACCATATTTGGGTCGTTAGCTCAGTTGGTAGAGCAGTTGGCTTTTAACCAATTGGTCGTAGGTTCGAATCCCACACGACCCACCATTTTTGAGACCAGTTGACGCTGGAATCAAATCTTAGAATCAGAGGTTCTAGCTCTGATAGAGGCGGTTTTACGGTTTTGGAAAGTGTTACAGCACTTAGATATCGCCGTAGACATGCAGCCGTCTGAGGCGAACAGTAGTTTCGGTTCGTCATGATGTCAATGTGCATAGGCTTTGCGATGCGCATTCCGGGGTATAGCGCAGTCCGGTAGCGCGCCTGCTTTGGGAGCAGGATGTCGGGAGTTCGAATCCCCCTACCCCGACCATATTTAATGAAAAAGGCGTCTTTATGACGCCTTTTTTTGTGCCTTGAGCAAAGTCGTACCGTTCGTCTGGAAAAAATCCGGATTTCGACCTGGTTCTTTATTCCGGGCATGCGAAAGCCTCTGGCCAACCAGAATTCCCTATAGCCAGTGCGCTTTGATTATGAGCGTACTAGGGCGATGCTCTGGAAAATGATGAGCTTCGCATTGAATGCTCAGTTGAGGTGCGTTTCCTGAATGTGCCGACACCAAGCCCGCTCGCCATTAGCGTCAATAGTAGACTCTGCTCTACTTGATCTACTGGTGGGTCCATAGAGCATGTCATTGACTCGCGATGCAGTTGCGCAGATGCGAGCTCGAGAGCCTTCTGTAGCGCGCTTCGGCCAGTCGACTTGGTCCGCCGATCAATACTGACCTCTGTGCTGCTAGATTGTTGTGGAGCTGGCAGCTTCTTGGGCTCTGGTTGAGCGGTTTCCTGTGAATGCACACCTATTTTGGCGGGTAAGGGGGCAGAGGGTTTGCCACTTGGATCAACCCGTGTCACTCGGCTCAGAGCGCCCTGAGCCCGACTCCGCTCATGTAGAACAGCACGCATATGGTCGTAGTCCGCCTCTATGTAATTCATCGTTGTCGCTAGATTCGAATGATTCAGCAGGCTTTTCGTGAGATGAATGTTTCGCTCAGGCTGCTTCATCAAGTCTGTTGCTAATGTGTGCCTGAAGCGGTGAGGGGTCATGCGCACGCCGATCTTATCGGTGAGCTTGCCGTACATTGACTCCACCTGGTCGATGTTCATTTCCTTGCCATGGAAGTGACGAGAGAATCTGTTGACGTTGAACAGCTGATCGTCTGGTGAAAAACCGATTTTCTCGGCCTCCCCCAAGATCCTGGATAAGTGTGGAGCGAGTCCTTCCATAATGGGGAGGAAAAACTCCCGATGGGTCTTCTCTGTTTCACCGCGGACCAAGATCATCTGGCTGTCCCAGTCGATATCTTTGTAACGCAGGCACAGCAGGGCATTCAGACGTATGCCTGTGTAATAAAACATCTCGAAGACGCTGAGCCAGAACCAGGCAGGTGTGATCTGGCTACGTTCATGCGTACAACGTTCTTGGCCTACAAGGGATATGAGCCAGTTGCGTGCTCGTTGGATGGCGTCTCCATTGATTGTCTTGCTGGCTCGCTTTGGTGGGATAACGCTGGTTTTCTTGAATGGGTTGATCGTGGTATGGGTCATCAGGCCGTGTTCTATGGCGTAGCCCCAAACAGTTCGAAGGTGATTTGAATAGGTGTTCCAGCTGCGTTTGGATAATCCGTTCTCAAGGACTTTTTTTCGCCATGTCAGAACCGCACGATGATCGATCTCCTCAACTGAGGCCGTTCGGAAATGCTTGAGTAGTGCTTTGGTCGAGGCGCGATAGATCTTTGCACTGGCAGGCCGCAGATCATGGGCAAAGATGTATTCCTCCGTCAGATTCGAGGGCGTCGTCATTGTGGCGGCTCCGTTGCTTCTGACTTCAAGGACAGGCTGATATTGTCGAAAGGGACCTCAGAGAAGATTGTTCGCGGGTCTAGTAGTAAGTACCCCTTGAGCTGCTTGGATTTTCGAGGTCCAACAACGTCACAGGTCCAAATATTCAAACTCTTATGCGTTTTTCGATGAAGTTTCTGTTTCTCGAAACTACGTTGAACCAGCTGCCAGGCGCTGACTTGCTGTACTTTGGCTTGCTGTTCGATATGGGGGAATTCAAGGACGTAGCGTTTGAAAATTCCAGGCGTTACCAGCATAGCGGTCCCTGCTACGGTATGAACCAGCGCTTTGGTATCGTTGATAATGATGGTCCGGGATGCGATGCCTTTCTTAAGCCATTCAACAAATCCCTGACCGATCTCGGTGTTATTGCTAGGCATCGGAGTGACTTCTTCGATTATTGCTAAAGGCGCACCTCCTTGATTGGAGGTTTGGGAAGGCTGGATTTCATCCAGTTTCGGAGGCGCGGTATGTGCCGCTGAGACCGCTTTGTTTTTGGTGTCTTCTGATGGCTCATTGATGTTACCAAGGAGCGCCAGTAGCTCGTCAAATTCATCTGTACTGCTCGAGGAATGCTGAGGTAGTTCGAACGGTGATGGCTGTGCCGGTGCTAAAGGCGCCGGCACAGGGCTGGATTGAATTTCCGAAGGCAACTTTTTGGCCGGTGTGGCGACGGTATTTTCAGCTGCAGAGTCTTCTACCGGGTTGCCAGCTTCTACCTCAAGAGTCCCAGCGTAAGCTGTGGGCCGATCACTTGGATCATTCCAGATCAGTGCCGGTGAGAGCTTCAGCAGGGTGAAGGTGTTTCGCCAGCCACGACCATTGTCTATCGTGGCTTTCCAGATTGCCTTGTCTTGGGCATTGGTTTGGATTACCCCCTGATCTTGCAGCATGTTGAAGAAAGGCGCATTCGTACTGGGTACACCTTCAACGCCTTTGGTCAGCAAATAGGCTCGCAATTGATCAGCAATAGGCTTGCTAACCAGCCAAAGAGCATCCTGTGTCAGCCATCCATCTGACGGTCCATCGGGTTGATTCAGTTTGAATGTATCTCGGACCAGGTGACGCAACCCATCTGCTAATTGACGCTGCAAAGACTGTTTGGGCGCGGACAGCGCGCGGGCTGGATTTCCACCGAGCTCCTGTGCGACGGACGCCTGATCGGCCTTGACCACGATCTCTCCCAAAATGCCGGCATGTTCGTACTGACCAGCCAAAATGAAGATTAACTGCGACCACACTTCGGGGAAATTACTGAGCCAATCTAAGATTTCTGAGGAGAGGATCTGCGCGTAGATCAGTGCGGCAGCGGCTCCGTGAAGTTGGTAGTTGCGTCCTTTCACGTAACGGAATCGATAGGGACGATCGATTGGGCCGTGCCACGGGTGCCAGGTTTTACCTCCTGCCAGCTCGACGTGCACGTCGACGGCGATCTTGCCGAGGTCGTGTATCAGAGCGCCGTAAGCCGCGGCGGCAGTCCAGGCCTCAGCCTGTGCTGATTGAGACTCCGGCGGTGCGCCTATAGGAAGCAGGTAGCTCTGTCGAATTTTCAAGGCATAGGCGACGATTTCAAGCCCGTGATCCAGCATGCCGCCAGGGTGTGCATGATGGTGGTTTTGCGAAGCAGGGAGCTGCTGGACCAACTCCGCGTAGCGCTCAAGTGGACGCCTATAGAGCTCGACAAACTGTGAGCGAGATAACGATGCGCGCTGCCAAATGTTCTCCAGTAGTTTCTGACGGCGCGGCGATGCCAGTAGTGCTTGGCTAGAGGCCGGCTGTATAAAACCGTTAGGGGAGGGGCTTTGGGCGGGTAGCGCTTTATTGCGGCGGAAAATAGAGAACATCGCCTGCTCCGTAAATGATTCATGGGGCAGGCTTTTCTCCTATCAAAGGGGGGGCGAGCAAGGGGAAAGGATCACTGGTTGCCTCGGGTATTTCTTTTGGCGAAGAGCCATCTTTCTATGGTGGTGACGGAGAAAGGAATGCAGAATTATCGTCGTTTCGGTCTAAGGGCACGGGGCCGCAGATCGACTATGTGAGGAAAAAATGATGGTTTCACTTCGCTACGCTACGAAATCAACCTCAGATAATGTTTGGGCACTTTGTGATTTGATACGTGACAATAAGTGTGATGAGATCATTCTTTTTGCTAGTGTAGGGAATGATCTTGATGATGAGGAAGCAAGGTGGGACAACAACCTTCCTCTGGTTGTCGCCTTAGCTAAATATATTATTCCTCACGTTGATAGCGTCTTGGTCATTTTTGATGGAGTGTTTCTAACCGCTGCGCGTTCCGCTCGTTATGGTGAAGTACGTGAACTGCTGGATGTAGCTATTGCGTCTGACAAGGTTTATTACTCTGGGCAGAGAGCCCCACTTACTAGCGAAATGACTCCTGACGAGGCTGTTTCAACTCTTATTAATTTAGGTTCTATCCAACCGTTGACGGTTGAGTCCAGAGCTGAATACTTTTCTTTGCTTAGTAATTTTACAGAAGACGAGTTAGTTGAAGTTTATTCGACTCGCGAGATGCGTTGATGAGATTGGACCTTTTTCCCGCTGAAAGCGGCCCTTTCGGGTAAGGCTTTTACCCTTGTGAACCATTCCATTCGCTTCTACAAAACCTTTTACCTTTTGGGCCATTTTTGTTGTGAAAGGGGGGCATCTGGTGCTGAAGGCAAAGGCCGTTTGTCTCATGATCTTGCAGCATAGAAAAATCGGTATTATAAGTAATGTCAAATCGCCCCTAGACCGGGTAAGAAGGAGACGCACCATGACCGCACAGACCTCTCAGGGAGTAGCAAGTCGCTTAGGCTATGGCCTGGGTCAGGCTGCGCGCCTCGTTTGGTGCAGTCAGAACCGTACCCTGCGTTGGGTCAAGCGTCTGGTTGTGGCTGCCGTACTCCTATATTTTTCTGCAGACATTTTCAGCGGGATTATCAGCGTTGCAGTATTTACCTTGGTTTTGGGTGGAGGGCTCTGGGCGTTGAATCACAGACCTACGCCTCGCAGAAACCAGATAGAGTATGGTCAATGCTATGGCCCCGATGGCTATGGGTACTATGTTGCTGGTCAACGTGTAGACGACGATGATTAAGGGTCTCATATCAATGATATGAGACCCTTACGTTACATAACGCTACGTTTGACAGTATTCACCCCTTCCTGACCTGCCTTTTGAACATCTTTTGTTCCGCTGGTAAGGCCTTCCAATGCTTTTCCTGCGCTCACCCCTGCCCATCCCAGCGCGCCCATCCAAAACACTGGCAGGATGATGAACATCGAGCCCATCACGAAGTTTAAGATTGCGTCCTGGGTGGCAGTGTTCAAACCCATCACAGGATCAAATGATAAATGCGGAGAACCGGCTCCATATAAAGCGTCCAATATCGTGGTATCGACCCATCTAGCCAGTTGAAACCAAAAGTCCACGAATATCAGAGCGAAAAAAACAACGGACATAGTCATGGCCACTTTTAGTTGGTAAGCCCCGACGATTAGCACCAAGGGAATGCAAATCACCATCGCCATTTTCAAGAACGCCATGACCATCGGTAGCGCCTGGCGAACCATGTCCATCGCTGGAAAATAGGCCATAGATCCTAATGCAACCCCGAGAGTCCCCGCTGCCCGGGCTGCACCATTCCACACAGTTCCGTCGATTTGTCCCCCGTAGTCCGTATAAACATCCCCTTTCACCTGGTTCGACGGCGAGACCAGTTGCCGGACAAGCGAGTCAGTGACTTCGTCCGGGGACAACCACTTTGCCCAGCCGAGCATTTTGGTCATGAGGTCCGGCGACACTTGAGCCTTGATACGGTCCCGCAGTCCCACTCCGCTATCTGACCACCATTGTTTGCAAGTTGGATAGCCCCCACCTCCACCCACTTGTGGTAAACCCACATCACGAGATGCGTTATAGGGCCATGATGCCCTTGGAGTTTTGGAGTAGTCCGTGTCGTAATAACCCGAGGTGTTCAATAAATAGTGCGAACCAATCCAGCTGAGTTCCTGCGCAAAACGAGGGTCATTCCCTTGCGCTCCCAATTCGGGTTGGCGCATGAATAATCTGGCACGGGAGGGTCCATAGCAATCGTGCGTAAAGTCGCCAATTTCCTGAGCCAATAGCGGGTTGTTGATCTTGGTGTTGCTAACTTCCATGCGTACTTGCCGTAAATCAGTCCCGCAGGGAATTGCTGCTACAGCGCCATTGGTTAATCCCTTTGATAATGCATGCATTAATGCCCACCACATGGGCATCTGGGCACTCTTTCCTGCCAGTGAGCTGAATGTTGTGTTCCAGCCTGTGTCTGTGGGTTTAGGTAAGTTGTATTGACATTGCTGAGCTCTACTCTGGTCAAATGCCAAGGTATCAAAACTCACATTGACGGCTGGTACAGCGAAGAATGCGACTACGATGTAGCCAACGTAGATATTGGTTTCGATACGTGCCAGTGAGAGAACGCCTTTGTTGCCCTCATCGGCCCCCTCACCACGGACTTTCAGCCACTCTCGAATAACGATGATGCAGAAGGGGAGGGCGAATAGACCGGTATCTGAAATCATCGCCCAGATACCATTGTTGATGATCCAACCGACCAACGTCAGGTAGTACTCTAAATAGTCATTGGTGTAGAGCGTCACAGAACACCCCCTGCCTGATACAGCACCTTGCTCAGTTCAACCATCAGAAATAATAAGATCACCATTATCTCGATCTTCAACAGGCCTTTGCGCCGTTTCGAGCGTTCTGAGTTCGATAACCGTACCTTGAATTTGAACCAGGCAACGGTCAGTGCGATATAAAGCATTAGGCGCCAGGTAAAGAGCGGCCAATAGTGGTCGGTGCGCCAGGCTTGCCATTGCTCGGCGCTGTCGAACATGTTCATCAGGACAGCGCTGAGTAGGACTACGAGGGCGGCAGTCGCGAGCAAAACACCCAGAACAAGCAGAATGCTCCTCCCGGTTCGTCGAACCAGCGAACGGTTGGGAGCGGCGACAGGCTCCTGTATTTCGGTCATGGCCTTTCTCACTGTTTGTTCTGGGCGGGTGACTGCAACTGGTCCAATCGATTCGTTTCTGGGGCTCCCGGGGACACGCCACGAGAGTCTTCTGCCCGTGCTTTGCTGCGTTCAATGATGGTCAGAGGCGAGTTCTTCGCGAGCTGCTGACGCATGTCCAGTTCCATTTTGAGGTTGCCGATCTCCTGTTGCAGCGAGGAGCTCTGCTGGCCGACTGCCTGGACGGCGAGGTCATTAGCCGCGACGTTCGGTTCCCGACTGCCTGCCATCAAGGTGCGCTGTAGGGTCAGAGCTTTCTCCAACACATCGGACAACGCGACTTCGGAGGCAAGCCGGCGAGCGAGTACGTCCTGGTCGCGCTCATCCTTGAGTGCTGCTACAACGCCTCGGGTGATGGGTAACGAGTTGCTGCTCGCTGCTTCCAGGTTTTCTAGCGACAGCGTTTTGCTTCCGCTCAGCAGTTCCTGCAGGGCCTTCAGCTTGGTGTCGTACGTTTCCTGGATCAGCGGCGTGAGGCCGACGCCTGCGGCTGTCACCGTTTTAGGGCAACTGTCACAGGTCTGCTGTTGTTGTTCACCCAGGACACGATTGGCAAAGGTGGTGGCTTCCTGGGGCGATGACCAGACATTGCACACCATGCCGTTGTTGCAGTTCGCTTTACTGATGGATGCGGTGTCGCCGGCCGCGCGCTTGTTCAGAAGGTTGTAGCCCGCCTTGGTGACGTCGCCTACGATACGAATTGGCTTCTGACCGGAACCACCTGCTCTATCACCACCAACCCAAGTGACGCCATCGTTTCCACCTTTCTTTTCGACTTGTTCCACCGCCGACACTGCGTCTGTGTTGGATGTTAGCGCCTGACTCATAGCCTGACCTTCAGCAAGCTTGCCCCAGCCCATTTGGTTACCGGCGATATCCGCCATCTTTTCGCCAATGGCGCGGCAGGTGCCTTTGGAGCGGTCGAAGTCCAGGCGGGCCTGCAAAATGCCGTTGGTGATGAGGTTGTATAGCGCCGGGTTCGCACGTTGAAGAATCAGTGCCGGCAGCGAAGCCACGGCGCTGGTGGCGCTCTGTACCACCGAGCTCATGATGTTTTTGAAGCCGGAAGTGGCACCATTCAATTGGTTTTCAAGGGTTGTGCTCAGGCTCATGTTTCCGCAGATTAGATTGGTATTCCAACCGCCTCCCACAGAAATACTATCCATGTTGCCTGCGCTCCCCATGGTGACTGCGTTGCCGCCGCCAATGCTATACAGCACGTTGTCCCCAATGACGCTTCCGGAGGAGGAGACGTTGATTGGATCAGCAGAGAGCGCTATTGCACTGCTGAGGCTGCAGGCGAGCCCTATCGCCAAGGTAGTGAGTTTCATGCTTTGCTCCGATCGCTGTTTCATTGGAAGTCCGTACTGCCGAGGAAGGTCTGTCCTCGACGCTGGCAACACGAATAAGGGCGCCAGAGTGCCCAGGCGTAGCCGCCATCCTGCGCATCGATGTTCGGATCGATGGTGGGAAAGGTTGCGCAAGTCGGGTTGAGGACTGGGGTGAGCTCTTGCCACTTACCAGTGGAGGCGTCACCTTCGCGTAGCGGCCCTGCGGGCCAGTAACCGGGGTAGGGAAGGGCGAGCATCGGCAAGTAGACATGGACCTGGCCTGGGCGGGTAACCACGTCGCCGGCACGCTGCGCAATAACTGCGCCCGTTTTGTAGTCGTCAGTCTGGTTAAGGAAGCCGCTACGCGGGTAGACGTTCCCCCAGCTGCTTGCTGAGAGCAGGCTACCGACTTCGCGCATGCCCGGAATGAGTGCTTCGGGGTATACGGATTCCGGGACGCCGTATCGCCAAGCAATGGGGTCAAGGGTGCTCAGAAAGTAAGGCACAAGCGGTAAGGTTGCGCCTTTGCATACATAGCCCGAGGCGCTGGCAAACTGACTCAACGCCGCACCACCTGGATGGCCGATGACATCGGCTTCCTTAAATTTGATGATGTTGTTCTCTGCAACGTGATTGGTAGTGCCGTCGTTGCCCGCTTGGGCCATCGGATTCGGGGTGCCAAGAGGTGACATCTCTATCCAAGGGTTCATCCCGGTATTCGCATATGCAGACACCACAGCGTCCGGTACGTAGTGACGAACCTTGGTCGAGGTTTTGACTTTGCATCCGAATGGCGTGCAGAGCAGCCAATAGCAGATGCCGACCACTTTGTACTCCAGGCAGGTTGGTGACAGGGTCGAGGCAATAATCGCTGCCGAGTTGATCGCAGCCGATGCACTGAATGACAGGCTGAAAGTGATAGCCAGCGACAAAGGCCGGATCGCAAAACGTGAGCGTCTCATCGTGACAGGCTCCGTGCTCGTTCAATCAACGCGACGGCTTTAGCTGCGTCAGGCTCGCCGTACACGACGTAGCGACGATCTACGACCACGGCTGGGAGTTTTTCGACTCGCAGGCTCCAGGCGTCTATGACGCCCTGCTGGGCTTGGGCCAACTCGTTTTGCAGATGCTTCCCTGCAGGGCTGACAAGGTAGCGTTGAATGGCCGCTTCTGCCTGGCGTGGATCGGCGGGTAGTTGGTTGGAAAGTTGTTCTTCAAGGCGCTGCTGATCATCCAGGAAGATGACGCGAGCGCCAGAAGGTGCGGATACTGGATGTGCTCGGTTTGTAATGACCCACGTCTCCGCGTGGGACGCAGTTGACAAGAACAGTAGCAGTGAAAACAGCCAGCGCCGCGTTTCGCTAATGTGGGTAAGGATCTGGAGCATGGCACCGTACCTGATATGGATTCAGGTACAGAAGACCGGATGGCTGTCTTGAGCGCAGTAAGAAATAGGAATTTGGAAGCTTTGGGTATTTGAGAGCGACGAATTCGTGTGGGTTGGATTAGAGATGGCACTTGGTCGGCTCAAATTGACGACGCAGTGAGTACGCAGTTAACTGGCTATCCACACAGCAAGAGTTCAAGCCAAGTTTATGAGGCGACCCTTCTTGGCCCCATCGCCGCCGATGGTCCACAGTACGCCAGTCGGACGAGTCTCGCCACCGCCCCACGACATAACGAAAAATCACTTCTATTGAAGCTTCGGGCGACATCAACGGCAAAATGCTCGCCCTGCCGATATCGTCAGCGGGTTTGGTCGTGCTGGAGAAAACAACCTCAAGATTCGAAGGCTTTATCTTTATCCTTGGGCAGGCAGTAGTTTGTGCTGTCCTGCTTGAGATCCTTCACGATCAAATGTTGCAAACGGAGCGCCTGCTGCACAGCTTCAATGTCATCTTCGATGACGTTAAGGATAAGATAAAAACCTATCCTCCGAGACCGTATTGCTGTTAAAGACCATCCTGCCGATTGCGTTTTCGGTGCTCTACGTAGTGCCTAATTTCCGCAGCCCATGAGGCTTTTGTGACACGTTCGTAGTCTCATTTAGCTACGCCCAAACGATTCATCCGCCTGTAGCGGTCAAAGCCGCTTTTCATAATAGGAAGATATGCATTTTTATAAAAAATCTCTAGATGCTCCAGGTGGGATACGAGTTGATTTCTGATGGTCGTATGATGCATTCAGCGTGCTCTGCCAATAAAGCTAAACTTTAAATAGTTGAACTCACGAGCTCTACGAGAGGCCTTACAGATATGTAATATTCGCGGCAGCTTCCTGAAAGGCATCACTGGTTATCCTCTAGTCAGAAGTAAGTGAGCACTAGGAGAAAATCATGAAATTATTAAAAGTTGTTTTTGCCGCTTCCATCTTGACCATGTCTTCTTTGGCCATGGCTGAAGGAGGTGGTGACCGTGTTTATGGTCGAATGATGCAAGAGAACCAGAAGGCGATGGAGCAGTACGCCTTAGAAAACGGAAAGGCGACACCTGAAGTTGTTCATTATGAATACGGAATGAACCTCGATGTCCAGAAGGTAATCAGTACCACTCAAGCCAATAAAACCTGTGGCGTAGCCCCTTCGCGCATGACCTATGAAGATTCGGCGGGCAAGCTCAACACCTTGGAATACAAGGTTATGGGTACTAACTGCCCTCACGGAAGTTAATTAGCGTTAGCCCTGACTGCGCAAGGTTGTTCGGTATGTTTTGAGCCTGCTTGCTGTTCGCTGACACAGAAGTAATTTTCAGGTCACGCTGGAGTTATCTATTGTATGAAATTATGTCTGCCGGCACGTAGGAGAAATCCTCACGTGCTGGTGGCTTTTATAATTATAAAAAATATTTCATAAAGAAACTCTGCCAAGCTAAAGCCTGGAGTGTTAAATGAACAATAAAAGCATTTATGGTCTTTCTCTCATTTCCCTTGGCATGAGCATGGGGCAAGTTGCAGTAGCTGTGGAGCAAAAGCCTGAAGGGTTCATTGAGGGGAGCACCTTTAGTATTCTCAATCGGAATCTCTATCTCAATCGTGATTATCGAAAGGGTCAATCAAGCCCCACGGGCAATGGTTACTCAGCCGAATGGGCTCATGGCATCATTGGCCGATTCGAATCAGGCTTTACTCAAGGTACCGTAGGCTTCGGCATTGATGCGTTTGCAATGGAAGGCCTCAAGCTCGATTCAGGTGATGGTCGCTCGGGAGCCCGTAGCTCAGTCGATGTCTTGCCGCACAATAGCAAAGGCCAACCTGAAGACTCCTACTCAAAAGTAGGCGGGGCCGCAAAAGTGCGTTTCCTGGATACAGTCGTCAAGGTAGGCGACGTATTTCCATCGACGCCTGTCGTTGCCTATGGGGATTCCCGACTTCTCCCGGAGAGTTTCCGGGGTGCAACGTTCACTAATACCAGCATCAAAGGCCTGACCCTTCAGGGGGGCCGGCTGCATGCGATGAGCCAACCCAATTCCAGTAGCATGCGTGACGGCTTTTCAACTTTTTACGCCGGTGTAGTAGATGCTCCATGGATCGCTTATCTAGGGGGCGATTACACGGTCAATGAACACGTAGGTGTGAGTCTTTACACCAGCCAATTCAAGGATGTGTGGAACCAATACTACGCGGGCACCACATTGAGCTATCCACTCTCAGAAAGCGTATCGCTAATTGGCGGCTTTAATTACTACCGAGCGGTTGATGAGGGTGAAAAACTTCTGGGAAGCTTCGATAACAAGATCTGGAGCGGCAAGACCGGGGTCAAATTCGGAGCGCACGCCGTGACCGTTGGTTACCAGCGCAATAATGGTAACGACGACTTTGACTACCTTCGCCAGTCCGACTCAATTTTTTTGGATAACTCCATTCAGTACAGCGATTTCAACTCACCGAAAGAGCAATCCTTGCAGCTGCGCTACGATCTAGATATGCAGGCTTTCGGCATCCCCGGTCTGAGCTTCATGACCCGCTACGCTAAGGGTTGGGATGCGGACTATTCCAACGCAAACAGCGTGTACATGCGTCGCGGAGCGGACGGTGCCCCATTGCAGGACCAAAAGCGTTGGGAGCGAGACATCGAGGCTAAGTATGTCATCCAGTCAGGCTCACTGAAGGACATGTCTTTACGTGTCCGCCAAGCAACGACACGAGCTACCGATTTCGAATCTGATTTGGACGAGGTCAGACTGATTGTTGAATATCCACTGCAACTCCTTTAACGGGCATTAGCCATCGGCATCAACTGTCCGGTATCCCCGATACACCCCGTCTCCTTGTTTCTCCTTTGGTTTGGAGACGGCTTAGGCGCCCTAGTGGCGCCTTTTTTTGTGGATTGAAGGTAAGCGTCCGAACTACACCGCCTTGCATCTCAGACCTTAATCCCCTTTAACCGCTGATTGACGCGCTCACACTCAAAAACTGCGAAA
>NZ_AKVH01000084.1:0-78312 GCF_000278565.1 Pseudomonas sp. Ag1
GAGGTGCCGAGTGGTGGGGCAAGAGCGTTTTGCTTACTTTTGCGCTSTTCAAAAGTGASCCGCTGTAAGAGCGGAACCATAAGTCGCCGTTACCTAAATAACGGATATGTACACCGAATCAAACAGCCGCCAAAGAAGGTTCCAACTGCCGCTGAGCCAACCAAATCTCCTCCTGCAGCCACTGCGCAAACACCTGCAACTGCGGCGTATCCGTCTGCTCCGGTCGGGTCACCAGCCAATACGACTGATGCCCCTCCACATGCACATTCAGCACCTGCGTCAACTGCCCACTGGCCAACTCCGAAGCGACCATATGCCAATCCGCAATGGTAATCCCCAACCCATCGATCGCCGCCCGAATCGCCAAATCCAGCAGGTCAAACTCATACCCCCCTTCGATATCAACCCCACTGATCCGCGCCGCATCCAGCCAATGCTTCCACGTCAGATACCGCTGATCCTCCCGCGCCAGCACATGCAGCAGCGTCATGCGATTCAGATCAATCCCGTCACTCCACTCCCGGGCATACAACGACGGCGCACACACCGCGATATGCCGCTCCTGAATCAACAGCGAGCTGTCCAACCCATCCCATTCCCCATCGCCAAACCGAATCGCACAATCCAGCGTACTGGTCTCCGCCAGGCTGTCCTGCAACCGCGTGGTAATGCTCAACTCCAACTCCGGATGCTGCTCGCGCAAGCGCCCCAACCGCGGCATCAACCAACGATTGGTAAACGTCGGCGGCGCATTGATGTGCAGTCGATTGGCATGGGACTTCTGCTGGATACTGCGCACCGTCAGCTCGATCTTGTCGAACGACTGGTGCAACGCCCGCAGCAATACCCGCCCGGCACTGGTCAATTCCAGGTGATGGTGACGACGCTCCAGCAGGGCCTCGCCCAACTGTTCTTCAAGCTGGCGCACCTGGCGGCTGACCGCACTCTGCGTGACGTTCAACAGCTCGGCGGCCCGGGTAAAACTGCCGGTACTGCCGGCGACTTCGAAAGCTTTGAGGGCGTTGAGACCGGGCATTTTGCGTTTCATGGACGACACTCGGGAGCACAGGGGAAATAACCTGCACAACATACCTTTTTGTATTGGGTCAGCGGTAGCACCCCAGCCTGACAAACAATTAATCGTCGCAACCGCTGAAAGTGTCGTTTATCGCTACAGACCGTCGCTCACGAATAAATAGCCTGCGTATAACGCATGCACACTAAGACAATTAAGCATTGGTCGTCGCCAGACTATAAACGCTAGTCTGCCGATGTATTTCCTGTAACTTCGCCCCTCTCTTTCGCGATTAACTTATCGAGTCATCGCCATGTCCAACGCACCCGTTTCATCCCGGCGAAGTATTGGCTTGCTGGCACTGGTGTTTACCGCCTGCAACGCCACCACCCACGGTTTCAGTGTGTTCCTGTATTCGGCGCTGTTGCCGCAGATCCGCCTGGCCTTTGAGCTCAGCTACAGCCAGGCCGCATTGATCGCCGCGTTGTTGCAGCTGTTCTACATGGGCGCCTCGATTGCCAGCGGCCTGGCGGCGGCGTGGATCAGCCCGCGCAATATGGTGCGCCTGACCATCGTCCTCAGCCCCGCCCTGCTGGCCCTGGCCGTCGCCACGCCGTGGGTGCTGCCGTTTGCCCTGTGCCTGGCACTGGTGTCGGCGTGCGCGGTGTCGAACTGGAACGCGATTTCGGCCCTCGCTCAAGAGGTGATCCCGACTACACATCGCAGCCGGGTGCTGGGGCTGGCGTCCTCGGGCTCAGCCTTTGCGCTGTGCTTGAACGGGCTGTTGATCGCGCTGTTGCAGGGGTTGTCGTTGCGCCAGTTCTGGCTGATCTGCGCCGGGTTGACGCTGGTTGTCACGCTGTTGACCCTGTGGGCACTGGCCCCGATCAAGCAACCGACACCACGCGAGACCATGGCGCCGGCGCTGAACCAAGTGCTGCGCCAATGGCTGAAGTTGTGCATGGCACAACCGGTGGCAATGCAGATCGTCTTGCTCAGCGCGTTTATCGGCGCCATCAGCGGGCCGTTTCTGAATTTCCTGTCGGCGTTCGTCAGCGAGCAGCTACAGGCCAGCGCTTCCGTCACCGGCTCGATGTGGACGCTGATCGGGATCGGCGGTGTGATCGGCGGCTTGCTGCTGGGCACGCTGGCAGATCGTTGGGGGGCGTTGCGGGTGATGGCCCTGAGTATCGGCGCGTTTGGTCTGAGCATGCTCGGCTTGCTCGGGCACCCGAGCCTGGTACTGAGCTGGCTGGCGGCCGGGCTGTTCGCGCTGTTCTATTTCCCGTGTTGGGGCTTGATGGCCGCCTACGTCGGTGCCCGGCTCAGCCCGGTGCACAGCCTGCAAGTGGTGAGCCTGAGCATGGTCAGCTACGGCCTGGCGAGTGCCACCGGCAATGCCTTGTGCGGCTGGCTGCTGCAAGTCACTGGCGAATTTGCGGTGGTGCACGGCTGGATCGCGGCCTGGGTGTTGGCCAGCCTGTTATTGCTCAAGCGCATGGCCCAGCGACACACCCGTGAAGCGCTGGCCGCCCAGATGCCCTGAGTGGCCCAGTTGCCGGCGCAGAATCTCCACCAGGGCATCCACTTCCGGCACCTGGCAACCGGCTGAACGCCAGAACATCAGGCGCGCCGGGGCAATCGGCGGGAAGCCCTGGCGCTCCTCCAGAATCTGCCAGTCGGGTGGCACCAGGCGCCGCGCCATCACGCCCACCGACAAGCCCTGCTCGATCGCAATCGCAATGCCGCGCGGGCTTTGGCTGGTGTAAACCACCTGCCACGAACGCCCGGACTGGGCCAGCGCCTGCACGGCGTTCGCACGGAACGCGCAGCCCTCGGCGTACACCGCCAACGGCACCGACTGACGCCCCACGCAACTCCAGCTGGGCGCCGCGACCCACACCAACGGCTCGTCGCACAGGTATTCCCCGCTCTGCAAACCTGAGTGTTCCACCCCCAGCACCAGGTCCAGCTCGCCCCGTTGCAGGCGCCCCACCAGGGCCGTCGACATCTCGCAGCACACATCGGGCCGTACCTGGGAGAACTGCGCCTGGAAGTCCTTGAGCATCCCGCCCAGGCAGTACTCGGCGTAGTCCTCGGGCATGCCGAGGTGGATACACACCTGTTCATTGGGCAATTGCGCGGCGCTGACGGCCTCGCTGTGCAGCTTGAGGATCTGCCGGGCGTAGATCAAAAAGGTTTCGCCACCGGGGGTCAGGCCCACCGAGCGGCTGGTACGGCGGATCAGTGGCGTGCCGACGATGTCTTCCAGGCGTTGCAGGCTCTGGCTGACGGTGGATTGGGTCTTGTGCAGGCGCTCGGCGGCCGCCGAAAACCCCTGGCACTCGATAATTGCCACAAACACTTTAAGCAGGGTGCCATCCAGTTCGCCCGACATAACTATCGCCCTCGCCGATGGATTCGATCACAACTTGTAATTTCCACTTTGCACCTCGTTCAGCAACTATCGGGTCAGCCAAAAAACACCAACTGATAGTTCCGGGAGTCTTGCATGAGCCTTCAACTTGCTGACGCTGAAGTGGGCGATATCAGCGACATTATTAATACCGAGCTGTATCCCATACATGATTCGGGCCATGTTCAATTACAGGCCCTGATCGAACACGCCCGGGCCGAACTGGCCGAAGACGGCTGCTGCCTGCTGAAGAACTTCCTGCGCCCCGCAGCGCTTGAGCAGGCGCGCCTGGAAGGTTTGGCGCTGTCGGGCAAGACGTTTTATTCGGTGCGCAAGGTCAACGCCTACTTCACCGAGGACGACACCTCCCTGCCCCACGATGACCCGCGCCGCACGTTCATGGAGCGCACCAGCGGCTTTGTGACCCGCGACATGATCGCCCCGGACGCGATCATCCACCGGCTGTACGTGTCGCCGATGATGAAACGCTTTATCGGTGCCTGCCTGAATGAGCCGGAAATCTTCGAGTACGCCGACCCGTTCGCCGGGCTGGTGATCAACGTGATGCCGGACGGCACCGAGCAGCCCTGGCACTTCGATACCAACGAATTCATCGTCAGCATGATGACCCAGAAGCCCGAGGCCGGCGGCCTGTTCGAGTACGCGCCGATGATTCGCTCGCGCACCCAGGAGAACCTCGGCGCCGTCGGCAAGGTGGTGCGTGGCGAGGACCGTTCGCGGGTGCAGGAACTGGAGCTGAATCCCGGCGATTTGCAGATATTCAAAGGGCGTTTTTCGGTGCACCGGGTGACCCGCGTGGAAGGCGCCACCGAGCGCAACACGGCGATCTTCGCCTACTCCGAAAAGCCCGGAATCATTGGCCGTGCCCAGCGCACCAAGCAGCTTTACGGACGCCTGTCCGAAGCCCATCTGCAAGCCGAACGCAACCTGGTCCGCAGCGACCAGTTGCTCGACTGATTCACACCCAAGAAACCTTGAAACCGTATTTGCCCTGCGAGGAACACCCTATGAGTCTGTCCGGCCCCAACCGCAACCCCGCTGACTGCGAACCTACCCATGACGAGATCCAGCAGATCCAGTTGGACCGTCTGCAACGGGTACGCAACGAGCTGAAAAAACGCGACTACGCCGCCTGCGTACTGTTCGACCCTACCCACATGCGCTACGCCACCGGCTCACGCAACATGCAGGTGTACTCGGCGCGCAACCCGGCCCGCTATGCGTTTATCCCGGCAGAAGGCCCGGTGGTGGTGTTCGAGTTCGGCGGCTGCCTGCACCTGGCCGAAACCCTCAACACCGTCGATGAAGTGCGCCCGGCCAAAGCCATCTCCTATTACTTCTGCGAAAGTTTCCTGGGCAATGTCACCGCCGACTGGGCCGCGGAAATCGATGAGCTGGTGCGCAAATGCGGCGGCGGCAAACGCATCGCCATTGAAAGCGCCACCTCCGCTGCGGCCTTCGAACTGCAAAAGCTCGGCTATCAGATATTTGATGCCCAGGAACCGCTGGAACGTGCGCGCTGCATCAAGGTGCCGAACGAACTCAAGATGATCCGCGCCAGCCTGCGTGCCACTGAAGCCGGGGTGCGCCTGATGGAAAGCAAACTCACCCCCGGCATCAGCGAGAACGAGCTGTGGTCGCACCTGCACCAGCACGTGATCGCCACCGACGGTGATTACGTCGAGACCCGCCTGCTGTCCTCCGGCCCACGCACCAACCCGTGGTTCCAGGAGTGCAGCACCCGGCCCATCGAAGCCGGCGACCTGGTAGCGCTGGACACTGACGTGGTCGGGCGTTTCGGCTACTACGCCGACTTCTCGCGGACCTTCCTGTGCGGTGAACAAGCCGCCACCGCCAAGCAGCAGGAGCTGTACAAACTGGCCTACGAGCAAGTGCAGACCAACATGGAAATGCTCAAGGCCGGGCGCAGTTTCAAGGAGTACGCGGAACTGGCCTGGAAGATTCCCGAGCATTACAAAAACAACCGTTACTTCGCCCTGGTGCACGGGGTTGGCATGACCGGTGAATACCCCTACGTGGTGCATCGCGAAGACATTGATGCCCTGGGCTACGACGGCGTGTTCGAAGCCGGCATGACCATCTGCGTTGAAAGCTACATCGGCCACGACGACGGCGGCGAAGGGGTCAAGCTCGAAGAGCAGATCTACATCCACGAACACGGCATCGAGTTGCTCTCCGACTACCCGTTCGACCCGCGCTTGTTGAGGTACTGATCGTTCCCACGCTCTGCGTGGGAATGCATCCCGTGACGCTCTGCGTCACCGTTTCGCAGAGGGGACGCGGAACGTCCGGGGCGGCATTCCCACGCAGAGCGTGGGAACGATCGGTCGGTGGGGAGCGATATGTAACATGCGTTTATAGAACGTTCCAACGCAGAATTTGTCGTTTGTCGATCTTTGCGCAAATGACAAAACTGCGGGCATCTCTAATAAAAACAACATGAGAGCTGCCCTATGTCCTGTCCCATTGCCACCCTCCCGACTTCGTTGCGCCTTGTTCTTCTGCCGGCTTCACAGCGGTCACGGTCGCGCCTTCGCGGCGCTTGCCATTGACCCTTGCGGTTCAACAAAAAAACGCATATTCGCAAGTACCGGAGAGGCTTATGAAAGAATTGACTACCCTGGACGGCGCCGCGCCGCATCCAGCCGTAAATGATCTGTGTGCCCAAGTGCAAAGCGGCGAAATCAACCGCCGCCAATTCCTGCGCACGGCCGCGCTGCTGGGCATCACCGTCGCCAGTGCCAGCACCTTTCTCGGTTCCGCACTGCTGGGCAATGACGCCCAGGCCGCCGAGCCACGCCAGGGCGGCAGCCTGCGGTTTGCCTGCGCGATCCAGGAAATCCAGGACCCGATGCTGATCACCTGGATCGAAGCCTCGAACCTGCTGCGCAACTCGGTGGAATACCTGACCTGGGTCGACGCCGACAACATCACCCACCCTTACCTCGCCGAGAGCTGGAGCCCGTCGGAAGACCTCGCTACCTGGACCTTCAACCTGCGCCAGAACGTGAAGTGGAGCAACGGCGACACCTTCAACGTCGACGACGTGCAGCACAATATCGAACGCTGGATCGCCGCCGATTCCAAGTCGGTGAACCGCACCGCGTTCCAGGACATCAAGGCCTTCGAAAAAGTCAGCGAGTTCCAGTTCCGCCTGGTGCTCAAGCGGCCGATCCTGGCGATCCCGGAGATGCTCAACGCCTTCACCTGCGCCATCGTGCACCGTAGCTTCAAGGCCGGTGACGACTGGGCGAAAAACCCGCTGGGCACCGGGCCGTTCAAGCTGGTTTCATTCGCCGTGAACAAGCAGGCGACCTTCGCCAAGCGCGCCGACTACTGGGGCAAACCAGCCAACCTTGACGAGTTGCGCTACATCGACATGGGCACCGACGTGTCCACCCACCTCGCCGCCCTGCAAGCCGGGCAAGTCGACGTGCTTTACCGCGTGACGGTGGCTGAACTGGACCTGGCCAAGCGCTTGCCCGGGGCCCAGTTGCTGACCTGCAAGTCGGCGCAAACCGTGGTGATGCGCATGGCCTGCGACCAGAAACCGTTCACCGACCTGCGCATCCGCAAGGCGGTGGTGCTGTGCGCCGACAACGCGCAGATGCTGAAGATCGCCTATCGCGGCATGGGCACCCTCGGCGAAGACCATCATGTGGCGCCTTCCCACCCCGAATATTTCCCGCTGCCCAAACGCAACCGCGACGTGGCGGCGGCCAAGAAGCTGCTGGCCGAAGCCGGCTTCCCCAACGGCATCGACATTGACCTGATCGTCGGCAACACCCAGGGCCGCTATGAACAGGACTGCGCGCAGATCCTGCAACAGAACTGCCTGGAAGCCGGGATCCGCATCAACCTCAAGGTGATCCCTGCTGCACAGTACTGGCCGATCTGGGACAAGGCCGCCTTCAGCCTGACCTACTGGGCCCACCGCCCGCTGGGCGTAATGTCCCTGGAACTGGCCTACCGTGGCGGTGGTGCCTGGAACGAAAGCCATTACAGCGACCCGGCGTTTGATGCCGCGCTGGACAAGGCCATGGGCATCATCGACCCGAAACAGCGCGCCGGGGCGATGGAAGATGTCGAACGTATCCTGCAGGACGCCTGCGTGATCGTGCAGCCGTTCTGGGGCGACAAGTTCACCGCCGTGAGCAAAAAGGTCCAGGGCTTCCAGGTGCACCCTTCCGACTTCTACCCGATGGACAGTGTGTGGATGAGCGCTTGATTTAGCGCACGCCCTCCTCCCTGCCCGCACACGGGCAGGCATCCCTTGAACAGTCGGAGCATGCACCCATGGCTCATTTTCTGATGCGCAAGTTATTGGCGCTGGTGGCGACCCTGCTGTCGGTGTCATTGATCGTGTTCCTGGCCCTGGAACTGAATATCGAAGACGTGGCGATCAACGTCCTCGGCCCCTACTCCGCCGCCGACCAGCGCGCCGCGTGGCTGGTGGAACATGGCTATAACCAACCCTTTGTGTGGCGCTACCTGGTGTGGCTCAAGGACTTTGTCAGCGGCGACTGGGGCACCTCGGTGTACTTTCGCGAATCAGTGATCAAGCTGCTGCTGCCGAACCTTGCGCAAACCCTGACCCTGGCCGGCCTGGCCTTGCTGGTGATGGTGCCGGTGGCGTTGACCCTCGGCGTTCTGGCCGGGATTCGCCAGGGCTCGGCGCTGGACCGCCTGGTGTCGTTCCTGTCGATCGTCACCACCTCGATTCCCGACTTCGCCAGCGCGGTTTTCGTCTCGGCGATCTTTGTGTTCTGGCTTAACTGGCTGCCCGGTGTGAGCAGCATGAGCGAAGGCTTCAGCGTCGTGCAATTGGTGCTGCCACTGATGGTGCTGTGCCTGTTCGGCATCGGTTACCTGGCGCGCATCACCCGGGCCTCGATGGTGGAAGTGATGCAGGCGCCGTACATCCGCACGGCGCGGCTCAAGGGGGCGTCGACCTCACGCATTGTGCTGCGGCATACCCTGCGCAATGTGCTGATCGCGCCGGTCACGGTGATCATGCTGTACATCCCGTGGCTGCTGTCGAACGTGATCGTGGTGGAAGTGTTCTTCGCCTACAAGGGCTTCGGCTCGCTGCTGTACACCGCCTCGCTGAACCATGACGTGTACCTGATCGAAGCCTGCGCGATGGTCAGTGCCGTGGTGGTGGGCATCACCAAGATCTTCTCGGACCTGGCCTACACCTGGCTCAACCCGCGCATCACCCTGCGCAGCCTCGGCGGAGGTGCCCAATGAACCTGCTGCACTCGTTCAAACATCCCTTGGCATTGCTCGGCCTGCTGCTGGTGGGCGGCTGGGTGGTGATCGCGCTGTTCGCACCGTGGATCGCGCCCCATGATCCGCTGGAAAGCTTCACGCCCTTACTGACGCCAATGACCGTCGGCGACAACGGCCAGAGCTTCCTGCTGGGCACCGACATGATTGGCCGCGACATTCTCTCGCGGCTGATCTGGGGCACCCGCACCGTGCTGTTCTGGTCGATCCTCGCCACGCTCACCGCGTTTGCCGTGGGCATCGCCATGGGCCTGTGCGCCGGCTACTTCAACGGCTGGGTCGACAGCGTGCTGTCGTATGTGGCCGACACGGTGCTGTCGTTCCCGGTGCTGGTGTTGTACATCGTGATCATCATCGCCCTCGGTGCTTCGGCGCTGAATATCCTGATTGCGGTGACCTTCACCAGCGCACCGGCGATCTTCCGGATCATGCGCGCCCTGACCATCGACATCCGCTCGCGAGACTACGTGCTCAGCGCCATCACCCAGGGCGAAGGCTCGCTGCGGATCATGCTGGTGGAAATCCTGCCCAACTGCGGCGGGCCGCTGATTGTCGATTTCTGCCTGCGCATCGGCTACACCGCGATCATGATCGGCGCCCTCGGCTTCCTGGGACTCGGGCTGCCGCCGCCCACACCGGACTGGGGCGGCATGATCAATGACGGCCGCGCCATGGCCATCGCCTTCCCGCACCTGGTGATCTTCCCGTGCATCGCCATCTCCACCCTGATGCTGGGCCTGAGCCTGTTGGCGGACGGCCTGGATGAACACGCCCAGAAAGGCGCAAGGAGTTGAGCATGAACCACACGCAAGTACTGCGGGTGCAGAACCTGTCCATCGAATTGCCCGCCGGCGCCGACCGCAGCCACGCGGTGCAAGGCATCAGCCTGGAGGTGCGCAAGGGCGAAATCCTCTGCGTGATCGGCGAGTCCGGCTCCGGCAAGTCCGTGCTGTCGGCGGCGATCATGGGCGACTATGCCAAGGGTTTGCGGCATACCGAAGGCGTGATCGACTTCCTCGGCGATGACATTTGCACCCTCGACGAAGAGCGTTTGCGCCAGCTGCGGGGCAACCGTATCGCGATGATTTTCCAGGAGCCCATGGCGGCGCTGAACCCGGCGATTCGCATTGGCAAGCAAGTGGAAGAGATCTTCGATATTCACGCACCGCAGATGCCGGCGGCGGAGCGTCGCGAGCGCATGTTGGCGCTGCTGGAATCCACCCAACTACCGGACCCGCCACGCATCGCCAACAGCTTTGCGCACCAATTGTCTGGCGGCCAGTGCCAGCGGGTGGTGATTGCCATGGCGCTGGCGATGAACCCGGATCTGCTGATCGCCGACGAGCCCACCACGGCGCTGGACGTGACCACCCAGGCGCAGGTGCTGAAGCTGGTGCGCGAGCTGCGCGGCCGCGGGCAACACGGCATTCTGTTTATCACCCATGACTTCGGCGTGGTGGCGCAGATTGCCGACCGTATCGCGGTGATGGAAGGCGGCCGGCTGGTGGAAATCGGCGAGCGCGACCAGGTGCTGAATGCCCCGGCCCACGCCTACACCCGCAAGCTGATTGCGGCCGTGCCGGCGCTGCACCCGGAGCTGCACAAGCCGAGTGCCGACGGCGAGCTGGCATTGCGCATCGAGCACCTGACCAAGACCTACACCGTCGGCGGCAGCTCGGTGGCGGCCTTGCGCAATGTCTCGCTGCAACTGCCACGGGGCAAGACGCTGGCGATTGTCGGCGAGTCCGGTTCGGGCAAAAGCACGTTGGTGAAAGCCGCGATCCGCCTGGTGGACAGCGACAGCGGCCACGTATGGGTCGGTGACACCGACTTCCTGGCCCTGCGCGGCTCGGCGCTGGCGGCGAATCGTCGGCGCATCCAGATGATTTTCCAGGACCCGTATGGCTCGCTCAATCCTCGGCACCGGGTGGGCGACATCATCGCCCGCGCCGCGCAATTGCGCGGGTTGTCGGCCAAGGATGCGTGGGCTGAAGCCGGAGATTTGCTGGAACAGGTGGGCCTCAAGCGCGACGCCCTCAAGCGCAAGCCCCGGCAGTTCTCCGGCGGCCAGCGCCAGCGCATCGGCATTGCCCGCGCCCTGGCGATGCGCCCGGAAGTGTTGATCGCCGATGAGAGCGTGTCGGCCCTGGATGTCTCGGTGCAGAAACAGGTGCTGGAACTGCTGGCCGAACTGCAGCAGCGCCTGAACCTGAGCATCCTGTTCATCACCCACGACCTGCGGGTGGCGGCGCAGATCAGCGACTACATCGCGGTGATGCGCCAGGGCGAAGTCGTCGAGTACGGCACTGCCGAGCAAGTGCTGCTGCGCCCCCGGAACACCTACACCCAGACCTTGCTGGCCGCCGCCCCCGGCGCCTCGGAGCTGCCCGCCGCCGGCCCGCCGCTGCGGCTGATTCGCCCGCAAGCATACTGAGTCAACCCTTTACCCCGCGTCGCAGCGTTCGTTGCGGCAAGGGGCTGCTGTTGCCAAAAAATAACCAATAACGAGAGCAAAACCATGCGACCAACCTTCCGTTACATCGCTCTGGTCCCTGTGCTTGGCGCCCTTGCGGCACCGGCCATGGCCATTCAAGTCACCGACAACCTCGACCTCGGCGGCGCCGTGCGCGCCCGTTGGGACTACGACCCGGATCGCGACATCCAGAAGTTCGGCCTCGACACCGCGTACCTCAGCGCCAAGTACAATTCCGACACCTGGATCGGCGAAGCGCAGTACCGTTTCTACGGGCGCTCCTACCCGTACCAGTACACCAAGAACTACGGCGATATCCAGTTCGCCAAGTTCGCCTGGGTGGGCTACAAGTTCAACCCCGACCAGCAGGTGCAAGTGGGCCTGAACACCGTGCCGTTTGGCTTGCAGCCGTACTTCGGCAGCACCTTCTACGAAACCCTGGGCAACGTGATCGGCCTGGAAGATGTGCAGCAGGTGGGCGCCAAGTACATCCAGCAAAGCGGCGACTGGAACATCCAGGCCGGTTACTACCTGCGCCCGGCGTGGCAAGGCAAAGGCACGAGCAAGGGCGTGACCTACTCCAGCGTGATCTCCGAGGCCGACAGCTACGTGGGCGACGGCAGCAACAACCAGGAACGCAACACCGTGGTGGTGCGGGTGGCCAAGGCCATGGATCTGGGCGGATGGAAATCGGAAGTCGGGCTGTCCGGCCTGACCTCCACCCTGGAGAACAAGGACACCAACGACGATGGCCGGCGCAACGCGGTGGCGATCCACTACCTGGGCAAGAACGGCCCGTGGGGCGTGCAATTGCAGGCGGCACGCCAGCAGATGTCGCCGCGCAACCCGGGCACCGACAGCGTGGTGACCCTGGGCGGGTATGACGGCACGTTCAACGTGGCCAGCCGCGGCAATCTGTATGTGGCGGACTTGAGCTACGACGTGGGCGGCAAGTACCTGTTTGACCAGGTCAGCGGCGTTAAGCTGTATGCCAACTACAGTGCGTTTGACAAGTCCGAGGATCAGTTCAAGACCTCGCAGCGGGTGATCCTGGGCACGTCGTTTTCGGTGAGTAAACTGTGGGTGGCCACGGAGTGGTTGATCGGCAAGAACGATCCGTATATTGGTGGGAGCAGCTATACCGAGAGCTTGGGAGCTGGGGGGAGTAACCAGTGGGAGAATCAGTTGTATATGAACATTGGCTACTACTTCTAAAATAGGCGGCGTCTTCACTGACGCCTTCGCGAGCAAGCCCGCTCCCACATTTTGACCGCGGCGCCGATCAAATGTGGGAGCGGGCTTGCTCGCGAAGAGGCCGCCAAAAACACCATAAAAACAACAGGTGTGGAATCCATTTCATGCGCCAACTGCCCTCCCTCAACATGCTCCGTGTCTTCGAAGAAGTCGCCCGCCACCGCAGCTTCAGCCAGGCCGCCGTGGGCCTCAACGTCACCCAGGGCGCCGTCAGCCGCCAGATCAAACAACTGGAAGACTACCTCGGCGTCGCCCTCTTCATCCGCACGCCCCAGGGCCTGTCCCTGACCGAAGCCGGCTTCGCCCTCTCCCCGCACCTGAGCGACGCCTTCGACCATATCGAGCGCGCCCTGCACGCCGTGCGCGTGCCCAACCTGCGCCAGCGCCTGCGCATCGTCGCCCCGCCCACCTGGGCCACCCGCTGGCTGTCCGCCCACCTGCGCCGGTTTTGCGAGCGTTACCCGGACATCAACCTCAGCGTCACCCACCAAAACACCCACGCGAGCCTGGCGGAAATCGACTGCCAGGTCCGCTTCGGCCTGGAAGCGGCCACGCAGTGCAGCAGTGAACTGTTGGTGATGGAACGCCACATCGCCGTCGCCAGCCCGGAACTGTTCAGCGACGGTCAGCCGCCCGACCTGCGGCGCTTTCCGCTGCTGCACATCCTGCACGACGGCAAGCGCTTGAAGGTTTGGGAGAACTGGCTGGCGGCCATGGGCCGGGAAGATATCGATGCAGGCCAGGGCCTGGAATTCAGCACCCTGGACCAGGTGATCCACACCGCCCTGGCCGGCGGTGGGCTCGCGGTGATCGACCGGCAGATGATCGAGCGCGAACTGGCGAATGGCAGCCTGCTGCCGATCACCCCGGTGGAGGTGATCGGCCCGTATGGCTATTGGCTGGATGTGGCAAGTGACAAGCAGGGTTTATCCAAGGTTCGGTTGTTTACGCAGTGGTTGAACCGGGTGAGCAATCCCTGACACCGCAGGCTCGGCCTTGCACGCCTGGCTCAAGGTCAACGCCTTGGTTTCCGGCGCCCAGGCCCAGGAGATGATCGCCCCCAGCACCAGGATAGCGGCGAGGATGCCCATGGTCGGGCTCAGGCCGATCCCCGCTACGCTCACCGGCAACAGGAAGGTACTCACCGCCGAACCCAGGCGGCTGACGGCTGTGGCAAGGCCGATGCCGCTGGCCCGCACTTCGGTCGGGAAGCTCTCCGCCGGGAATACGCCCACCAGGTTGCTCACCGCCGACAGCACCAGGGTGAACACGCCGAACGTCAGCACCATCAACCACGCCATGCTGCCCGGCAATACCGCCAGCAGGAACAGCGCCGCCGCCAGGATGATGAACGAGTTGATCAGAAAGCCCCGCCGGGAGAATTTCACGGTGCACCAGATGCCGATCAAGGCGCCGATGATCAGCAGCAGGTTGAGCATCAGCTCGGTGCCAAAACCTTCGGCCAGGCCCATCTTCTGCAGGATCGACGGCAGGAAGGTGTAGATGGCGAAGTACGGCATCACGATGCACACGAAGAACAGGCAGTTGAACGCGGTGCGCTTGCGGTATTCACGGCTGAACAGCACGCCGTAGCCGGAACGGGTTTGCGTCGACGGCTCTTCATCGAGGACCACGTGTTCGCCGAGGTGTTTCTTGACGATGGCTCGGGCCTCGGCAATCCGGCCCTGGTTGACCAGCCAGCGCGGCGATTCGGGCGTGCCGATGCGCGCGATCAGGATCAGCCCGGCAGGAATTGCCGACGATGCGAGCATCCAGCGCCAGGCATCATCGCCGAGGCTGAGCATGGCGGTGCCGACAAAGGTCGCGGCCACGTAACCAACCGTCCACACCACGCTGAAGGAGCCCAGCAGTACCCCGCGATGTTTCCTGGGTGAGAACTCGGCAAGCATCGCGTGGCCGACGCTGAAGTCGCCGCCCAGGCCGATACCGATCAACACCCGGCAGAGGAACAGGCCCATGGCGGTTTCGGCATAGAACTGCATCACCGAGGCAACGGTGATCAGGACGAAGCTGACCAGGAAGATTTTCTGCCGGCCGAGGGTGTCGGAGATCCAGCCAAAGAACAGGCTGCCCATAAACAAGCCGATCAGGGCCGAGGCGCCGATCAGGCCTTGCCAGAAGGCGTCCAGTTGCATCTGTGGGCTGAGCAAGGTGAAGGCAATGCCGATCAGGCCGAGGATATAGCCGTCGGTGAAGTGCGCGCCGAAGGTCAGGCCGGCGATTTTAAGGTGGAAGCGACCGATGGGCAGGTCGTCGATTTTGATGGGTTGAGTGGACATGGTGTTCTCCATATTTTTGTTCTTGACGGAGTAACAGCGGGCAAGCCCATTTCCCTGTGGGAGCGGGCTTGCTCGCGAAGGCGGTGTGTCAGTCAATGCATGTGGTGGCAGGCCCACCGCTTTCGCGAGCAAGCCCGCTCCCACATTGGATCGGGGTTGTTTGGGTAAATGGGGTCAGAGACCGCCCATCAAAAGGTATTTGATCTCCAGGTAATCCTCCAGGCCGTACCTGGAACCTTCACGGCCCAGGCCCGACTCCTTGATCCCGCCAAACGGTGCGACTTCGGTGGAGATGATCCCTTCGTTGATCCCGACCATGCCCGCTTCCAGGCCTTCGGCCATGCGCCATACGCGGCCGATGTCGCGGCTGTAGAAGTAGGCCGACAAGCCAAACGGCGTGTCATTCGCCCGTTGCAGCACTTCGGCTTCGTCCTTGAAGCGGAAGCAGGCCGCCACCGGGCCGAAGGTTTCTTCCTGGGCAATCAGCATCTCGCCGTGGGCTTCGGTGAGGATGGTCGGTTCGAAGAACGTCCCGCCCAAGGCATGGCGACGGCCGCCGCACAGCAGCTTGGCGCCTTTCTCCAGGGCGTCGCCGACGTGGGCTTCAACCTTGGCCAACGCGGCCGCATTGATCAGCGGGCCTTGTTCGGTTTCGCCCTCGAGGGCGCTGCCGACGCGCATCGCAGAGACCGCTTCGGCCAGCTTGCGGGTGAACGCATCGTACACACCGTCCTGGATAAAGAAGCGGTTGACGCAGACGCAGGTCTGCCCGGTATTGCGAAACTTGGAAGCCATGGCGCCTTTGACGGCAGCGTCCAGGTCGGCATCGTCAAACACGATAAAGGGTGCGTTGCCGCCCAGTTCCAGGGAGACCTTTTTCAGGGTGTCGGCGGCCTGGCGCATCAGCAGCTTGCCGGTGCGGGTGGAGCCGGTGAAGGACAGCTTGCGCACAATGCTGGAGGCTTGCAGTGCGCCACCGATGGCCACGGCATCGCCGGACACGATGTTGAACACGCCCGCCGGAATCCCGGCCTGTTCTGCCAACACCGCCAGGGCAAAGGCCGACAGCGGGGTTTCTTCCGACGGTTTGAGAATCATCGTGCACCCCGCCGCCAGCGCCGGGCCAACCTTGCGGGTGACCATGGCCAGGGGGAAATTCCATGGGGTGATCGCTGCGACCACGCCGATGGCTTCCTTGGTCACGATGATGCGGGCGTCGGCCTTGTGGCTCGGGATCACGTCGCCATAGGCACGCTTGGCTTCTTCGGCAAACCATTCGAGGAAGCTCGCGGCGTAGACCACTTCGCCCATGGCTTCGGCCAGCGGCTTGCCCTGTTCCAGGCTGAGCAGGTGGGCCAGGTCCTTCTGGTTGCTCAGCATCAACTCGCTCCAGCGCTTGAGGCGCTGGCTGCGCTCCTTGGCGGTGAGCTTGCGCCAGGCCGGCAACGCGCGGTTGGCGGCGGCAATGGCTAGGTTGGTTTCTTCAGCACCGGCGCGTTGTACTTCGGCGATCTGCGCACCATTGGCCGGGTTGCGCACCGGGTAGACCGGCCCACCGCTGGACCATTGGCCATCAATGAAATTGCCTGTGCGAATCAGCGGGTTCATGCCACGGCCTCTATCAGCTTAAAACGGTCCAGGCCCGGACGGGCGCTGCGCAAGATGCGTTTGCCGGCGGTGTAGTCGTTGATCACATCGCACGGCGTGTAGTTGCGTTCCAGCTCGTGCAGTTCTTCGGCATCCAGTTGGGTGTCGAGGGCTGCAAGCGCGCTATCAAATTGTGCGGTGGTGTCGGCGCCCACCAGCATCACGTCCACACCCGGATGATTGGCCACCCAGGCCTGGGCAATCTGTGCGTTGGACACGCCACGGGCACGGGCCACACGTTGCACCGAGTGGGCGATGTCGAACGACGCCTGGTCGCTGTACATCTGCTGGGTGAAGAAGTCGGTCTGGTTGCGGGTCGACTGCACTTCGCCGGTGAGCAAGCCACGGGCCAGCGGGCTGAACACCGACACGCCCAGGCCCTGGTCGCGGCAGAACGGGATCATCTCGCGCTCTTCCTCGCGGTAGGCGCAGTTCAGTTGCAGCTGCATGTTGATCGGCTTGACCCAGCCGTTGCGCTCGCAGGCCATGAGGATTTTTGCCAGTTGCCCGGTGAGCATGGTCGACACGCCGATGTAGCGCGCCTTGCCGGAACGCACGATGTCGTTGAGGGCGCCCATGGTTTCTTCCACCGGGGTGTTCACGTCGAAGTAATGCAGCATGAACACGTCGACGTAATCCATGCCAAGGCGGCTCAGGGAGGCGTCGATGCTGTCCATGATGTGCTTGCGCGAATGGCCGCTGGCATTGATGCCGCTGCGGGTGCCGTAGCCGACCTTGGTGGTGACCACGATGTCTTCACGGCGCGCAACGCGCTTGAGGATGCGCCCGACCACTTCCTCGCCGACGCCTGCGGAATAGAAGTCCGCCAGGTCGATGAAGTTGACACCGTTGGCCAGGGCATGGGCAACGATGGGTTCGCTTTGTTTCTCGTCGAAGATCCACGGTTTCCAGTCCGGGGTGCCCATGTTCATGGTGCCCAGGCACAGGCGCGAGACTTGCAGGCCGGAGTTGCCCAAACGGATGTATTGCATGGGAATGTCCTCAGGCTTTTGGCGTGTAGAAAGGGTTGCTGATGTGGTTGACCACATCCGCCAGTTGCGCGGTGTGCGGCAAGCCTGTGAGGGCGGCGCGGATCGCGGTGCGGCAGGCGTTGTAGTTGTTCAGGTAGACCGCATCCAGGTCATCGCAGGCCGGGTTGACCCAGTTGGCGGTGACAATCGCCCACTCGTCCTCGGCTTCCGGCGGCAGGGTGCCGTCGAGCAGGGCTTCGAGCACCGCCTTGGCGATCCCGGCCTGGGACGCGCCCCAGGTGGCATTGCCGTGCAGGTCGCTGCCGATGGCGGCCTTGTTGACGTAGAGGGTCATGGGTTTGACCGGGATGTTCGGCTGGGCAATCACCATGAACGGGCAATGGCCCTGGCTTGGCGACGCCAAACTGTTGGCAAACGCCTGGCCGGCCGGACCGTTGCGCGGGCCGATGAGGATGTTGATGTGGGCAGCATTGACGCCTGGGCCTTCGAAGCCTTCGCCGATGTACAGATCAAGTGCTTTCATTTCGCAAACGCTCTTTTTTGTTATGGGGAGCTGGTTGGCGAATTTTTAGCACTGGCCCGGGTAGCGGCCGTAACCATTAAAAGTCATGGGGCTGTGAGTTTTAGTCATGGCCCTGCGACCATCGGCCAGGTCTTGTGCGTTGACCATCGTTGTTACACCCCATATAGTGTGCCCACAAACACAGACAACCACTACATAGTGTGCAAGAACGCTGAGCACCGACCACACTATGCGCCGTATTTCAATGCCTTGAAGCCTGCAAAACGCACATTTTTGAACACGCTGGGTGAATCGAAGCCCACGCCGTCAGACGGACCACGAAGGAGCAATTCAATGCTGAGTTGGGATGAAGCAGATCAACCAGACACCGGTGACGTAGTCATCCGGGGCGCCAACGCCGGCCACGCCACCGAAGCCAACATGGACCGCCTCGACGGCGCCGGCGCTGCTGCCGCCCTTGAAGCCCGCAACGTGACCGCCAGCGACTCCGCCGCGATCATCCGGGCCAAGGCCGCCCTCGACAAACTCGACGTCGCCGAAGGCCTCGCMGARCTSGAAGGCTCCGCCGCCCGCGTCGCCGTTGACGAAAAGCGCATGATCAACTGCCGCGCCGACCTCAACCAACTYGTACCTTTCAAGTACGACTGGGCCTGGCAGAARTACCTCGACGGCTGCGCCAACCACTGGATGCCGCAAGAGGTCAACATGACCGCCGACATCGCCCTGTGGAAAAAYCCGGAAGGCCTGACCGACGACGAACGTCGCATCGTGATGCGCAACCTCGGCTTCTTCTCCACTGCGGATTCGTTGGTCGCSAACAACCTGGTAYTGGCCGTGTACCGCCTGATCACCAACCCGGAGTGCCGCCAGTACATCCTGCGCCAGGCCTTCGAAGAAGCGATCCACACCCACGCCTACCAGTACTGCATCGAATCGCTGGCCATGGATGAAGGCGAGATCTTCAACATGTACCACGAGATTCCATCGGTCGCSAARAARGCKGCYTGGGGCTTGAAGTACACCCGTTCGATCTCCGATCCGAAGTTCGAAACCGGCACCGTCGAAACCGACAAAGAGCTGCTGCGTAACCTGGTCGCCTACTACTGCGTCCTGGAAGGCATCTTCTTCTACTGCGGCTTCACCCAGATCCTGTCCATGGGCCGTCGCAACAAAATGACCGGCGTGGCSGARCAGTTCCARTACATCCTGCGGGATGAGTCGATGCACCTGAACTTCGGCATCGATGTGATCAACCAGATCAAAATCGAAAACCCGCAYTTGTGGGATGCCGAGATGAAGGAAGAAGCGACCCAGATGATCCTGCAAGGGACTCAGCTGGAGATYGAATAYGCGCGTGACACCATGCCGCGTGGGGTGYTGGGSATGAAYGCGGCGATGATGGAGGAYTACCTCAAGTTCATCGCGAACCGTCGTCTGTCGCAGATTGGTTTGAAAGAAGAATACCCAGGCACCACCAACCCGTTCCCGTGGATGAGCGAAATCATGGACTTGAAGAAAGAGAAGAATTTCTTTGAGACTCGTGTGATCGAGTATCAGACTGGTGGTGCGTTGAGCTGGGATTGATTCCTGAGCCAGCGAATTTGCTAGGCTTGAGAATAGCTAAAACGTGTAAAAAAGCCCTGATCTATTCAGGGCTTTTTTGCACTCCAGGATATAAATTTCATCATGCGGACATCACTTAGAGTTATTGATACAGACTTTTTACTGGATGGGCGCGCCCGCCAAGACCTACACCTTACGCGCGAGCGATGGCCTTACCGGGCTTCGTCTCACGGACGTAGAGTTTCCAATACTCCGCTAGATTGGTAATCGCCAGGTTTCAGTCATTTATTGGTCGCTTGGATAATGAGGCGAAATTCACGCCCCACCGTGCATCTGTATACGGTGAAACTCAGTTCCTCTTTCCGAGGTTCATTTCTTGCCGAGTACCTGGTGAACCGTTACCATTTATCGCATATAAATGCGTGCCTCTCCGGTGCCGCAATTCTCCCGAGCGCTGCAATGCGCTTTTTTTATTTTTGTCTCAGGCGCATCGACTAAATCAATGAAATATAAGGAATCTATCCCGGTCATCGACCTCTTTGCGGGCCCGGGCGGACTAGGGGAGGGATTCTCTTCAATTGGCGGCCATGAGAAGGGAGTGCGTAAGTTCCAGCTTCGCGTCTCGATCGAGAAAGATCCTATCGCTCACGCCACACTATCCCTCCGCGCATTGTTTCGCGCGTTCCCAAAAGGCGAAGCGCCAGAAGCTTATTACCAATACATCCGGGGAGAGATTACGCGTGAAGATCTTTTCAATCACCCAGACGTCCCGGCAGAAGCCGTAGAGGCCGCGCAAGAAGCTAAGCTCGCAGAGCTTGGTAAAATTTCGCCGGACGAAGTCGACAATTGGATCAAGGAAGCCTTGGCTGGCGCTGAAGATTGGGTTCTCATTGGCGGACCGCCTTGCCAAGCATACTCTGTCGCGGGACGGGCCCGTCGTACACGCGAGAGCCAAGAGGAGTTTGAGAGCGACGAGAAGCACTTCCTCTATAAAGAGTATTTGCGGATTATTCGCGAGTTCAAACCAACGATCTTCGTAATGGAGAATGTTAAAGGCATATTGTCCTCAAAACACAGTGGCTCGCACATATTCCAGCAAATTTTAGAAGACCTCTCAGCTCCTGCCAGAGATCTCTCGTACAACATTCGCTCTTTAGTCGTCCCTAAAGACGTGGAAAAACCAGATCCACACGACTTTATCATTCAAGCAGAACGTCACGGCCTTCCGCAAGCTAGACATCGCGTTATCCTGCTTGGGATTCGCTCTGACGTCGCCTCAAACTGTCCCGCCTTATTGGAAAGTCCTCACAAGCTAGTAATGGAGCGCAGCAAAACTGTGTTTACAGTTGGGCAGGCTTTATCAGGGCTCCCTCCAATCAGGAGCAAGATCTCAAGAGGTGGAGACTCGCTCGAAGCCTGGTTATCAGCGCTGGATGAAGCCAGTTCCTTGCTTTTACGGCCCTATGTAGCCGGCCGCAGTGAGTTAATCGATGCCATGAAAGATGCGGCGGTTAAAGCACAGAGGCTTAACTCGAACGGCGGAGCTTTCATACCTTGGACGGTAGTTCCAGAAATGAACGCCAAGCAGCGTGACTGGTTCCTCGATTCCAAACTGAAAGGGGTGCTACAGCATGAGGCAAGAAGTCATATGCGATCTGATCTGCATAGATACATCTTTGCGGCTAGCTACGCGAAGTTGAACGACGTCTCTCCAAAAATACACCAATTCCCAGTACAGCTCCTGCCAGCTCATGAGAACGTTTCCTCTGAATCGGTCCCCTTTAGTGACCGTTTTAGAGTTCAAATGGAAAATGGCCCATCTACAACGGTTGTCGCCCACATAGCTAAAGATGGCCACTACTATATACACCCTGATCCAAGTCAGTGCCGCAGCTTGACTGTCCGCGAAGCGGCCCGCTTGCAAACTTTCCCTGACAATTACTTTTTCGAGGGAAATAGAACGCAACAGTACACACAGATAGGGAACGCGGTACCGCCACTTCTTGCTAGGAAAATCGCAGCCGTAGTTGCAGCAGTCATTGATTCGTACAGATCAGAAAAGAATCGCCAAGCGTTAACGGATATTTGATCGAGTGAAACAGCCAAAATGAATCGCATCTTGAAAGGCGACTACTCTACGGCCAAGTCTCATTTTCACAACAACTATTGTCTTTAGGCATCCACGCCTCTCAAGATATCGGTAAGCGGATGGCGAACACGCCTTCCGCTTACAGTTAATGTAAGCGTCAAGCCGAGATACCTTCCCAACTGCAAAGCTGTAGGGCTATAGTCTCGTCATATTTTAGACTGCTGTGCAAGCTCCTACCGGCTAAGGCAGGACTTCGAATTTATATGCTTTTCCTTGATGAGATCCGCCCCTTCAGGATCGCATCTGCGGCTTCGACAAATCCGCTCCCACCAGCCCCGGCGCTAACCCAGGCCGGCTTGAAAGGCAGCTCGTCCAGGCAGTCATGGATAGTGCTGACACCTAAGGTGTGTTTGAAGTGCCCAAACATGGGGGCATCATTAAGTGAATCACCACTGTAAAAAACTTGGCTTTGTTCCTGGTCAGCTACCAAACCATAAACCTGCCGCAAGATTCGCTGAGCCATAGTTAGCTTGTCGTAGCTTCCAAACCAGGCAAGAGCCCACAGGTTATTGAAGGTGTGCTCGGCTCCAGCTTCGATGATCACCTGACTCAGTTGTTGCCGTTTTTCACTTTCGTGCGGAATATCGAAGGCAATGCTTGTCTGCCTGAAACTTTGATCTGCGGCCAGCCGAGCCCATGGGAGTTGTTCGCGGATGGTTGATATGAGTAATTCCCTCTGCTGCCGTGCCAGCTCAGCTGCTTGCCCCTGATGCCAGTAGTCACGCTCCAGGTGGTGAGGATCCTCGCTTCGGCGAAAAAACAAGCCTCCATTTTCTCCAATCACACCATCCACGGGCCACATTCGTGCCATCTGGTCACACCACCCAGCGGGCGCTGCGGTAACCGGTATCACGCGAATGTCGGCGCGTTGCAGGCGCTCCAGCGCGCTATACGTTTCAGCAGCAAGTCGACCTTTAAAGGTCAGGGTTTCGTCCATGTCAGTAAGCACGAAACGAATATCTTTGAAATTTTCGAGGGTACATTCGGCCAAAGGGCGCATCTATAAAACTCCAATTAGTACGGATTTCCAAATTAAGCGGACAGTGAACCCATCTTGCGTTTTATCTAGTCGTTTGCAGCTCCAGAGCTAGCCGAAGCAGCACCTTCATCAGTCGCAACAAAATAGCTTAAGATCAGGCGAAAGCTGGAATGGAATATCTCGACTAAAGGACACGACATTCATGGAAATCCTCTGTTCTCAAATCAGCGAGCGTTTGAACAATCGCCGATTCACGGTGGCGGGCAACACCAATGGGCTATCCGGTGCAGGCACCGTATTTCATTACCATGTCGAGGATGATGCCATTTGGGGCACTTACCAAGGCGGCCGAATCCGCATGGGTAATCAAGTAGGACGTGTGACAGGCACTGATACCATTGAGCTTCTTTATCATTGCTTGACTACGGACGGTGAGATTCTTGCCGGTTGGTCTCGTGGCACGGTAGGTGTTGATCACGCAGGACGTACTACTTTGAGCTTCGTATGGGGCTGGTTGTCGGGGGCAACTGGAGGTGGGGAGTCGAGCTACATCGAGCTTGCCGCGTAGCGGGTTGGATTTGTTGATTAATCTCGCGTCCATCTATGCGGTAGCAACTCTGAAATCTCACTCGCCCGCTGAGTCGGCAGGCGCGTTAGAACATCCTTTAGATACACATACGGATCATGGCCGTTGAGACGCGCAGATTGGATCAAGCTCATGATCGCCGCCGCCCGTTTTCCACTTCGTAGCGACCCTGCAAAGAGCCAGTTCTTGCGTCCAAGAGCCCATGGACGGATTTGGTTCTCGGCCCAGTTGTTGTCAATGGGTATGGCCTCGTCATCGAGGTAGCGCGACAGCGCTGCCCAGCGTTTCAGGCTGTAATCCAAAGCTCTGCTGATAGCCGAACCTTCGGGCACGAGATCGCGCTGGGCGATCATCCAGGCATGCAGCAAATCCATCACCGGTACGGCTTTTTCTTGCCGTATTCGGTGCCGTAAATCCGGCTCCAAGTCGCGGGCTTCGCCCTCGATTTCGTAAAGCAACTGGATGTAGCGCAGAGCCTGCGCGGCGAGCGTGCTCTTGTTGGTGGCATGCAGTTCGAAGAACTTGCGTCGTGCATGGGCCATGCAGCCGATCTCGGTTACGCCCAGTTCAAAGCTGGCCTTGTAGCCGCCGAAGTCATCACAAACCAGCTTGCCCTTCCAGTCTTGCAAGAAGTTGCGAGCATGCTCACCGGCACGGCTAGGACTGAAATCGTAAACCACAGCCGCTGTTTCGCAGAACTGGCTGGTGGCGTAGACCCAAACATAGGAACGGTGGGTTTTCTTCGAGCCTGGCGCGAGCATCTGCACCGGTGTTTCATCGGCATGGATGACCTGCTGTCCGAGCACCACATCACGCAACGCATCGACCAGAGGCTGCAACTGCACGCCCGTCATGCCAACCCATTGAGCCAACGTTGAACGTGGAATCGCCAAGCCAGCTCGACCGAAGATCGATTCCTGACGGTAAAGCGGCAGATGGTCGGCAAACTTGGCGATCATGACGTGGGCAAGTAGCCCAGCGGTCGGGATGCCCTTATCAATGACCTGCGCCGGAACCGGCGCTTGGATCAGTGTTTCGCAGTCATCACAGACCCACTTACCACGGACATGGCGTTCGACGGTAAATACTCCGGGCGTATAGTCCAGCTTCTCGCTGACATCCTCGCCGATGCGCTTGAGGGCGCAGCCGCATTGGCAGTGAGTGTTGTCCGGTTCGTGATGGATCAACGTGCGCGGAAAATCTGCCGGCAATGCAGTGCGCTTGGGCTTTTGCTTTTTCTCAGTAGTCGTTGGCACTGTTTGCAACGCCTGAAGCTCTGCTTCAACCGCCGCGATATCGGTATCAATCAGGTCATCTAGCAGGCTGGCCTGCTCAGGATTCATCTGCTCGCTACGCTTGGCAAACTTCAATCGCTTGAGTTGGGCGATCTCGTGAGTCAGTTTCTCCATGACCGTTTTATCGCGGTTGATCTTCTTGCTCATGGTCTCGACTTGCGAGAGCAACTGCGCCGCCAAGGCACGCAGTTGATCGGGGGACATTTGGTCGAGATTGGGCGAAGAAGTCATGCTGCGGATTTTGCCAGAGGGGGCAATTCGCGGCGATAGACCGATAGGCTAATGGCTGCCGTTAGAGCAGTGTGATCGCGCCGCCAGAACTCACGCGTTGCCAGGGCAGGCCCAGTACCAAGGCTTGAAGTTGCTCGGCATCCAACTGTATTTCAGAGCCATGGCGAATGCTTGGCCAGTGAAACTTACCCTGGTTCAATCGGCGAGCAGCCAGCCAGATACCGAAGCCGTCATGCACCAGGACTTTCATGCGAGTGGCGCGGCGGTTGGCGAACAGATAAGCGCAGTGCGGCTTCGCCGCACCGAACACCGCGATCACCCTAGCTAATGCAGTCTCGGTGCCTGCGCGCATGTCCATCGGCTCGGTGGCGAGCCAGATGGAATCGATGCGAATCATCGCAGCAGATCTCGAAGAAAGGTCGCGCAGGCAGCAGCGTTTTCAGTTGGCCAGTTAACTTTTACGGTGCCGCGCGGGTGCTGAATTTCAACACAGATATTCGACGATGTAGCTTGAGAGCTTGCTCCTGCCAGCGGAATGGGTAACGGAATAAATGCAGGTTGCAGCGCCGTGCTTTTCTGCGCGAGCACCCGAATCCATTTGTGGATGAGGTTTGCGTTGAGGCTATGGCCGAGTGCGATACTGGCAATCGAAGCGCCGGGCTGGGCACACTCTTGAATGACTTGGGCTTTGAAGGATTTGGAATAGGAACGGCGTGTTGGCTGCATGAAATACCCGCTTAAAAGGCTAGAACTGGTGCCCACTTAAATTTAAGTGCACACCATGTCTTGGCTTTGCGGTGCTGGGTAGGTGACTTGGCCGGACGGATACAGATATCGAGTCAACTTACCCAGAATTTTGGAATGTATGCCAAAGCTATTCTCATTACTGCCCACTCAGGCAAAAAGCTAACTCCGGGTGATAATTAGCTCTTCAGCGTTATCATCTTAAGGTCGATTGCTCTAGTCATCGAACCTATATTTTATAGAGTATTCCCCAGCGCGCCCGATTTTTCACTAGACATCTGAGCGCCCCAACCCTACTCGACGTGACCGATGCACCAGTATCGGCCAGTTCCGTGTGACACAGAGATGAATTTTATCAAACGTGCGCTCAATAAATCACCGATATCGGCGCCACAAGACTGATCGCGCGGCAGCCCGCCTAGTTTACGGGAGGAGTCTTCATGGAAGAATTTAGCAATTTTGGCCCACCAAAACTCCTGAGACATCCCTAATACCGCTCAATCAACCGGCGCGCATAGTTAGTTGCCTGTGCTGAGTAAGTAGACTTTAAAGATCCAGGCAAAAACACATAGAGCAGAGTTTTCGCCCGAGAGAGCCCAGCATAATGCAGCATAGACCAAGCTAGCTGCCCGACTTCGCTCATATCAATAGCAATGACAACATTACGTTCAAGACCTTTGAACGAATGCATAGTTGAGAACACCATATCACCAAAACTAGACTCAGCCACATCGACTAGTATTTGCCCACCGATTTTAGCTAAGCCTGAAATAGAGGAATTCTCTCTTCGCCTAGTCGAAAGTATAGCGATATCTCCAGGCGATATGTCTTGAGTGAGCAAGTGAGTAACTAGTGTGTTCAAGAGCACAAGAAAGTCCCGCTGATCACTATAATAGATATTATCACTCGCGGGCCCTTCCGGCGCACCTACTATTGCCAGATCAATTCCCGAGATGATCGACCCTTGGACGGCCACCTGCTTGGTGTTTCTACAGTTTTCGAACAGATCGTCATAGGCGGGTTGTGCTTCAGATAGTCGACGCTCGACCATATCCTGAATATCAACTCCATAAATATTTTGCAATTGATCGAAAAAAATATGCCAATTACCACGATTCAGGCCAGCCCCGCCCAACATGTAGTCAAAGGCATCCAAGTTATCTAGAGTTAACAGGTCTTGAGCCTCATCAATCACCAGCGCGTCCCATGCAGGTAGCTCGCAGTCAATGGCCGCCTCAAGGAATACCGAGGGAAAAACTTCCGCAAAGAGATGTTGCTCATCCTTCGCTTGACCAAGCAACTTACCTAAGCCGGCGCGATCAATGACCTCTCTATACAGCGCATGTACGTGTCTAATTTCGATCAGGTCTCCGACCAATCCACTTTCGAGCGTAAGACGTAGATGCTTAGCCAATAACTGATTGAAGCAAAGAAACAAAACCCGTTTGCCTTGAGCCGCGAGCTGTCGTGCTCGCTCCATAGCGATGACAGTTTTGCCAGTACCTGCCTGACCTCGGACTATTGTTCTAGGATTTGCGGCCATTCGACGTGATACACGTATTTGATCATTTGTTAGTTCGACAAGCCTTGCATCGACACCTGTTAGGTAGCTCCCGAGACTGTAAGTAGACACGACGTCTGGACGTAAGATACGTCGGGCTGCATGAACGTCCTCCTTGCTAGGCAACCGCGCCTTCCTCCCATGCTTGGACTCATAGACATTAGCCCAGTGCCGCTCCAACTTCCCGATGTAGAAACCCAATTTGTTATTGAATTCGCGCTTATCAAGTAAAACTGCCGGCTCGATTTCTGCTCCTGTCGTAGTGAATCGTTCACCGGGCATTACCACGCCAAAGCCAATCAATAAATCTTTGAATCTAGCATCTGCTTCGCTTAGACGTTTTCGCACCGCGAACATAGTTCCTTTTGATTGCGTCCAAGGATCCTCTGTCTTGCTATAAGATTTACGGGAAGGATCACCAAACTGCCACACTCCATCCTTGCAAGCAACTCTCCCACCTTTGACTTCAAGCGCGAAAAATCCCCTTGTAGAAAGAACTACAACATCTGCTTCACCCCAGATCTTTGTTTCATGTCCATGTAGACCAAGTGAGTGCAAGACAATCCATTCATTGTCCAGCTCTCGCCCCATACGTTCGTATAAAACTCGCTCGCTGTAAGTGCAGTCTTTAGGTTGTTCGGGGATCAGAATAGCCATTACTTACTCCAAGTTGGCATCTGCAAAGAAGCCTAACCAGCCTCCATTTTTTTCCGTAGCCACAGAGCCGACTAACATAGTGCGATCAAGCTCGCGATTAAATTTTTCGCACGCGGTCTCAGGAATGAGGAGGCAGCAGTGGCAGGCAGCCCCACTCACTTTGTCACCTGACTGTTCCGGCTCTGTTTCCGAGCATACAGGGTCACTACCGCACCAGAGGGAAGAACGAATTGTCTTCATGATCACCCGAGTAAGTTGAACGGGATCCGCAAGTCGAACCAACCCCCCAAGACTGCCTTCAGAGTCTGGAGAACCTGTGTATATTAAAACACCATTCATGGGATTCAACGCGCCATCAGCCTCACTTACGTACAGACGCTCACGCAATGAAGACGATGAGTAACCGCAATCCACCGAAATTGTCCGGATTAGTGCGTGCGCGAACGAATGAACGAGAAGGAGTCTGGCTGATATTGTATAGTCCCGTTCATAGCTACGCTCTGATGCGATCATTACCGAGCGGTGCTCTAACGCTCTAATTCGATTTAAAACATTCGGATTGGCATTGATCCATGCATCAATTGCATCTGCTCGAAACCTGAGAAATATGCCCTCGCCTCGAATCTCTGTGGCCGGTAACCATTTCCGAGGACTCTTTGACAAAGGTGATATCACGCCCCTGTTAAGAGCATCCCGAATATTCTCCAAGCTAACAGGATAAGGTTCGATTCGTGTAAATCCAACTAACGCACGTACCTCGCGTAACCGAGATACCGCCCCGACGATATCGAACCATTTCGACAGAGGTTCTGGAGCGTCATTTATCCGATTGCAGAACTGCGGCATTATCCCTGCGAAAGCTTTATCGTTACAGTCGCGGGATAGCGCTTCATACTCCTCTCGCCGCGAGCTGATCTCCGTTCGCTCTACGGCGCCGTCGAGTAGCCTCTGTTTCTCTCTATATGCAATCAGTAACGTCGAAAAATCCACGTCTAGTGACTTGGCGATACCGGTCAAGGTCGGAATAACGGCCTCCTCCGGTAATCCGCCCAAAGAAAGCCACTGATCATCAATAATTTGAAAGGCAGCCTCTGACGCAGGCGGAATAGACAACGCTGATGCGACAACCGGAAAGTGTACATTGGACGCGCCGCGCTGGATGACCCTTGGCGAAGCGTCACACCCCTCTTCTCGATCGTGTAGCCACGGACGACTTCCTCGGCAGGTCTGCCCCTTCATGGCTTCAGGGCGGAAAGCGTCGCCGAGGGACTCTCTTACCCCACAATTTTTGCATTGGACATAAATATCAGCTAACGCGGCAGACTTACCATCCGACTTGAGCTCGAGGGTAGGGCGTTCACAGGCACTTTCGCGACGACGATGTGCCCACCACTCCCAAGGAAAGTCATCAATATGCCCCTTACTGCAGGCGACCACAAAACGAACAGGAGTAGTAAGTAATGGGGAGGGATGTCCGCGACACTCGAGCTCACAACCATTTGCCGCCAACTCAAACGGCGCGCCCTCTCTTCCAATTCGAAAGCATTTCGGACATTGATGCCACTTTGGAAAACGTATGACTGGTACAGCGTGCTTAGGGTCTACTTGACGTGACGGAACGAGGTCTTTTGTAATTGGAGCCAAACGAAAATGGTCAACCCCCAGTAAAACCTGCAACCGATCCTCGTTAATCGACAGCGCTGGCGACCTAGTGGATCTATCCCAATCTTCCAGCCCCATAGGCATATACGAGCCCTTTTCAAGATCGACAATTGCTCCAACTCCGTATGTCGAAATCAATTGGGAACGACGAACGCGACCTACAGGTTCTACTCCAAGACTGCCCGGAGCAGTTGGCGTCGCGCTGGCTGAGCGATTTTCTGTCCGTTTGAAAATGGCCATTACTGATCTCTGATTTTGGGAATAATGGACTTCAATACGAAGGCGCACGACGGTTCTACTTCTCGCATTGACCCCGGTGTTGGCCACGCCTGCCCCGCACCGCCGGTGCTTTCCTCAGCTGAACACATCAGGTGTGGCAAGGATCGACCAAACGGTGCTGGTCTTTTCCAGTACAACAATCTTCTATTGGCAGCCTTAGTGTTTGTAACCTGCAACTCCCACCGCTCAACAATAGCTTGCAGACCGGCCAAGGTTGCACTTTCCTCAACCCCATCTGTGGCTTCTGATGCCCTAGTAAGAATCCGGTCCAACAGTGCAAGCACTTCAGGAGCACCTGCATCGAACCGCAGGGCACCTTCATCTGTTGACATACCTGGTACGAGATGACGAATCACAGAAGCAACCACTGCGTGCAAGGCTTTATCCTGAGCCCTAGGCGCCCATGGCGTAACGCTTGTTGCTTCCACGCTTCGATACAAAGCGCTGTGGTAGGCCCGAAAGTGTTCGAAGTGAGAGAGATCTCTAGGCCGGCTGAAGTTGTATAGCGTGAAGACTAAGCCAGGCCCGCTTCGCCCCACACGACTGCTTGCTTGGATGTATTCTGCTGTGGACTTGGGTTGCCCATTGACGACCATTAGGCCAAGTCGAGGCACATCAACACCTACCGAGATCATGTTGGATGCAAGTACGGTATCTTCCGGCTGGTCCGTGACTTCACCTTTTACCAACGCATCATGAAAATCATGTAGCGTCGCAGATAGAGCCTGTAAAACACCGGGCAACTCACGGGATGATTTGCGACTGCTAAGCTCAACTGGCTGGCCTTCAAGTGGTCGAACAGAAACTCCCAGTCTTGTGGCAAGAAATGCCATTTGACGAGGTACGTCGTCCTGCATTAAGACATGCGCGCCACCCAGTTCTCGAAGGCTGTTGAAATAGGCTACACAAGACCAATAAGCATCGATTGCTTCAAAGTCAGCACTTCCCCTTTCCACCAAGGTATGCGCCGACTGTAGTAACGCGGCCATTAGAGCCTGTAAAGCAAACTTAGGGCTTCGGCCCGCTGTAGGTAGCCCGACGTATAGACGATCTGAACCGACGGTGTCCCGAACAGCGAAAAAAGAGTCATCCTCGTCAAAGCCTGGAGGAGGAAACTGCAGCACGTTGCGGTCGAATAGAGCGCGCACCTGAGCTGCCGCCTGACCAATAGTAGCCGTTGAACCGATCACTTTTGGTCTAACCGTACCGCGAGTGCAAAGCATGTCAATCGCTGTCTCGTACAACCCGGCCATTGATCCCAGTGGTCCTGATATTAGATGGAGTTCATCTTGAATGATCAAGCCTGGAGGTTCACCGCCATCCAAACCAAACAAAGGTCTCATTTTCGCTGAGCGAGGTATCTGCGCAAATTTGTCGATGGTACCGATCAGAAGTGATGGTGGTGACGCGAATATAGCTTCATCGACGGTAAGAACAGGGATCACGCGCCCTTGTGTTTCACACAACGTGTTTTCGCACGTAATATCAATCCGCGGCTCGGAAGGATGCGCTCTGAAAGCGCTTGCGTGTAGATCGTTGCCGCATGCTGGGCAGCGGAGCAATTGTCGAGGAGTTGATGTCGGCTTCTGACCGAGATACTCTTCTTCAAGCACCATGCGGGCCTTTTCCATATTATTTGGGGTACTACCGTCCCCTACGTACAAGCCAAGACTGATTCGCGCTATACCAAGGCGACTATCTAGACTACGCAGAGTTTCGCAAGCGAGTATCAACGCCGCGGCACGTTGAAACTGTTGTACCGTCAGAAGCCGCAAAGTGTAACGCATCAGAACGTCCACTCCTCCCTGGCTTCTAGCTACTTGGCTAATAAGGCGTCGATGAAATATCTGGAATGCGGTTAGCGCTAGATAGGCTTCGGTTTTACCACCACCGGTTGGAAACCACAAAAGATCCATGCAGGAGCGGTCTTCTAGATCCGGGTTCACTATGCCGGGCAAAACCAGCAGCATAAAAGCAAGCTGGAATGGCCGCCAGACCAGTGGCCGCGCTTGTTCATCTTTGGATGCATAACGCGACTGTTTGTCCATCGCTTGATTGGCTAAAGCAAAGGCGGTCCAAGCATCATCATCCTGTTGCAGCATCGTCAGACCGTGTTGCATACGTCTATGGACGGATTCACAACGCTCTAGGTTAAGTGCTGCAGCTTTGCCCAGCTTATCGTCAAACTCGGCGACGTTCGGAACAAGCACCGATTTGATCCATTGCTGGTAACAAAGAACAAAAGAGGCCAGAGAGTGTGTGACGGTACTACGCGCTCCCTCCTGCCCAAGAAAAGCAGCTTTCAAGCCATCTGGGTGATCCGCTACGAAATCCTTTAGAAGCGCATGTCCATCTGGGCTTGTCCCTCGGACACTGGTAATTGGCAGCCAAGCCGTGCGAACCTCTTTGACGAGCATATTGTTCGGTTCATCCCACACTGTGGCAATACCATGTCCAACTGCAAATTCGTGCACATTCCGATAAAGCAGAGCGTTGCAAAGTGCATCTTCATCCGCATCATCGATGATCTGGCCCTTACGCGGCTGAATCGCTCCCAACTCATCATTGACTGCGCGCACGACCAGTCCTGCCTGAAACAAACAACTGCTGTCGCGAAGGTTATCCGGACTGTCCTTTTCTTCATTGACTAAGGTAAAAGTGAAAACCGACTGACCACTTATGTGTCGAAGGCGCATACGCACAGAAAGACGGAGATCTCTGATCACATTCCCTGACGCGTCTCGGAAATCATTCAGAGTATGGTCTCCCGCCGCTTGGTCTGCTGGAATCACGAGGGAGTAGTTAAGAACTTTACGAGCCCAACGACGCGTTTTTCCCATATCAAAAATGGCTCCGACCGCAGCCTCTCCCGGATCAGATTCAACGTTTATTTCGACAGGCTCGTATCTAGCGGTCTGATCCAAAGAGATGGTCAAAGGGACTCTCTGACTTACTGAAAAGGTCATGCCGATTGAGCAAGGCCGAATAGCTCGATATCCCGGTATTCCTTGCTCCAAATCGGAGGAGTTCCCCGCCTCCCCTCCTTTGGCGTCACAATTAACATCATCGTCATCAGCCTCAGGCCCTACAAGCGTTCCCCTTGGCCAAAGTATGCCGGTGAGATAGGTGTCGACCGGGGCCGACTCCAATATTTCATCGAATTGAAACGGCCCGTGCAAGAGTGAAGATGTCATGTCTACCAGAGCTGCTCGTGCCGCTTGTTTCCGGCTTTTTCCCTGTTTCATATCAGGCTCCTTTTCGTTTGATCCCTTTGAAACCTGCAGTTCCTATTAGGGTTATGCCAAGCCAGATGCGGCTGCTTCGCCACGGTTCAGGAATAGAATCCTCGGAACGAATAGGCGCCGTGAGGGTGACAACATCAGAAATTCGCATGTTATAAAGTTTGAACGGAGGGCTGATTTTTTTCTCCATCAGCAACTCCAATAAGTCTACTGTGAACTGTTTGGTGGTCAATCCGATGAGTGACTCGCTGCCATCATCTTCCAGCACAAAAATCTTATACCTTAGGTCGATAATTTTCTCTGCATCTCTCTTGCGAAGCTCCACTTTCCGGCCACATAGCGTTTTCCCTCGATTCTCGAGGAGTGCCTGCACTTGGCTCACAGCTTCGTCACTGCCAAGTAATTGCGTTGAAACGAAGGAGGTTGAATCTATATCGCCTGAAAGCCCAAATTGAATATTGATCATTCCTCTCCAAGAAACATAACGCTTTCTCTTGCTCCTAAGCTTGTATTCGTACGGTGGCGTCCAGATGCAATCTGCACTTAGCCGTTCAATACTGTGAGCAGCGCGTGTGATACCCACAAAACTAACATTGGCCTCTTCTTCGGGATCGTCTGGCGTTTCTCCTTCTTCGGCTTCGTTACCGTGCGAAAGCCGAATATCGAGCAGCGAGACGTGATCAAACTCCATACCTTTGGCTTGATGAATCGTGGTGACAAATACCGCTGGCTCGTTATCATCCATCTGAGATTCTTGAAAACTGTCCGGCCAAGCAAACCGTTCTCTCAGATTTTCCATATCCACTGACGTATCAGTATCTGAACCTCCGCTGGCTCTCAGAAGCCGTTGCCAAGAGGTAGCTAAGTCAGGCAGGCGTAGCTGTATCACTCCATTGGGCCCGAGACGAGAAAGTGCGTTGGCATACACTACTTTAAAGATAGTGGCTGTTAGTTTTGATACTTTCAAAGGGCTCAATATCCCCCCAACCCAGGCTGGAATGGCACGTAAACGGCCGGCCAGTCGCAAAGCAATAGTTTTTTGTGGTGCACCTCGGCTTTGCCCCATTAGCATCTGCACTAATAGGATGGCCTCTCCGTTAGTGCGTGTCAGAATTGCTGCTGAGCCGTCAGGCAATTCAGCGAGCCAATCCGGTCCGATTTTTGCGGTGGAATCTTTCAATGGTAAAGATGCTAGATGTTTTCGGACCGCGTGTAGCTTTTCGTTACCATCCAGATCTTCATTGCGAAGAACACCCCTCAAGAACTCTGTTTGTGTCGCGAGGAGAGGTGTCGCGCGATGGTTACTAGTCAGTTCGATTTCTTTCAATCCATCTGCAAATCTACGCTTCAACTTTACCCACGGATCTTCAGCCGGTACATTATCGGACGCTCGTTCCGAAAATCTATAGATCGCCTGCGCTGGGTCACCAAGCACTGTAAACCCAACTGGATCCGCAGTACCGCAATTAAGACGATTCAGCAGAGCGAGAACCAAATCTGCGCGTATACCCGGCAAGTCTTGGAACTCGTCAACAATGACATGCCGTATAGACCTAAGACGATCATGCATTTCATATGCGTCATCGTCATTGAGATAGTTAGTAGCCTCCGCAATATTCTCATCATAAGATCGACCTAGGAGAGCTCTTGCTTCACCACCTTTCTGCCTCAATAGTCGGAAAGCCCATGCGTCAAAAGTACGGATTGTGAGATGCCGCAGATCCTCAGTGATCGCGTCATCCAATAGGTTCAAGCAATCGATACGACGAGATAAGGTGCGTACCGCACTACTAGAGAAGCTCAGTACTAAAATCTGTGCGGGATACAGTCCTTGGCGCAATAGATGAACTAGCCTAAGCGCGGAAACCTCAGTCTTTCCGGTGCCAGGTCCCGCATTGACCAGCATCCACTGATTTGCCGATGCTTCAATCACGTCCTTTTGTTCTACATCCAGCTTCATGCGTTTTCCCTGACTGCTAAGGCTTGTCCCGATTGGATCGTAGCCTGAATCCAATATTTCTCATTTTTCTTGGTGCGATCACCTTGCCAATCCGGTCATCGCGAAGCTGTTGAACAACAAACTCGTTCCCGCTGCCCACATCTGGGCGTCGTAATTTTGAGGCCATTTTATTTATTGGGCTACGTAAGGCTGAACTGAAATACGGCAAAAGGCCAGCAGTTGGTACGATGTTTTTATGGCGGACACCCATCCTCAATAGAAGAAAAATTAGTCAGAGAGGATTTGGGGTTGATTCGAGACCTGATTGGAACTCGGGCTGAGCAATGCCGACTGCATGCACCGTGCGAGACGCAAGCTCTTAGAACTGCAAGCAGATAACAGAGCATGCTCGCTGAATAGGCCCTGCGCTAGGCGAGTGCGTGGCCCGTAGCAGGCCTTATAGCGCTGAATACGGTAGCGCCGATCAAGCAGTTGCTAGTAGTCTGCGTAGGTAAGTGGCCATGCTCCGAAGGGAATCTATAGGACCTCCTCACACGCCTACCGACTCATCGGACAAGTGAAATCGATCAGTTGCTTTCGTATAAATGGCAAGCGGACGACCAATGCAAAGCGTGATGGCCGGACGAACACGTCAATTTTAGTGTGACCGCCCAGCCATCCTACAGCCTGATCACCTAAAGAAATCGTGGACGACGATCACACAGTCATATTTTCTCCTGAAAAGACTTGGTAGAGCCTCTACAGAAAAAGCTTTCCGAAACTGCGTAGATGAACATCTAAAAATTAGCTCCCCATGAGGTGAGACTTCAATGAGTGCAGACGTCATCACCCAAGAACAACGCTCTCAGAACATGTCCAGAATTAAGGGAAAAAATACCAAGCCCGAAATGATTGTTAGATCGGCGTGCCATGACCTAGGGCTTCGCTATCGTCTACACCGAAAGGACTTACCGGGAACACCAGACCTGGTATTCCCGAAGCATCGATTATGCTTGTTCGTTCACGGGTGTTTCTGGCATAGACACCCTGGCTGCAAATACGCGTACACACCTAAAAGCAGACTGGATTTTTGGCTACCTAAGCTCGCAAAAAATGTTGAACGAGACATGAAGGCTAAACGAGCGCTTGAAGTATCAGGTTGGCGCGTATCAATTATCTGGGAATGCCAGACGAAAAACAGAGACACATTGCGGGCTGAAATCCAAAAAATGATCAACCCCGAAATCGATAGTCAGCACGTATCAACTGAAATGGAATGATAATTCTGAGAGCTTGACGACCTCCAACCGCCCACCTACCCTCACCACTCGGCGCCTAAGAAACGCCTCAACCAGAGCGGTCCTCCGCACCCGACAGCCATGCGGCTTTTTTTCGCCAGCGGTTTCTCTACGCCTGTGAAAAAATCCCCGTTATGTCGGGAGTGGGCGAATACAAGACCCGAAAGGGGAATATGTCCGGCCCGTCTCTGGTGGGTTTCTTAGCTCCCGACACCCATAACGCATGCCCTAAGAAAGCAACCAGAGGTAACGGAAATGCCTGGATACTTTGCGATCCCTGCGAAGAACGTTAGCTGTACCTGCACCATCTCTCAAACACGCTCCGGCTCGGAGGTGTTTCATGCATGAACCCTTTCTGCCTACTGTCTTCACCCGCCATAACCTGCACCTGCACGCTCTACTCCTTGAGAACCAGCCATGGTTCTGTGCTCGCGACCTCGGCCGTCTGATGGGGTTGTACCTGGATGATCGCAAGGTCAGCAAGCTCGACGAGGATCAGCGCCAAACCCTGGAAATTCGATATCACGGCCAACCTGAGAACATGCTGATGATCAGTGAGTCCGGGGTGTATGCGCTGCTGGTGTATCACTACACACCTGGGCATCGCCTGCTGCGGGAATGGCTGACTCATCAAGTGGTTCCCACTTTGCGCGATGAGCATCAATCAAGGTCCGCAGACCGTCCGATGTTGAGCTTGCTGGATTGGCCTGAAATGTCGTTGAGCCTTCTGCATTGGCAAGATGAAGGCTGGATTCGGCTCCGGGATATGCCCTACCTATTGCTCAACAGGACTCGCCGTCGGGCGCCCCCGAGCAGAAATTGGTTGCGGAAGGTCGCGGAATATTTCCGCTTTTCAGGTCATACGGCGCGCTGACCTTTTGTGCTTGATCCGTCCGAGCAACTGCTCGGACGGCCCCTCCAGTCAGTCACCTTCTTTTTTATCGTTCAAAAACCATCGCTTCACCTTCCACTTCATTGGAAGTGCAAATGCGTGAGCCAATATCCCAATTAAGGCAATCCAATCAATAATTGGGTAACCCACCGTTATATCGGGCCTATACCCCAAATATAAAAAATCATCATACTTTATAACATCCATGTAAGTAATCACAAAAAAACCATTAAATATCAAGCAAAAATACAGCTTTACATGATTCAGATTTCCCCCAGAAAACTTCACCTTCAACGCGTAAGCGGACCACATGCTACCCATCAAAAGAAATAAACCCAAAATTACAATCACTCATCAAGCCTTTTATATACTTGTCTACCTGTCTCATAGTCGATATAAGCCTCCACGCCCAAAGCTGTTCCCCCCATGGTTTTATAGGCCCTCTGTTTATCTGCTCTTATATATCTAAATAACCGCCAAGCATCAGGCTTTAGCACAAGCCTGGTAAGGCTGTAAATCGACATTCCTATATCAGCGCCACCATACGCCATGTCACCTTCACGCTCACCGTACCCAAGTGATTTCGCTGCAGCGTGATACCCACTCCTCACCGGCCCCGCTGTGTCTCCCTGCCCATCAATTAAACTGCGACCGTTCTCATACATATTATTAGCCCCATGCGCCATAATCGGGATGCCCGCCAGCACACACAGCGTTCCAACCGAGGCGTAGCAAATCCCTGCACCTGTCGCAAATTGGAGAGCGCCCGCAATAACCCCAACGCCTTTCCTCCCCACCTCCAGAGACTGATACATCAAGTTCTTTTGTTCGTTCTTTATTTCCAGCAAACCTTGATCAACACTCTTCTTGCCTTCCTCGACATCCCTAACAATGCTTCGAGCGTAATAAGCCACCTCCCGATTGAACTGCAACCGAACAGTTCCAATTTTAATATGGCGTGCACTTATCGCACATGCCTGATTAGTCAAGTATGCACCCGCCTGACTAACCATCCAGATATCGTGAAACGTCGGATTCTGTTTTTTCTTTTCAATAGTCACCGACCCGTCTCCCAAGTGCTGAAACCACTTGTTCCGGCTTGATGGTGAGTCCAGATAATTTCCCGATATTGAAGCGCAACATGCTCTTGTGGCTCGGCGTCAATATGCAGAACAGAATGCGGCACGTCGACGGTGAGGTCGGTAATGATGCAGCCTCGAATATCGACGCTGTAGTACTTTTCGTGCCAACCCGTTTGAGCAATACGGTAAAAATTAATGACACAGTTAAGCTCTTCCCTATTGGAAAGCGCTACCGCCAGTAAAGGAGATGACTTGTCGATGTTTTTGGTGATAGCAATCGGGCCGTGACTCGATGCCCTGACGTTTCCGCGGTTGGCCATATTGTGGTGGAAGGACAGCACCATTATCTCGTCGCGGTGCCCGTCCTGGCACTTGTTGCCTATGGAGTCCTGAGTCGAACAGCTTGCAGAGATGAGGCCCTGGGATTTGCCGCTGATGGTCATGTAGCCGTGGTTAGCCATAAGGTAAGCGCCCTGTTGTTTTGAAGGGCACCTTACGAAAAATACAAAATAGGAAATATCGGACGCTTCGCTTTAAACGGTACGAGTCATGAGTAGGAAATTTCGCCTTATGCCGCATGCTGGACGCCGGACCGCGCGCTGGATTGGTTCGAGAAGGCCCAACCATGGACCTTGAGGTAGTAAACTGCGCCGATCAACCAGACGCGTGATTTTCGCGTCCGAGAAAACAGAGAGAGCGATCGCTCTGGCAGATCACCGTCTTCCGCCTGAACCGTACAGGCGAGTCCCTGTCAGAACACCAGATGACCCGCTCCAAATAATCGAGACCCGCCCGTGAACCCAGACATGCTCGAATCCGGCCCCTTGGATGCCAAAGTGCTCTCCGTCTTTGACTTCGACGGCACCCTGACCCACCACGACAGCTTCGTGCCGTTCCTGAAGTTCGCCTTTGGTAAAGGCGAGTTCGTGCGCAGGATGGTGAAGCTGGCGGTGCCTGGCGCGCAGTTTCTGTTGCGCGTCATCAGCCGTGATGAGCTCAAGGCGCAGTTGATCCGCACCTTTATGACCGGCGTGGACAAGGCGTGGGTTCAGCAGAAAGCGGAAGCGTATTGCCAGGCGTATTGGAACAAGCTGATGCGCCCAACCGGGCTGCAATCGGTGGCCGATGAGGTGAAGTCCGGGGCGGTGGTGACGCTGTGTTCGGCGTCGCCGGCGTTGGTGTTGCAGCCGTTTGCGGATCGGCTTGGGATCCGGTTGATAGGCACTGAGCTTGAGGTGGTTGACGGAGTATTGACGGGCAAGCTCACGGGGAATAATTGCCGGTGTGAGAATAAGGTACTTCGGCTTGAGGCGGTTTATGGGGATCTGGGGGAGTATCGGCTCAGGGCCTGGGGTGATACGCGCGGGGATCGGGAGTTGTTGGCGGCGGCGCAGGATGCGCATTTTCGGCATTTTCATGCGAAGGAGAAACGAATCAAGCAACGCTGAATCGCCTGGACCACCTATCTGTGTGCGCTGGATTGACTGCCTTAGGCGGCGATCCAGTTTTCCACGATCAAGCCATTCACTCGCTTGAACTCACCTTCGTTGTTAGTCACCAAGACCAATCCTGAGCTTCTGGCGTGGCCCGCGATGTGCAGGTCATTTACGCCGATTGGAGTGCCCTTCTTTTCGAGATCGGAGCGGATCGAGCCGTAGTGAAAAGCGGCCTTGTCATCGTAGTGAATGACGTCAAGCCGGGAGATGAAGTCCTCCACCGCCCGAGTATTTCTCTCAACAAACTGGCTTTTTTCGGCCCCGTGCATCAATTCCGCAAGGGTGATCGAAGAGATCACCATACGACCTACATTCGCATTGAATTTTTCCAGTATTTCCATAGGCCGACGCTTGATGATGTAGATCACGATGTTCGTATCAAGCATGTACTTAATCATCAAAGGACTCTCGCTCTTGCTGGGTTTGGTCGGCGCGCTCCTCCATAAAATCATCAGATACCGATTCGCTTGCAAGGAAAAAGCTGTCCCAAGTGTTTTCAACCGGCGAAATAATCAGTTCGCGCCCCACGGCACGCACCTCTACAGTTTTCACCCCAGCGGGAAAACGCATGTCAGCAGGGATGCGGATATTTTGTGTACGGTTATTGGTGAAGATCGTTCCAGTAGACATAAGGAACACCTCTTAAGGCATGGGAAGACAGGTAAGAATGATAGTTTGCAGATGCTCTATTGCATAGCTCTATAGCAGCTACCCGACAAGCGTAGCCGAACAGGTAGCTGTTGGTAGCGGCGCAGGAAGCGCATTTTCATGCGAAGAAGAAGTTGGGCAAGTTGCGGCGGTGATGCGGGTGGATATGGTCTGCGGGTAGACCGAGTTGATCCCATCGCAGCCTCGCTGGGGCTCGACAGCTCCCACAGGGGATCTCTGTAGGTTCTAAGGGTGGTGTGAATTCGTTAGATTGGCGCTTTGAGGTCCACGCCAAGTGCCGTTGCGAAGGCTTTGACCAGCGGGCTTCGTGGGGCGTTGTGGCGCAGGATAAGGTTGAACGCTGTGCTCAGGTGGATCTGCTCCGGGCATAACACGCGCAGGCGCCCTTCCTTCACCAGCGGCGCGGCGTAGTGTTCCGGGAGGAAGCCCAGGAAGCGGCCGGTGAGGATGAGGATGGCCACGGCTTCAACCTGTGAGGCCGAGGCGGACTGACTGTCGTAGCTGACGAAGTTGGCCTTGTCGCTGTGGATCGCGTAACGATGGTTGACCACTTCATGCTGGCGCAACACATCTGCGTTGATGTCACTCGCTTCAAACAGCGGATGCCCGACGCCGCAGTACGCGTGGGACTTTTCTTCGTACAGCGGGAAATAATCGAATTCTTCCCGTCGCTGGTACACCGGGACGATGCCGACAATCAGCCGCCCTTCCACCACGCCCCGTTCAACTTCGTCCAGTTGCGAGGCATGTAGACGTAATCTTATTTTTGGCGACTCTGTATGTAATCTTCCCAGCGCGTTAATCAATGGTGAATTAACGTCGGAGACGGTGTTATCAATAACGCCCACACTAAGGTCGCCGATCAGTTCATTCTGCGCCGAACTAAGCTTGTCTCTGAAACTGTCTACCGAGGCAAATAATTCAATGGACGCTTGATAGACTAATTTGCCTTCTTCGGTCAGGCCAAACCCTTCCCGCCCTCGCGTACACAGGCGCATGCCGATGCGAATTTCCAGGTCGGAAATCTGCTTGCTGATCGCCGCCAGGCCCACATTCAGCTCGTTCTGCGCCGCGCTGAAGCCGCCCGCTTCGACCACAGCCTTGAACACCCGCAGCAATTTGAAGTCCAGGCCGCTGAGTTGCAGGGGCGGTCTTGTGCCGGGTTTTGGCGGTATGTTTCCAGAATTGGAAAGTGGGGTTTCCATAATACGTGTTGACCTCAAGTGCCATATTCAACAGGCTTTGACCTACTCCATGAACATCGCCGGGCGGCAATAATGAACATACTTAACCGCCCTTGGCAACCTTGAATATAGCGGGTTGAACAGCTTTTACCGGCTGATTTAACGCCCCTAAAAACCTGACACTACGATCAGGACTTTTCGTTTTGCTACTGCCCTCCGAATCCATAAGGCCAAGCCACGTCCATCGGGCTTGTCACTTCTAAAAACAAGCGTGAGGAACACCATGTCTCAGCCCACCGATCGCCTCTGGGGTGCTCGTTTCAAGTCCGGACCGTCTGCTGCTTTGGCGGCGCTGTCCCGTTGCCCCGAGCGCTATTTTCGCCTGACGCCCTACGACCTGGCCGGCTCCCGGGCCCATGCCCGTGAGTTGCAGCGCGCCGGGTTGCTGGATGAGTCGGAAACCTTGCGCACCCTGGAAGCGCTGGACCGGATTGGTGAGGACTTTGCCGCTGGCCGCCTGCACCCGACGCTGGATGACGAGGATGTGCACACCTTCATCGAGCGGGTGTTGACCGAGCGTTTGGGCGCCCTGGGCGGCAAGTTGCGCGCCGGGCGTTCGCGTAATGACCAGACGGCCAACGATTTACGCCTGTTCCTGCGGGACCACGCGCGCACCATCACCACCGAGGTGCTGGGGTTGCAGCAGGCGCTGGTGGACCAGGCCGAGCAGCATATCGAGAGCATCTGCCCGGGCTTCACCCATTTGCAGCAGGCGCAGCCGATTGTGTTCGCCCATCACTTGTTGGCTCATGCGCAATCGATGCTGCGGGATGTGCAGCGCCTGGTGGATTGGGATGCGCGTACGGCGTTGTCGCCGTTGGGTGCTGCGGCGATGGCCGGCTCTGCAATTGCTCGCCAGCCGGAGCATTCGGCCAAGGAGATGGGTTACACCGGGCCGTGCGAAAACTCTATCGACGCTGTAGCCAGTCGCGACCACGTGGCGGAGTTTCTGTTTGTGGCGGGCATGCTCGGGGTGAATATTTCGCGGCTGTCGGAGGAGTTTTGCCTGTGGTCGTCGCGGCAGTTTCGCTGGGTGCAGTTGGACGATGCCTACGCCACCGGTAGCTCGATCATGCCGCAGAAGAAGAACCCGGACATTGCCGAACTGGCGCGGGGTAAAGCCGGGCGATTGATTGGCAACCTGACCGGGTTGATGTCCACGCTCAAGTCGTTGCCGCTGTCGTACAACCGCGATTTGAGTGAAGACAAGCACAGTGTGTTGGACAGCGTGGATACGTTGCTGCTGGTGCTGCCGGCGATGGCCGGGATGGTCGCGACGATGAAGGTGCAGGTGGAAGAGCTGCGGCGTCAGGCGCCGATGGGTTTCACATTGGCAACTGAGGTGGCGGATTGGCTGGCCACTCGTGGTGTGCCGTTCAAGGAGGCCCATGAGATTACCGGTGCCTTGGTGCAGGCCTGTGAGAAGCATGAAATTGAATTGTGGGAAGCCTCGCCGGCGTTGTTGGCAGAGGTGGATACGCGGCTGACGCCGCAAGTGCGTGAGTGCCTGACCCTGGAAGCGGCGATTGCGGCGCGCAGTGGTTGGGGTGGTACGGCGCCGGAGCGGGTGCGGGAGCAGATTGGGCGGTTGAAGGTGGCCCTGGCTGCGCAACAGAAGTGGGCAGAAAACTACACCGGCTTTCGAATTTAAAGATCGTTCCCACGCTCTGCGTGGGGATGCCTCTTGTGACGCTCCGCGTCACGCTTTGGGGACGCAGAGCATCCCTTGCTGCATTCCCACGCAGAGCGTGGGAACGATCAGTGTATTCAGTTGTTTTGGAGAGTCACCATGAAACAAACCCCGGCAGAGCGCTTGCAAGCCGAGCGCCAGCAGACCGAGAACCAGTTCGATATCACCCAGTACGAGCACGTGCCCCGTCGCTATTACGGGCGGATGTTTTTTGCCACGTTGATCGTGATCGCACTGGCTGCCTTGCTGCGTGCATTCGCCAACGGCCAGATCGAATGGTCCTACATCGGTCAGTTCCTCACGTCCGAGGCGATCATCTGGGGCCTGGTGAACACCATCATCATGTCGATCCTGGCCATGGCGCTGGGCGTGGTGATCGGGGTGATCACGGCGATCATGCGTATGTCGGCCAACCCGATCCTGCGCTACGTGGCCATCACCTACACCTGGCTGTTCCGGGGTACGCCGCTGATTCTGCAACTGCTGTTGTGGTTCAACCTGGCGCTGATTTTCCCGGTGATCGCGATTCCCGGCCTGTTCAGCATCGACACCGTGGACCTGATGACGCCGTTCGTGGCCGCCCTCCTCGGCCTGAGCATCAACCAGGGTGCCTACACCGCTGAAGTGGTGCGCGCCGGCCTGTTGTCGGTGGACACCGGCCAGTACGAAGCCGCCAAGTCGATCGGCATGCCGAGCCTTCAGGCGCTGCGTAGGGTGATTCTGCCCCAGGCGATGCGGGTGATCATTCCGCCTGTAGGCAACGAGTTCATCAGCATGGTGAAAATGACCAGCCTGGCGAGTGTGATCCAGTACTCGGAGCTGCTGCACAACGCGCAAAACATCTACTACGCCAACGCCCGGGTCATGGAGCTGCTGATTGTTGCAGGCATCTGGTACCTGGCGGTGGTGACTGTTCTTTCATTCGGTCAGAGCCGCCTTGAGCGTCGTTTTGCCCGCGGCGCCGGCAAGCGTTCGTAAGCCCTGACTGAGGAGATTTGCCCCATGAGAAGCATCGTCAAGGCCGTGAACCTGAACAAGTATTACGACCAGTATCACGCGTTGCAGGACATCAACCTGGAAGTCGAACAAGGCGAAGTGCTGTGCATCATCGGCCCGTCCGGTTCCGGCAAAAGTACCCTGCTGCGCTGCGTCAATCAGCTGGAAAAAATCGACAAGGGCGGCCTGTGGGTCGACGGCGAACTGGTGGGTTACCGGGTCGTCGGCAACAAGCTGCACGAATTGAATGAATCACAGATCGCCCGTCAGCGGTTGGCCACCGGCATGGTGTTTCAGCGCTTCAATCTGTTCCCGCACATGACCGTGTTGCAGAACATCATCGAAGGCCCGTGCCAGGTGCTCAAGCGCTCGCCCAAGGAAGCCACCGAGGACGCGCTGGAGTTGCTGGCCCGCGTCGGCCTGGCGGACAAGCGCAATGCGTACCCGGTGGAGTTGTCCGGCGGCCAGCAACAACGTGTTGCAATTGCCCGTGCGCTGGCGATGCGCCCCAAGCTGATGTTGTTTGACGAACCCACGTCAGCCCTCGACCCGGAGCTGGTAGGAGAAGTGCTGTCGGTGATGCGCGATTTGGCCACCACCGGCATGACCATGATTGTGGTCACCCATGAGTTGGGCTTCGCCCGCGAAGTGTCCAACCGCATGGTGTTTATGGATGCCGGCCAGATTGTGGAAGCCGGCAGCCCGGAAGAAATTCTAATAAGCCCACAAAACCCGCGTACCCAAAGCTTTATTTCTGCCGTTCGCACTTAACTAAAAAACTAACGAGAACGCCCCCATGAAAAATCTGTTTCTTCCAAGTTTGCTCGTAGGCCTGATGGCCTCCACTTCGGTTTTGGCGGCATTGCCGGCAGCGATCAAGGACAAGGGTGAGATCAGCGCGGCCATCGTGCCGAACTACCCGCCGATGGATTTCAAGGACACCGCCACCAACAAGCTCACCGGCCTGGACTTTGACCTGGGCAACGCCCTGGCCGAGCGTTTGGGGGTGAAGATCAAGTGGCAGGAAACCGGCTTCGAACAAATGCTCAGCGGCCTGACCACCAAGCGCGTGGACATTGTGCTGTCGGGCATGAGCGACACTGCCGAGCGTCAGAAGGCGGTGACCTTTATTGACTACTTCACCAGCGGCCCGCAGCTGTACACCCTGGCCAAGCGTGAAGACCTCAAGGAATTGACTGACCTGTGCGGTAAAAAAGTCGGCACCAGCCGACGTACCACCTGGCCATCGGAAATTGCCGCGTGGAGCAAGGAAAACTGCGAAAAGGCCGGTAAGCCAGCCATCGTGGTGATTGGCACCGAGGGTTCGGCGGATGCCCGGGCGCAATTGCAGCAGAACCGTCTGGATGCGGCGATGCAGGGCAGTGAAACCATTCCTTACCTGATGTCGCTGGACAAGGGTAAGTACAAGCCGGTGGGCCTGGCGATTTCCAAGCAGTTCACCGGGCTTGGGATCGAGAAGAGCAATACCGAGTTGGTCACGGCGATCAGTGAGGCGTTGCAGGGCATGATTGATGACGGGACGTACGGCAAGATTCTGAAGAAGTGGGATCTGGAGCAGGGTGCGGTGGAAAAAATCAGCATCAATGCCGGCCAGTAACTCGATCTAAATGTGGGAGCGGGCTTGCTCGCGAATGCGGTGGATCAGCCGGTACAGTTGGCACTGACACACCGCATTCGCGAGCAAGCCCGCTCCCACACTGGATCTTCATCGCCTTGAAAAAAGAATAAGGACATCCGCCCCACCGTGGCCACGTACTCCCTGGTAATCCGCCGCCTGATGATCTGCTCGGTGACCATCGTCGTCAGCCGCGCCATGACCAGCCCATTGCTCGCCCTGTTGCTGAGCACCCGCCTGGGCCTCAACCAGCAAGATATCGGCTTGCTGATGGGCATCGCCGTGTTCATCGCCACCCTGCTGGGCCTCTATGGTGGCTACATCATCGACCGCCTGGAAAAGCGCAAGCTGCTGATACTGGCGATGCTTTCCAGCTCCATCGGTTTTTTGTTGCTGACCTTTGCCAGCAACCTGTACCTGACCACCCTGACCCTGGTGATCACCGAAGCCGCTTCGGCGCTGTTCCTGATCGGCTCCAAGGCGATCATCAGCGAGAACCTGCCGGTGGGCCAGCGGGCCAAGGTGTTTTCCCTGCGCTACACCCTGACCAATGTCGGCTACGCCACCGGCCCGATGCTCGGCGTGGTGATTGCCGGGCAGATGCCCCTGGCACCGTTCCTGATCGCCAGCGCGATTGCCTTTGGCAGCCTGTTCCTGATGATCGGCATCCCACCGACCCAGCGCGACGACAGCAACAAACCCTTAAGTTTTCTCAGCACCCTGAGGACCCTGCGCAGCGATCGCACCTTGATCCTGTTCACCAGCGGCAGCCTGTTGAGCACCATTGTCCATGGGCGCTACACCCTGTATCTGTCGCAGTTCCTGCTGGTGGCCTACAAGCCGGAGAACGCGCTGAAAATTCTCTCTGCGGTGCTGGCGTGCAACGCCATTACGGTGATCCTGATGCAGTACCAGATCGGCCGCTTCCTCAAGCGCGAACAACTGCGCTACTGGATCGTGCTCGGCACCTCGCTGTTTATTGCCGGGTTGATCGGCTTCAGCATGGCGGACGGCCTGGTGTCGTGGTGTGTCGCGATGTTTGTGTTCACCCTCGGGGAGATGATCATCTACCCGTCCGAGTTCCTGTTTATCGACACCATCGCCCCGGACGCCCTGCGCGGCAGTTATTACGGCGCACAAAACCTGGCGGCATTTGGCGGGGCGCTGAGCCCGGTGATCTGCGGCTACCTGCTGATCAATGCATCGCCCGCCTCGATGTTCTATGTACTCAGCGGGCTGACGGCGGTGGGAGGCACCTTGTGTTTCCTGAGTGGCCGGCGTGTGGTGGTCCGTGCGTAATTTCTACTGATATTTGCTCGATATCCCGCTATTAATAGCGAAATCTCTCACGGACCCGAGCCCCATGAAATTCGACACGGCCTACAGCCTGAGTCTCGACGACAAGCTGTCGATCTATGACGTGCGCGACCTGAATTTCGACGAAACCGCCGCCTTCGATTCCGACAAGGACAGTTTCCTGTGCCCCAACGATGAATGCCGGGCGGCGTTTGCGGCGGGCAATGTGTTGGGCACGTTCAATGCAAAAAACGTCAATTACCTGCGTACGCCCCACTTCAAGAACATCCCCAGCACCCGGCATATCGAGGGTTGCCGTTACGCCAGTCGCCCTGCCGGAAAAGGCGAATCTGAGGATGGGCCGGAGGAAAACTTCCCGTCGGAATTTGTCCTGACGCGGCGCCAGTACGAACGCAAAACGCCGGTCATCGGTGCTGAGGGTGGCACCGCACAAGAGCCACCGAAAACGCCGGCAACCCGCTACGCCTTGTCTCACAGCTCAAGCGACACTACCCCGGACAAGACCAGCGTCTTTGCCCACCCAGTGGAATGCTACGTGTCCAATATCGGCGACAAGGACAAGCTCAAAAGCATGCCCTTGAAGATCGGCGATCACACCGCGACCTACTGGACGTTTTTCAAGAAGATCGAATACCTGCAAGACAATAAAGGCCTGATCTACTGGGGCAAGATCAAGGAGATCAAGGACTACACCAGCAGCTTTCGCATCGACTTCGAAAAGAAAGCCTGGCTCGACAAAAAGCCCTACTCCATCAATGTTTACCTGAGCAAAAAACTGATCGAGAACTACCGCAAGCGCAAGGCGTTCCTGGAGCAGATCAAGGCCGCGGTGGACAGTGATCGAGCGCTGTATTGCTTCTTCTACGGGGTGACGCCGGAGCTGAAACAGGTGCCAAGCAAGAAAAACCCCGAGCAGACGTTCGGGGTATTCAGTGCCAATATCGAGAACCTCGATCACCTGATTATTCGCGAGGCGCCGGGGTTGGAAACCTAAAGCAGCATGCTCACCATCACCACGCCCAACAACCCGATATACACCCGCGCATGCAGTGCATCCGGGATGCGACCGATCCACGGCGTGGCCAGGCGAATGCCCAGCAGCGAACCCAGGGTGAGGATGGCAAACGCCAGCAAGTCGACATAGCCGACATACCACGTGCCCAATTGCACCTTGGCGAATCCAGCCATGAGCATGTAGGTAAACGTACCGGCCAGCGCCACCGGCACGCTCAGCGGATTAGCCATGGACGTGGACTGGGACATGCTCAAGCCACAACGGCGCAACAGCGGCACGGTCATCACGCTGCCGCCCACACCCAGGAAAGTCGCGATCAGGCCAATGGCGATGCCGCCGCCCGTCACTTCCACTCCGCTCAGGCGTCGTGGCTGGAGCCTGTCGTCCTGGCTGAGAAAGCCCCTGCGCAACAGGCAATCGACAATGGTGATGGCCAGGTAGGCGATAAAGGCGTACCGCATGAAATCGCCGCTGGCGAACATTGCAGCCCCTGCGCCCAGCACGGCGCCGACCCCGATGTACCCGCCCAACGGCCACAGGTAATGGCGAATCAGATTACCTTTGCGCTGGTGTTTTCCGGTGGCAAGCAGCGCGTTGACGATCATCACGCAGGTGGAGGTGGCGACCGCGATATGCATCGCTGATTCACTCACGCCCGCGTCGCGGCTGAGCTTGAGCATGCCGTACAGCAACGGCACCACCACGAACCCGCCACCGAAGCCGAACAGCACAGCGGTCACGCCGGTCATGCAGCCGAACAGTGCCAGTAATAGATAGAACATCGAGAATCGCCTTCAGTATCAGGGAGAGCTGTCGACGATAGAGATTCAAGGCTTGGCCCGCTTGCGCATGTCGGCCAATAATGTGCGAGATATTGCCACTTCCGGGATCAGCTCCATGCGCAACGGTTCCATCGCTCAGCTCGACCTGACCCCGCGAACGGTCGTGGCAATCGGCACCGACTATCCCCACGGCTATCTGCTCAAGCGCCACAGCCATCGGCGCGGCCAGTTGCTGTATGGCGCCACCGGGGTGATGCAAGTCAGCACCCAGCAAGGCAACTGGGTTGTGCCGCCCCAGCGCGCGGTGTGGATTCCCGCCCAAGTGCCCCATGAAGTGCTGATGCTCGGCGTGTCGACGCGCAGCCTGTATATCGAACCGCACGCCGTCACCGACTTGGGCACCGACTGCCACGTCATCAACGTTTCCCCCCTGATGCGCCAGCTGCTGATGGAGGCGGTGGAGCTGCCGCTGGAATACGACGAGGCCGGGCGCGACGGTGCGCTGGTCAGCCTGCTGTTGCATGAACTGGCACGCGCCACGCACTTGCCCCTGCATATCCCGCTGCCGGAGGACCCTCGCCTGCTTGCTCTGTGCCTGACGTTTCTGCAGCGGCCGGACGTGCACCAGTCACCGGTTCAATGGGCGCAACAATCGCACCTGAGCCTGCGCACCTTCAGCCGGCATTTCCGCCAACAAACCGGCCTGAGCTTCGTGCAGTGGCGCCAGCGGGCCTGTGTTGTGCAGGCCTTGGCGCGGTTGGCCAGCGGTGCAAGCGTCACCCGGATCGCCCTGGACCTGGGCTATGAAAACCCGGCGGCATTTTCCAGCATGTTCCGCCGGGTGCTTGGGCAGTCACCGAGCACCTACCTGGAAGGGGCGAAATAGAGCGGCGGCAGCGCTATCGGAAAATCCAGTTGATGAGCGGTCAAAACAACTGTACAAAAACACAGTATAGTTTGCCCTCCCCCGTCGAACCTGGAGAAAGTCCATGTCCTCTCTGGCAATGAGCAGCACTGTAGAACAGCAGATCGTCCTTCATCAATTCACCCCACGGCACAGCGTCCAGGCCCGCCTGATGCTGGGCTGGAGCCGGGAAGACCTGGCCCGGGAAGCGGATGTGGAAGTGGACGCCCTTCAACGTTTTGAAAGCCATGGCGATGTGGACGATGCTGTCCGCTTGAGTGTGGCGTTTCGCCTGGAGGCTGAAGGGTTGGTGTTTTTCCCGGGCTTTGCGCCGGGTTGGGGGATGAATGTGCGGGGCCGCGCCAGCACTCCGGCACAACCGGCCGCCAAAGGGATCATCTCAAGGTTTCTGGATTCAACAGCGGCGTCTATTGACCCAACAACACCTCAGCCCAATGGTGCATAGCGCGCAAGGCCATCAACTCACGCCTGCAACTGCAGCGCCCGACGGATCATTTGTGGCGGTTGGCCAAACGCTCGCAGGAAGGCTCGACGCATGCGCTCCGGGTCACCGAAGCCCGTCTCCCGGGCGACGACGTCGATGGAGTGGCTGCCAGATTCGAGCATCAACCTCGCCGCTTCAATGCGCAGGTGTTCTACCGCCTTGGCCGGGGATTGCCCGGTTTCGGCGCGGAACAGTCGGCTGAACTGACGCGGGCTGAGGTGTGCCGCTTGCGCCAGTTGTTCTACCGAGAGGTCCTCGTGCAAGTGCCCTTTGGCCCACGCCAGGGCGGTTTGTACGCGGTCGGACTTTGGGTCCAGTTCCAGCAACGCCGAGAACTGTGACTGGCCACCGGCACGGCGATGGTAAACCACCAGTTTTTTCGCCACGTCGCGAGCCACTTCCACGCCCAAATCGTGCTCGACCAGGGCCAGGGCCAGGTCGATGCAGGCGGTCATCCCGGCAGAGGTCCAGAGCGGGCCATCGACGGTGAAGATCCGGTCTTCCTCCAGCTTCACGTTGGGGTAGCGCTGGCGAAACGTCATGGCGTGGTACCAGTGGGTGGTTGCCTTGCGCCCTTCCAACAGGCCGGCCGCCGCCAGGTGGAACGACCCGGTGCAGGCCGACGTAACCCGGCGCGACGCCGTCAATGACGCTTGCAGGTACTCCACCATGCCAGGAGTGGGCTCAAGTAGTTCGTTGTCCCCCAGCACCAGGATCGTGTCGTAGACCTGCTGCCCGAACGCCAGGCTATCAATGGCAAAGCCCATGGAGCTTTTTATCGGCCCGCCATGCTCCGACAACAAGTCCACGCGGTAGAACGGTCGCCCCACCACGAAGTTGGCAAATTCGAACACGCTGCTGGTGGACAGGCTGAGCACCTGGAAACCGGGAAAAAGCAGAATACCGACGGACACCATGGCCAAACCTCATGTCTCTAAAGGAGGGATATATGACATTGCAGCCATCACATTACACCCATAATCTTGGTTCCAACAAGGCCGATCCCCTCCCCGGCCCATTTGGAGCAACTGCCATGTCGCAACACAAAGGTTATGCCCTGATTACCGGTGCCTCGTCAGGAATTGGTGCGGTGTATGCCGACCGCCTGGCCCGTGCCGGCTACGATCTGATTCTGGTGGCCCGCAACCAGCAACGTCTGGAGCAGTTGGCAACACGCTTGAAAGCCAATACCCAGCGTGACGTGCAGGTGATAGCGGCCGATCTCAATCTGCCAGCCGACTTGGCGCGAATCGCCCGGATCGCGCACGAAGACAGCCGTATCAGCCTGCTGGTGAATAACGCCGGTGTGGGCGCCACGGCTTCGCTGCTGGAGTCGGATGCCGACAAAATGGACGCGATGATTCTGCTGAACGTACTGGCGCTGACCCGCCTGGCCAAAGCCGCGGCAACCAACTTTGTCGCCCAGGGCCGTGGCACGATTATCAATATCGGCTCGATTGTCGCTCTCGCTCCCAAAGTGCTGAACGGCGTGTATGGCGGTACCAAAGCGTTCGTGCAGGCGTTCAGCGAATCGCTGCAGCATGAGCTGAGTGACAAGGGCGTGGTGGTCCAGGTAGTGCTGCCAGGCGCTACCGCCACGGAGTTCTGGGACATCGCCGGCCTGCCTGTGAACAACCTGCCGGAAGCCATGGTGATGACCACCGAGAACCTGGTGGACGCCGCCCTGGCAGGCCTTGCCCAGGGTGAAGCCGTGACGATTCCGTCCCTGCCGGACAGCGCCGATTGGGACACCTACGAAAGCGCACGGCTGGCCCTCGGCCCGAACCTGTCGCACCGTGAACCCGCCGCTCGTTATGGGTTGAAGTAATCCGGACTAGCGCAGGCCGGGTGTAAACGCAGGCTTCCTAATTGCATGGGAGGCCTGCTCATACCCGTAGGCGACCGACAGCAACGTGGCTTCGCTCAAATTTGCCCCATAAAAGTGAACAGCCGTTGGCATCCCTTCGTCGTCCATTCCCGATGGCATGGAGATACCGGGATAACCGGCCACTGCCGAGTAGTAGTAACTGTACGAGTGAAAATTGGACACTATTGCGTCAAGCTTATGCTCGGCCAGCGGCTTATCGATGGTGCTTTTGAAAATCGGGCCGATGGCAGCCCATAACTCATTGCGCGCCTCATCACTGATATCCATCCCGTTGATCATGGTGAGCATCTGTTGATCCGGCACACCCGGACCGCTGTTGCGCTCGTTGAATTCAATCAGCTCAGCCAGCGACTTCACCGGCAAGCCTGCCCGTCCGGCCAGGTAGGCTTCAAGCTGGTGTTTAACGTCCGATAACAACGCGTCGTTATATTGCTCATGGGTTTCGTACGGGACGCCCTCACCCAGTTGACCCACGGGTACCAATGTCGCGCCCTTGCCCCGCAGCAACGTAATGGCATCCTCGAAGTGCTGCCTGTCGGCTATTTTCGCCGGGTCGTTGGCATCTTCTGCTGATAACTCAGGCAACGGCGTATAGCCGATGCGCTTGCCCACCAAGGCGTCAGGCTTGATTCCCTGGGTGTAGCGGTTGGTATCCGTCATCGCATCCAGTGCTTGCGCCGCATCACGTACGTTACGGGTGAAGGTGCCCACCGTGTCCTTGCGGGAACTGGTCATCACCCCTTCAGTGCTCACTAATCCTTCGGTCGGTTTGAAACCAATAACACCGTTGTAAGCCGCCGGCGTAATGATTGAACCATTGGTTTCGACCCCCAATGCCAAGGGCACAATCCCTTGTGCAACGGCTACCGCAGAGCCCGTACTCGACCCCGCCGCCTGGCCATCCAGCCGATGCGGGTTGAGGGTCAAGCCGCCCCTGGAGCTCCAGCCATCAACCGGCGCCTCAGAGCGAAAATTGGACAATTCGCTCATGTTGGTTTTTCCAATAATCACAACGCCAGCCTTCAGCAGGTTGTCCACCACCTTGGCGTTCCTTGAAGCGGGCCTGCCCACCAGCGCCATGGAGCCACCGCTGGTCTGCATCTTGTCGCCGGTTTCGAACACATCCTTGAGCGCTATCGGAACGCCATGCAAAGGCCCGCGCACTTTGCCTTCGGCCCGGTCCAGATCCAGCGCACGGGCTTTCACACGAGCGTCAGGATTGATCTCAATGAACGCATTGCCGCCCTGCAAGCCCTTGTCCATGGTGGCGATCAGCTTCAGCGAATCCCTCACCACCGAATCGGAACTGGCCCCATTGGGCCGGGTCATGGCCGCCGCCAAATCGTCGGCACTCCTGTAGGCCTGTGGCGGGTTCACCACTGCATCGAAAAGCCCCGCTGCCCATCCCGCGCCCAAACCTGGTCCAATCATAAATACTCCCCGCCTGCCTGAATGTTGGGGATACCGTTCGATATCCCTGCCTCAGTCTAAGAAGCGAAATACTCGATGACTCGGGGGCAACTCTTACCGCGGCGTACGATCACTCTCCCCATGGCGTAGGCCCTTGAAGCCGCCCTAGAACCTGCTGACAACCTCGCACCAACGCCGCCAGACGATCTCTGGACCAGTGCGCACCATAGAACCAGACGACCCTCGACACCCCGTCGACGTCGGTGCCCGCGGGCACGCTGAAGCGTGGGTTATCGGCAGTCGCTGCTTTGTGGAAAGCAACACCTTGCGCATCCGCCACCACCCCATCCAGGCGGTTTTCCGTGACCCGGTCGTTAATCTCATTGCCGGGGTCCAGGGTGAAGTGACGTGTGTCATCGGTCACCCGCGCCGTCACAGGCACCAATTGCGCACCGGCTGCACGCAGTACGTCCAGTACCCGGGCAAAGTGCGGGCTGTGTTTGGCGGGTTTGCGCACATCACCGGTAACGTACTCGCTGGCAAAACCAATACGGCTGCCAGCCAGGGGCGGTGTGTTGATCAGATGACCCGGATCAGCGACGGGTGGAATCTCCACCATCACCCGCCCCTCAGGGTCGACACCGCTGAGGGCAATCAGTGATAACGCGGGATCGCGCACGCTGTGCATCATGGGACCAGGGAGGTCGAGCCTGGGGCCGTAACCGCCCGTGGAGCCGAACTCCAGGCCGCCCTGGTGAGTGGCCGAATTGACGATCGTACCGGCCGCATGACTGCCAAACACGACGCCCTGGCTGGCAGTGGGGGCGCAAGGCTGGGGAGTACAACTGTCCACCGATCCTGAAGGCTTGAACAGGCAGCGCACGCCCGGCCCCGTGACCTTCCTACTCTTATCGTCCATACACTCCCACGCCCCGGAATAGAGTTTCGAGGCGTGATTGCATCCCTTAAGCGAGGTGGATGTCTGTCGGAAATGGCTGGTTATGGCTCGTTCAAAATCCCTGAGCGCGCGATCAGACGGTGATTATCCGCTGACGTGCGCTTCACTGCCCTGATGCTCGACGTCCAGCCACCAGGCCTGCCCGCGCTCCGGCTGGTTGAGCATGAACGCCTGCCCCATCGCCGGTGTGGTGATCGACACGTTACGCTCCCATGCCAGCGCCATGATGCGGTCGAAGGGTTCGTGCCATGCATGAAACGCCAGGTCGAACGTGCCGTTATGGATCGGCAGCAGCCAGCGGCCCTTCAAGTCGATGTGCGCCTGCAGGGTTTCTTCCGGTTGCATGTGCACGTGGGGCCAGTCGACGTTGTAGGCACCCGTCTCCATCAGGGTCAGGTCAAACGGGCCGTACTGCTCGCCGATACGCTTGAAGCCCTCGAAATAGCCGGTATCACCGCTGAAGAAAATTCGCCGTGAGCCGTCGATCATCACCCACGAACACCACAGCGTCTGGTTGCCATCGAACAGGCCGCGCCCGGAAAAGTGCTGGGCCGGCGTGGACACAAAACGAATCCCGTCCACTTCAGTGCCCTGCCACCAATCCAGCTGCCGCACCTTGCTGGCATCCACGCCCCACTTGACCAGGGTATCGCCCACACCCAGCGGCGCGAGGAAATAGCGGGTCTTGTCCGCCAGTTGCACCACCGCCTTGTGGTCCAGATGGTCGTAGTGGTTGTGGGAAAGAATCACCGCCTCGATCGGCGGCAGGTCCTCAAGGCTGATCGGCGGCTGATGGAAACGCTTGGGGCCCGCCCAACTGAACGGCGAAGCACGCTCGGCGAACACCGGGTCGGTCAGCCAGAACTTGCCGCGCATTTTCAGCAGCACGGTGGAATGGCCGAGGCGGAAAACGCTATGGTCCGGGGCGGCAAACAGTTGCTCGCGAGTCAGCGGCTGCACCGGGATCTCACCCACCGGGCGCGTGCTACGGGGCTTCTGGAAGAGCATCTTCCACATGATGCCCAGGGTCTTGCCCAAGCCGCCATGCTGGATGGGCTTCTGATTGGTGAAGTGACCTTGATGCTGTTCGGAAGACTTGGGCGCTGTAGAAGAACTGTCGAGACGGGTTGAGATCGTGGCCATTACCGAGGAACTCCTGCAGACTGCTCTGAAAATTACACTGCACAGTGTAGTTTCTAGATTGCAACAAAACCGGGAGCAAGTAAACTACCGAGTGTAAGTTTCCCTTCAGAGCCGAACTCCCACCATGACTGTACCCCTGCGCCTCACCGACCGTAAACGCGAAGCCATCGTGGCAGCCGCCATTGCCGAGTTTCGTGACAACGGGTTCGAGGTCACCAGCATGGACAAGATTGCGGCCACGGCGGGGGTTTCCAAGCGCACGGTGTACAACCACTTCCCGAGCAAGGAAGAGCTGTTCGCCGAGATCCTGCATCAACTGTGGGCCAGCAGTGTTGCGCAACTGGACGTCAGCTACGCCAGCGACCGCCCGCTGCGAGAGCAACTGCGCGGGTTGCTGCAGGCCAAGATGACGATGATGTCGGACGCCAACTTCCTCGACCTGGCCCGGGTCGCGATTGCCGCCACCATCCACTCGCCGGAACGTGCCCAGGACATGGTCAACCGCCTGAGCAAGCGTGAAGAAGGCTTCACCCAATGGGTGCGCGCCGCCCAGGAAGACGGCCGGCTGAGCTGCACCGACCCATGCTTCGCCGCCCATCAGGTGCAAAGCCTGCTCAAGGCCTTTGCCTTCTGGCCACAGATCACCCTCGGCCAGCCGACCCTGGACGCCGACGCTCAAGCGAACGTCATCGAGTCAGCCATCGACCTGTTCCTCGCAGGCTATGAGGTCGTGCCGCAGCACTGACCTGTTGCAGGAACGACATCCAAGGTCGTTTTTTATCTGATTCGCCGCGTGTCCTTTGCAAATGGCCTGGAAGGACACTGATTATTCCCACGCGAATAACTGACAATATTCACACGTATTATCCGACCAGTGGTTTTCCCGATCACGTGTGCCGTCGTAGCTGCAAAAAAAGAATCGACCCAGGAATCTATGGAAAACCAACGAGGCAAAGGGCTGTCATTTGCCAGACGTATCTACAGGCCAAGGATCATCGGCCTGGGCATCGGCTGCATCAGCGTCATCGCCGCGCTCTACCCACTGCAAATGCCAGGCTGGGTCTGGGCGTTGCTGCTGTTCAATGGTTTTGGCTGGGCGCACCTGGCCTATCAACTTTCGACCCGCTCCGATTTCCCCTACAAGGCGGAACGGCGAAACCTGCTCTACGACTCACTGCTCGGCGGGTTCTGGGCGGCGACTACACAGTTCACGCCACTGACGGCCGTGACCATCCTGTCGATGATGACCATGAACAACGTCGCCGCCGGCGGCAAACGCCTGTTCCTCCACGGCATCGTGGCGCAACTGGCAGGTATCGGCGTGTCCTGGCTGCTGTTTGGCATCCACTTCAATCCCGACGTCAGCCTGGTCCAGGTCTACGCCTGCCTGCCGATGCTGACCCTGTATCCCATGGCGCTGGGCATGGTCTGCTACCGCCTGGCGATCAAATTGTCGGAACACAAACGCGCCCTGAGCGCCTTGAGCCGCACCGACAGCCTCACCGGCCTGCTCAACCACGGTTCGTGGAAAGACCTGCTGCACCTGAAGTTTCACAAGTGCCAGCAACAACATGGGAACGCCACCATCGCACTGATCGACATCGACCATTTCAAGCAGATCAACGACAGCTATGGGCACATCATCGGTGACCAGGTTCTGCGCCAACTAAGCCTGGAACTTCGACGCAACCTGCGGGCAAACGACCTGGCCGGGCGATACGGCGGCGACGAGTTCTGTGTGATTCTTCCGGACATGCCCATGGAACAGGCCGCGCAAGTCATGGAACGCATGCGCGAGGTGTTCAGCAATTACCGCAACCCGGAAATCCCCGAGCTGCGGGTCAGCCTGAGCATTGGCCTGGCGTCTTTCCAGAGCACCTTCACCGACGCGGCCATGTGGCTCAACGCAGCGGACCGCGCGCTGTACGCGGCCAAGGACACCGGCCGTAACCGAGTCAATATCAGCGACTACGTGGTCGCCCATTCCGCCTGAATCCCGCCCTCTGCATCTCGTCTGAATTAAACGCGCCCGTCGCCGACCGATAGCATAATGCCGCCATTGGTCGACTGGAATAGAACTTCTTGCCGGCCATACGACTCAGAACCCGCTGTTCCACCCCGCTGCCAGCACAAGGAAGCTGGCAATGAGCACGTTTGCCGTATGGCCAGGCCTTACGGTGGCAGGCGCCCCCATGGATACCCCTGACGCTTGCTTCCCCCGAGCACACGACCATGCTATTCAACGCCCATAAAAAAACCATCAGTACCCTGCAAGCCACCCTTGCCCAGCAAGCCAGCCTTCTCGACGCCATCGACCGCTCCATGGCGGTGATTGAATTTGATCTGCAAGGCACGGTCCTGCGGGCCAACGAGAATTTCCTCAAGGCCATGGGCTACACCGCCGACCAAGTCGTGGGCCAGTCCCACCGCCTGTTCTGCACCCCGGCCTTTGCCCGCAGCGCCGAGTACGGCCAGCTATGGACGCAACTGCGCAACGGCCAATTCCAGTCCGGCACCTTTGAGCGCGTGACCAGCGACGGCCAGCCGATCTGGCTAGAGGCCAGCTACAACCCGGTGCGCGACGAGTCCGGCAGCGTGGTGAAAGTGGTGAAGTACGCCATGGACGTCACCCCGAAAATGCAGGCCGAGAGTGAAGCCAACGCCAAGTTGCAGGCCATCGACCGCGCCATGGCGGTGATCGAGTTCAATCTCGACGGCACCATCATCAGCGCCAACCAGAATTTCCTGCAGCGCATGGGCTACAACCTGGCGCAGGTGCAGGGCAAGCATCACCGCATGTTCTGCACACCGGAGCTGGCCAACAGCAGCGCCTACAGCGATTTCTGGCGACGGCTGAACCAGGGTGAGCTGTTCAACGGCCAATTCGAACGCATCGACAAAAACGGCCAGGTGGTGTGGCTGGAAGCCAACTACAACCCGGTGTACGACGCCAGCGGGCGCCTGTGCAAGGTGGTGAAATACGCCTCCGACGTCACGGCCATGGTGGAGAAACACGCGGCCGACGCGCAAAGCGCCACCCAGGCTTATCACATCTCGCTGCAAACCCGGGACATCGCCGAAAAAGGCGCCGAGGTGATCCAGCAGACCGCCACCGGCATGCGTGAGATTGCCGCCAATATCGACGGTTCTTCCGCGCTGATCGCCAAGCTGGGCGAGCGTTCGCAGCAGATCACCGCCATCGTCAACACCATTCGCGGGATTGCCGACCAGACCAACCTGCTGGCATTAAACGCTGCCATCGAAGCCGCACGCGCCGGCGAACAAGGGCGTGGCTTTGCGGTGGTGGCCGATGAAGTGCGGCAATTGGCGGCGCGCACCAGCGGTTCAACCGCAGAGATTTCGTCGATGATCGAGATGATCCAGACCGAAACCCGCCAGGCCATCGACAGCATGGACGGTACCCGCGACCGCGCCGCCCAGGGCGTGGACCTGGCCAACCAGGCCGGCACGGTGATCCTGCAGATTCGCGAAGGCGCCAGCGAGGCGGTGCAGGCTGTGAGTGCGTTTGCCAATGAACGGGGCAACAGGTAAGCGACAGGCTTCTTCATGTGCCAGGCCGAGGGCTCGGTCTATAGTGGTGGCTTGTCTTACGCCACGGATTCGAGCCCGCCATGACCCCGGATAAACCTGAAGCCAACGTTGACCACCTGCGCTTTCATCGTAAACACGCCCATCTCGCGCCGACCTTTGGCAACGACACCTTTGCGTTGAAAGCCGAAGCCTTCGCGCGCTTCTTTGGCACCCCGACGTTCCTGGGGGCGCAAACGGCAATCGTGATTCTGTGGGTCGTGCTCAACATGACCGGCATCACGCACTTTGACGTCTACCCGTTCATCCTCTTGAACCTGGCGTTCAGCCTGCAATCGGCCTATGCCGCCCCCTTGATTTTGCTCGCCCAGACCCGCCAGGCCGCACGGGACAAGGCCCAATCCGACGCCGACGCCCAGCACCGCGAAGCCCTGGCCGTGGCCAACACCGAACGCCAGGCCCAGGCGGCGCAGACCACCAAGCAACTGCTGGAACTGTTGGAGCAGAACACCAAGCTCACCGAGATGACCAAACAACTGACCGAACGCATCGAAGGGCTGACCAGCGAAATGCACGACCAATTCGTGCGCAAGACCTGACCCTCCCACGCATCCCGTGTGGGAGCTGGCTCCCACAGTTATCTCACCGGCAAACGCACATGCTGGCCCAACTGATCAAATAACGTCACCACCGAACGCAAGGCCCGGCAATCGGGGCGCGTCAGCAGCCACAGGGCGGTGTCGTGCCCCACCAGCGGCGGGCTCAACGGTTCCAGACCCGCGCCCAGCAGGTAATCCGGCAACGCGGCCACGCCGAGTCCCGCGCGCACCAGCTCGGTTACCGAAACCATGCTGTTGCAGCGATAGGCTGGCATCACTCCCGGCAAGTGCTGGCGCCGCCAGGTGACGGTGGGGTGATCCGGCAGGAAGTCATCCGGCGCGATCCAGTTCAGGGCCGCCAGTTCCTCCCCCGCATGCTGGCGGGAATAGTCGGCACTGGCGCACACCCGATACGACACCGTGCCCAGGCAACGTCCTACCAGATGCTCGGGCGGTGCCTTGGTCAGGCGCAGGGCGATATCCGCATCGCGGCGGCTGAGGTTGGCGAAGTCATTGGACGTGCTCAGCTCCAGGGTCAACGCCGGGTAGCCCGGCATGAACTGCGCCAGGGCCGGCAGCAACAGTGACTGCAATACCGAGTCCGTGCACGTCAGGCGCACCGTACCGCTGATCACTTCACCGCCCTGCTCCACTCCCACACGTGCTGCCTCCAGCGCCTGTTCGGCACGTTCGGCCTGCTCGGCGAGGGTGGTGGCCAAGGTGGTGGGCAGGTAGCCGGCGCGGCTCTTTTCGAACAGCGTCTGGCCCAGCGCCGTCTCCAGCCGCCGCACCGCGCGAAACACCGTAGACACATCCACCCGCAGCAACGCCGCCGCCCGCGCGAGCGTGCCGCCGCGCACCAGGGCGAGGATCAGGGAAAGGTCTGGGTAGTCGATCTGATAGTGCGCCGCTGCATTGAACATGTGTGTTAACGCCAATATTGATTGCGTGAACGCCAATCTATAGTGAGCGCCAGGACTCAACAAGCCACGGATACCCTCGATGAATAAAACCACCCTGCACCTGGCCCTGATCGGCGACTACGATGCCCAAGTCACCGCCCACCAGGCCATTCCCCTGGCGTTGCAACAGGCCGGCGCGGCGCTGGGCCTGACGGTGCGGTTCGACTGGCTGGCCACCGACACGATCAAATCCACCGAACAACTGCAGCACTACGACGGCTTCTGGTGCGTCCCCGCCAGCCCCTACCGAGACCTTGACGGCGCGCTGCTGGCCATCCGGTATGCCCGTGAACAAAAGCGCCCGTTCCTCGGCACCTGCGGCGGTTTTCAACACGCGGTGCTGGAATATGCCCGCAACGTGCTGGGCTGGGCCGACGCAGAACACGGCGAACTGGCTCCCGATTCGCCCCGTGCAGTACTCACGCCCCTGACCTGTGCGCTGGTGGAAGCGACCGACACCATCCACTTGATGGCCTATACCCGCATCGCCGAGGCCTACGCCACCCTCGATATCCATGAAGGCTACCGTTGCCGCTATGGCATCAATCCAGACTTCGAAAGCGCATTGCTGGAAGCCGACCTGATTGCCAGCGGCCATGACTCGGCGGGTGACCTGCGGGCGGTGGAGTTGCTGGGCCATCCGTTTTTTGTCGCCACCCTGTTCCAGCCGGAACGTGCGGCGCTTAAAGGCGTCACCCCGCCGCTGGCCATTGCGCTGCTGAAGGCCTGCGCATGATCGCCAAGACACCCAAACCGCCGTACTACGCCGTGGTGTTCAGTTCATTGCGCACTGAAGGTGACAACGGTTACGGACAAGCCGCCGACCGCATGCTGGAACTGGCCCGGCAACAACCCGGTTTTCTCGGCGTGGAATCGGCGCGCGGGGACGACGGGCTGGGTATCACGGTGTCCTACTGGAGCAGCGAAGCCGCGATCCTGGCCTGGAAGCAGCACGCCGAACACACTGAGGTGCGCGAACAGGGCCGCGCCACCTGGTACTCGGCGTGCCATACGCGGGTGTGCAAGGTGGAGCGGTCTTACGCGTTCGAGCGCTGAAACCTCAGCCCGTGTAAAACACTTAATGTGGACAAGGGAGGCTCTGTGGTGAGGGCGCTTGCTGTAGTGAGGGAGCTTGCTGTGGCAGGGAGCTCCCTCACCACAGCAAGCCTCCTGCCACAGCAAGCTCCCTAGCCACAAAAAGCGCTCCAGCCGCAGGGCTATGCGGCACTCAACTGACCAGACTGCGCACCGCACTGATCTGTGGAATCTCCACCCGACGCATGTACACCCGCAGCGGTTCGGTGATGTTGATGCGATCGTCGATGTTCTGGTCCAGCAACAACTGGATCCGCTCGCGGGACAAGGTCATGGCCTGCCCGTCGACCGGCAGCCAGACAAACTCGGCGGTTGGGATGATGCCGTCATCTGCCACGTCCATGCCGAAGGAGTCTTCGCTGAAACGGACGATGTACTGGCCAGTCTTGCGGTTCAGGCCGACAAAACCCTGGAGTTGGTCGGCGGCCTGGCAGATAAGCTCGGAGGTGATGCGCATGGTAAACCTCACTGAAAAGTCCTACTTGGACTGGAAAGATGGTTTACACGCGTGGCAGGAAAATCTGCCCTCTGATGGGGCAATTCAAGGCAAGAGTACTGCATCGCACCGCACAAAAGTGCAGAAAAATGGCCGGTGAACACGTTAATGTCGGTTTGGTGATAGCGCCATTCGCAAGCAATTGTTAAAAAGGAGCCCTTCTCAAAGTTACCTCCACGAAAGGACTTCGCATATGCCTGTCACGTTTACCAAGAGTGCCCTGCTGCTGGCCCTGATGCTGGGCCTTGGCCACGCACAGGCGGCAAGCCCGATCAGCCCTACCGAATTGGCCACCAACGAAGGCATTCCGCACCCCGCCGTGATTGCCCACCGTGGCGCCTCCTTCGATGCACCGGAATCCACCGCCGCCGCCTACAAAGTCGCGCGCGACCTGGGTGCCGACTACCTGGAAATGGACCTGCAACGCAGCAAGGACGGCGTGCTATTCGCCCTGCATGACAACAACCTGCAACGCACCACCGACGTCGCCACCAAGTTCCCGGAGCGCAAGGACAGCCCGGCCAACGAATTCACCTGGGCCGAGCTTAAAACCCTGGACGCCGGCAGCTGGTTCAACGCCGCCTACCCGGATCGTGCCCGCCCGGGCTTCGTCGGCCTGAAAATCCTCAGCCTGGACGAAATCATCAAGATCGCCGAAGGCAATCCGCAGCACAAACCCGGCCTGTACATCGAAACCAAGGAGCCGAAGCAATTCCCGGGCATCGAGGCCGACCTGAAGAACAAGCTGCTGGATAAAGGCTGGTTGAGCTCCACCGGCTCCAACCAGGCCCAGAAAAACATCGGCGTCGGCCAGGGCAAGGGCCGCGTGGTGCTGCAAACCTTTGAGAAAGACAGCCTGAAAGAACTGCAAAAAGAGATGCCCAACACCCCGAAAATCCTGCTGTTGTGGGTAGGTGAAGGCAGCATCGAACCGAAATCCAAGGTGCCCTTCGCCGAGTCCGGCGAGCCGAGCAAAGCCGCCTACTACGCCAAGCAGGAGCCGAAGGACGCCGCCGAGTTCGAAAAATGGATCGACGAGGCCAAGAGCCTGGGCGCCATCGGTACCGGCCCTTCGGCACAGCTGACCAACCTGGGCGACCAGAGCTACTCCGACCTGGTCAAACCCGAGATGAACCAGTTGACCCACGACAAGGGCTTGCTGGTGCACGTGTACACCGTGGATGAGCCGGTGGACTTCGACAAGGTCATGAAAGCCGGCGTCGATGGCATCTTCACCAACCGCGCTGCCGAACTGCTGAAGTACTACAAGCGCTGGCCGTCCTCGAGTGTGGCCGACCTGCTGCAGGACAACGGTTACTGAGTGAGCCCCGAATGGTCAGGTCGCCTGTGGCTGGGGCCTGACTACGGGCTGATCCAGGGCATACCGGGGCGCACTGCGCCCCATGCACACTATGCCCATCAGCTGATGTTCTCCGCGGGCGGGCCGGTCACGGCCAGCCTCGATGGCCGTGCCATCACGGCCCATCGCCTGTTTATCCCGTCCAGAATGCCCCACGCCATCCTCCACTCCCACGGTGAGGTGTTGATGGTGTATGCCGAACCCGGCGCCTTTGACTTCGACTCTTTGCAGGCCGCCCTGGCCGACAGTGAACGGTCCCTGGAAGCACTCGAGCGCACGCTGCGCCAATTGCCGAGACGCGCACTGGAAGATGCCAGGGTGGAGCGCGCGCTGTCGGCGCTGGATCAGCAACTGAGTGGCAAGGTCTCGGCCCAAGCCCTGGCACAGGCGGCGCACGTTTCGTTAAGCCAGCTGGAACGTTTGTTCGCCAACCAACTGGGTTTGCCGGTACGTCGCCTGGTGTTGTGGCGGCGCTTGCGAGTGGCGCTGGGACTGGCGCTCGGCGGCAGCACCCTGACCGAGGCTGCCCATGGCGCCGGGTTCGCCGATTCGGCGCATTTTTCCCGGACCATGAAGCAACTATTCGGCGTCACGGCCGGGGCGTCGTTGCGCAACCTGCACGTACGAATCCTCGACTAGACCCGCGGGAACCGGCGGCTCCTTGCTCAATTGCACCGTCCTGAACGGATCGCGCAACTGCGCCACATACTCCCGCGGAAAATCCGGCCGGCTGCCAATCCCCAAGTCGCCCTGCCCCATTCGATAGTCATGGCTGTAAAACGCCGTACCCAAGAGCCAATCCCACAGATTGAAAAACAAGCCGAAATTCACATCCCCAGCCCGGCCATATTTCATGTGATGAAAACGATGCACCGGCGCCCAGGCGAACACCCAGCGCAACGGCCCCAGGCGCATGTCGACATTGGAATGCTGCAACAGCAGCTGCACGGCAATCGCCAGGGCCAGCAGCAGCGCCACCTCCGTAGGAATGCCCAGCAGGATCAACGGCGCCAACCCGGCCGTGGCTTCCAGCATCTGGTGCAACGGATGCTTCATCAAGCCATTGAAGCCATACAGCCGTTGCACGCTGTGGTGCACCGCGTGCAGGCGCCACAAGGCAGCGACTCGGTGGCTGGCGTAATGCATCAGGGTGATGCCCGCATCGGCAATGAAGATCGCCAGCAGCAATTGCGCCCAGAGCGGCCACGCCCGCGGCCATACACCGTCGACGGCCAACAGCGCGGTCAGCACCGGCAAGATCAACAAGCCCGCCGCATTGAGGCCCTCATTGACCAACGCGTGAATCAAGTCGCGACGACGATCACCCTGGTTGCGATTCCACTGTGGCTCATAGGGCAACCACCACTCGGCGATAAACGACACCGCCACCGCCAGAACAAATACCAGCCCCAGCCACTGCAGCGCATCCCTCTGCACCAGCCACAGCGCCCACCCGATAAACCCCGCCCAGAACAAGGGCGCATACACCCAGGCCATTAACTGTTTCATCTGTGCCTCCCGTAAGTGAGACGCCAGCATGAAACCCCGCACTCGCCGCCGATTGAACAAACGGCGCAATTTTAAGGGTGAGTTAAGTTGCGCTGGTTAACCTGATCCCACTTAAACAGCTCACCCCAAAGGATCACACCATGAAAAACCTGACCGCTCTGTTCGCCGCTGCCGCCTTGACCCTTACCGCCGGTTTGGTCCAGGCCGATGTTCGCCCGGACCAGATTCCGAGCCTGCTCAAGTCCGGTGCCGTGATGGATTTTGAAAAGCTCAACGCCAAGGCCGTGGCCCAGCACAAAGGCGCCACCATCGTTGACACCGAACTGGAAGACAACGCCGGCCGCCTGGTCTACGAGACCGAACTGCGTGACACCAGCAACGTGAAGTGGGACGTGAAGCTGGATGCCAAGACCGGCGAAGTCCTGGAAAACAAGCAAGACACTTGAGTTGAACCGCAAAAACGCCGCGCCGCCTTCGGGCCGCGCGGCTTTTTTATGCGCGCTCGTCGCCCAGAAGAGCAATTAGTCTAATTAGCGTGAACGAATTTGTACCTTACGCCGCCAAGCTCGCTAGAATCCCAACCATCAGCCAAGGCACAACGCCAGCAGCATCAGGACCGGAACCGTTCGCCATGGGGCAAAAAGCCGTCGACATTGCCACCATTGGCAGAATCAGCGCCGTCCCGGCGATTCTCCAGGTAGTCAGCGAGATGACCGGCTTGCGTTTTGCGGCCGTGGCCCGGGTCACCGATGATTCATGGACCGCCTGCGCCGTGCGCGACCAACTGGACTTCGGCCTGCCCGTGGGTGGCGAGCTGGACCTGACCACCACCCTGTGCCACGAAATACGCGACTCCCACGTCTCGATCGTGATTGACAAAGCCAGCGAAGACCCGCTGTACCGCGACCACCACACGCCGCGCATCTACCACTTTGAAAGCTACATCTCGGTGCCGGTGTTCCGCACCGACGGGCGTTTCTTCGGCACCATCTGTGCCCTGGACCCGAACCCGGCGCAACTGCGCAGCAGCACCATCCAGTCGACCATGGAGTCGTTTGCCCGGGTGCTGTCGCTGCAGATCGAAGCCGAAGAAAGCCTCCAGCAGACCGAGGCCGACCTGCAGCAGGAGCGGGAAACCGCCGAACTGCGCGAACAATTCATCGCCGTGCTCGGCCACGACCTGCGCAACCCGCTGTTCGCCATCAACGTCGGCGCCGAACGTCTGCTGCGCAAACACCCGGACCCGGCCACCGACACGCTGGTGCGGCACATGCTGGCCAGCGGCCGCCGGGCCTCGCAACTGGTGGAAGACGTACTGGACTTTGCCCGCGGGCGAATGGGCAGCGGCATCCCGGTGAACATCAGTGAATGCACCGGGCTTGAAGACACTTTGCAGCATGTGGTGGAAGAGGTGCAGCACGTCCATCCAAAGCGGCTGATTCACGCCCGCATCGGCAATCTCAAGGGTGTGAAAGGCGACCGCGAGCGGCTCGCGCAATTGCTCTCCAACCTGGTGGCCAACGCCATCAGCCACGGCAACCCGCAAGGGCCGGTTGAAGTCAGTGCGCAGGTCACCGCCGGCACGTTTGAGTTAACGGTGAAAAACCTTGGGCTGATCAGTGAGCAAGCCATGCCGCTGCTGTTCCAGCCCTACTCCCGACCGACGGGCGCCCTGCCCCAGGCCGGGTTGGGCCTGGGGTTGTACATCGTCAAGCAGATTGCCGACGCCCATGGCGGGCGGCTGGAAGTGTCTTCCAGCGAGCAGGACGGCACGGTGTTCAGCTTCAGTTTGCCCGCGGGCGATTGACGGCCACCTCAAACCGTCACAAAAGCGTCAAATTCAGTTGCCATGATGCGCTCAGGTGAACCTGTGAAATTTCCTACAGGCACTTTCCCTGCGAGCCTCCATGAACCACAGCATCGACCACAGCCACCAGGACTCCGACCTGTTTGGCTTGCTCTACGGTTTTCGTTTTCGCCCCGGTGAAAAGGGCGAACAGATTGACTCAGTCACCGCCCTGGCGGCCTTGCAGCAACCCGGTGACCCCGAAGAATTTCTGTGGCTGCATTTGAACCTGGCCCACGCCGCCTGTGAGCGCTGGATGCAGGCGCACCTGAACCTGCCGGAAGAATTCTTCGAGGCCTTGCACGAAGGCTCGCGCTCCACCCGCATCGAACACGTGGACTCGGCCTTGCTGGCGGTGGTCAACGACGTGGTCTTCAACTTCAGCAGCATGGTGTCTTCAGACATTTCCACCTTGTGGGTGTGCGCCCGCAGCCGGCTGCTGATCAGCGCGCGCCTGCAACCGCTGCACTCGGTGGACAAGCTGCGCTCGTCAGTGAAGGCCGGTGAGCACTTTCGCTCGCCGCTGGAACTGCTGGTGCATTTGCTGCGGGACCAGGGCGAGGTGCTGACGCAGATCGTGCGCAAGACCAGCCTCAGCGTCGACCAGATCGAGGACCAATTGCTGTCGTCGCGCCTGTCCACCAACCGCGCCGAACTGGGTGCCGCGCGCCGGGTGCTGGTGCGCCTGCAACGGTTGCTGGCGCTGGAGCCGGGCTCGTTGCTGCGGCTGCTCAATCGTCCGCCTCAGTGGCTGCAGAAGGAAGACGTGAAAGAGCTGCGCAAATCCACCGAGGAGTTTGCGCTGATCATCAACGACCTGATGGCGTTGGGTGAGCGCATCAAGCTGCTGCAGGAAGAGATCGCCGCCAACCTCAACGAACAGAGCAACCGCACGTTGTTCACCCTGACCGTGGTCACGGTGCTGGCGTTGCCGATCAACATCATTGCCGGTTTTTTTGGCATGAACGTTGGTGGCGTGCCGCTCTCCACAGACCCGGAAGGCTTCTGGATTCTGGTGGCGCTGGTGGCGACATTCACCCTGATTGCCGGACGCTGGGCGTTTCGCAAGCGCAAGGATTATTGAATTTGAAATGCGATCAAGTGTGGGAGCTGGCTTGCCTGCGATAGCGGTGGTGACTGATACACCGCTATCGCAGGCAAGCCAGCTCCCACATTTTATCGGCGGTGTTTTATAGACCGGCGGCAACTTCAATTCCCTAAACACTGATTTACCGCAGCATCTCTGTAACATTCTGCAACGATCATGACGGATATCCTCCCTCAACACTGGATGTTCCGGCATGGCAACCCCTTCGCTGACCGCCTCCACCGCCTCCGTCACCAACGATCCCAAACCGCGCCTGGACAAAAAACCGGGCCTGGTGACGGTGATCATTTTCTTCGCCGTACTCGCCATGGGCCTGTTGTTCACCGCCTACAGCCTGATGCACGACATGCACGAGCTGGGCACGGTGGTCACCACTTGGACGCCGTTCCTGCTGCTGGGCGTGGCGCTGTTGATCGCCCTGGGCTTCGAGTTCGTCAACGGCTTCCACGACACCGCCAACGCGGTGGCCACGGTGATTTACACCAACTCATTGCCACCGCATTTCGCGGTGGTGTGGTCGGGCTTTTTCAACTTCCTCGGCGTGCTGCTATCCAGCGGCGCGGTGGCGTTCGGCATCATCGCCCTGCTGCCGGTAGAGCTGATTTTGCAGGTCGGCTCCTCCGCCGGCTTTGCGATGATCTTCGCGCTGTTGATCGCCGCGATCCTGTGGAACCTCGGCACCTGGTGGCTGGGGTTGCCGGCGTCGTCGTCCCACACCTTGATCGGCTCGATCATCGGCGTGGGCGTGGCCAACGCACTGATGCATGGCCGCGACGGCACCAGCGGTGTGGACTGGGGCCAGGCGATCAAGATCGGTTATGCGCTGCTGCTGTCGCCGCTGATCGGCTTCGCCTTCGCTGCCCTGCTGTTGCTGGCGCTGCGGGCCTTCGTGAAAAATCGCTCGCTGTACAAAGCGCCGAAAGGCGATACCCCGCCGCCTTGGTGGATTCGCGGCATGCTGATCGCCACCTGCACCGGTGTGTCGTTTGCCCATGGTTCCAACGATGGCCAGAAGGGCATGGGCCTGATCATGTTGATCCTGGTGGGCACCCTGCCGATGGCCTACGCGTTGAACCGCACCATGCCGGCCGGTGAGTCGTTGCAGTTTGCCGCGGTGGCCGAAGTCACCCAGGCCGCCCTGGTAAAAGCGGCGCCGCAACTGGCCCCCGCCGACTCTCGCGGCACCTTGTCGACCTACGTACGCACCAAGGAAGCCACCCCGGAACTGGTGCCCGCCCTGGCCGCCATCACCGGGCATATCGGTGAGGAAGTGAAGAGCTACGGCTCCCTCGCCGCCGTTCCGGCCGAGGCCGTGGGCAACGTGCGTAACGACATGTACCTGACCAGCGAAACCATCCGCCTGATGGACAAGGGCAAGGTCGGCAACTTCGACGCCGACACCCAGAACAAGCTGCAACTGTTCAAGCAACAGATCGACAACGCCACACGGTTTATCCCGCTGTGGGTCAAGATCGCCGTGGCCATCGCCCTCGGGCTCGGCACCATGGTCGGCTGGAAACGTATCGTGGTGACCGTGGGCGAGAAGATCGGCAAGACCCACCTGACCTACGCCCAGGGCGCATCCGCCGAGATGGTGGCAATGCTGACCATCGGCGCGGCAGACATGTATGGCTTGCCGGTGTCCACCACCCATGTGTTGTCGTCGGGTGTGGCCGGGACCATGGTGGCGAACGGCGGTGGCTTGCAGATGAAGACCATCCGCAACTTGCTGATGGCCTGGGTGCTGACGTTACCGGCGGCGATTCTGTTATCGGGTAGCCTGTACTGGCTATTCACCCAATTGTTCTGACACAACCCGATAAAAATGTGGGAGCGGGCTTGCTCGCGAATGCGGTGGCTCAGTCACAGACTTATTGACTGACACTCCGCTTTCGCGAGCAAGCCCGCTCCCACATTGGGTTCAGTGGTGAGTTCAGGTGCTAAACAACCCACCCATCAGCTTCAACCGCTTCTTGTACACCCGCCGCGCCTCCAACGCTTCCTCCAGCGTCACCGCCACAAACCCCGCCCGCTGGTTCGGTTGCATCTGCCCGATCAGATCCAGGTCGGCACTGATCACCGTGCCAATCATCGCGTAGCCCCCGCCCGACACCGCGTCCCGGTGCAGCACGATCGGCTCCAGGCCCGCCGGCACCTGGATCGAACCGATGGGGTAGCAACTGTCGACGATGTTCGACGGATCGGACCCGGCGCCAAACGGTTGTTCCCGTGGCTGAAAGCTCAAGGCATTGCCGCCCTTGAAGCGATAGCCGATGCGGTCGGCCTCCGACCCCACCGTCCAGGGCTCGGCAAAAAAGCTGCTTTTGGCGGCGGGCGTCAGTCGCTCGTAATACAGCCCCGGCACCACCCGCAGGGTCACGTCCCCACCCACCGATTGGCGCAACGCCATGGGCAAACTGTTCCCAGCCCGGCCTTTGCCGCTGGCTTCGCCCACGGGCAGTTCATCACCCTCCACCAGACGCCGCCCGTGAAACCCGCCCAACGCACCCAGGGTGTAAGTGGACCGGCTGCCCAATACCAGCGGCACGTCAATACCACCAGCCACCGCGAGGTAAGTCCGTGCGCCGGCCTTGGGAAATTCAAAGCGCAGCACTTGCCCGGCCCGCACTTCAAACGCGGTGTCCTGATGCACCACCACGCCGTCCAGGCGCGGCGACATCAGCGCCCCGCACAACGCCACCAGGGCATCCTGCTGAAACTCCAGCTCCGGCCCGATCAACGTGCATTCCAGCCCGGCAGCGCCGATGGGGTTGCCCACCAGGTGGTTGGCCGCGCTCAACGCGTATTGGTCCAGGGCGCCGGATGGCGGGATGCCGAGGTGGTAATAACCTTCGCGGCCAAGATCCTGCACGGAGGTGGCGAGGCCGGCTTTGAGTACCTTGATCATGCCAGCGCCTCCTGCAAGGTTTTCGGGTAGCCGATGGGGTCGGCGAGAAAGGCGTCGAGGGAAAACTCCACCGGGCGGATGCGCAGGTCGAAGCGCCCTGCGTCCACTTCTGCCACGGCCAGGTCATAGGCGTCGCGGTCCATGGGTTTGAACTGCACGATGTCGCCGGGGCGGAAGAACACCATGTGCTCTTTCAGGTAAGCCAGTTGCTGTTGCGGGTCGTAGATCGGCGCCGGGGTGACGCCGAACATCTGGTAACCGCCGGCGCCGCGTACCGAATAGATACAGCCGAAGCAGCCGCCGTGGCCGAGGGTCAATTTCGGCGTGTCGGTGCGTGGGCGCAGGTACTTGGGCACCTGCAACTGCCGCTCGCGTTCCACCATCTGGAACATGAACGGCAAGCCCGCCACAAACCCCACCATCGAGACAAACCACGGCGCGCCACTGTGGGCCGCGATAAACGCGTCCACATCCGCCAGGCCGTTGATCCGCGCTGCGTATTCCAGGTCGGTACCGGTCGGGTCCTGATGACGGTCGCGAAAGCGCATCAGGGTTTCATGGGTCCAGGGGTCGTTGTACAGCACCGGGATTTCGATGATGCGGGTGTGCAAGGTGCGTTCGGCCACGGCCTGGGCTTCGGCGCTTTGTACCGCGTCGAGCAACACGTGGGGCGCGATGCGGTCCGGGTCGAAACGAATCTGGAACGAGGCATTTGCCAGGCAGACGTCCAGCACACCGTCCAGGGCCAGGCGTTCCACCGCACGGGTGACGGCCATGCCCTTGAAGAAAGCCTCCAGGGACATGCTCTCGCTGACCTCGGCAAACAGGTGTTCATCACCGCCAAAGCTGTAGCGGATCGGGGAAGATTCAGCCATGTCTGTTCCTCTTGGAATCATTGTAGAAAGGCAGGCAAAAAATCAATCAGACCCGGTGTCTGGGCACCGGTGTCGGTCAGCGGGGTGTGCGCACTTCGATGCCCGCCTGATCCAGCGCTTCACGGGTGGCTTCCACCAGTTCAAGGGCGCCGGGGGTGTCGCTGTGCAGGCAAATGGAATCGAATTCGATAAACAGGTCTTCCCCTTCCACCGTACGTACCAGCCCGGTCTGGCAAGCCCGTAGTACGCGCGCCGCAACCGTCGCCGGATCCAGCGCCCGCACATTGCGGGTAAACACGATGGAGCCGGTGAGATCGTACTCACGGTCGGCGTAAAACTCCCGCACCACTGGCTGGCCGAGTTCCTTGGCGATACGCCAGATCACCGAATTCGGCATGCAATACAGCAGCAGCGTGGGCTCCAGCCGTTGCAGGTTTTCCACCAGCAACCGCGCCGCTTCTTCATCCCGCGCCAGGTGCATGTACAGCGCGCCGTGGGGCTTGATGTGTTGCAGCGTGAGGCCCTGCACCCGGGCGATTTCCCGCAGGGCGCCGAGTTGATAGAGCATGTCGTCCACCAGCTCCTGGGCCGGGGCGTTGATATGGCGTCGGCCGAAACCTACGAGGTCGCGAAAACCCGGGTGCGCGCCAATCGCCACGCCCAACTGCTTGGCGCGTTCGACGGTACGGCGCATGGTGCCCGGGTCGCCGGCGTGAAAGCCGGTGGCGATGTTGGCCGAGCTGATGTAGGCCATCAGTTCACTGTCGACGCCATCGCCGATGGTCCAGGGGCCGAAGCCTTCGCCCATGTCCGAGTTGAAATCCACTGCCTGCATCGGGGTCGCTCCGTTGAAGTTCTTGCGATGGAAATTAGGCTGCCCCTTGACCCCTTGGGAAGATCTATTATCAGATGACCCATCTTCTGAAAATCAGATACCCGATACTGATCGTTCCCACGCTCCGCGTGGGAATGCCGCCCTGGACGCTCTGCGTCCGCCTTTGAAATCGTGACGCGGAGCGTCACAGGATGCGTTCCCACGCAGAGCGTGGGAACGAGCGGAGAAACCAATGTCCCTGACCCTGCGCCAAATCCGCTACTTCGTCGCCACCGCCGAAATCGGCCAGATCTCCCAGGCGGCGATTCACCTGAACATCTCCCAATCGGCGGTGACCACCGCGATCAAGGAGCTGGAAGCGATGCTCGGCGCGCAGCTATTCGTGCGCTCGGCCCAGGGCATGAGCCTGACCGACGCCGGGCGGCATTTTCTCAACCGGGCGTATGTGATTGTGCGCAGCGTCGACGATGCCCTGAACAGCCCGCTGCCGGACTACCGCGCCAGCGGCGTATTGCGGGTGGCCGCCAGCTACACCGTGCTCGGTTACTTCCTGCCGCACCACTTGCAGCGCATGGAACACTGGCACCCGGACGTGACCATCGAGGTGTTCGAACAGGAACGCCAGGCCATCGAACACGGCCTGCTCAACGGCCAGTTCGACATGGCCGTGGTGCTCACCGCCAACCTCACCCACGCGGATATCGTCTCGGAAATCCTCTTCAACTCCGAACGCCGCCTGTGGCTGCCCAGCCATCACCCGTTGTGCGAACGCCCCGCCGTGAGCCTCGCCGATGTGGCCAGGGAGCCGTACATTTTCCTCACCGTCGACGAAGCCGAACAAAGCGCCATGCGTTACTGGGAACAGGCCGGGCAAACCCCCAAGGTGCGGCTGCGCACCAGTTCGGTGGAGGCAGTGCGCAGCATGGTCGCCAACGGCAGCGGCGTGGCGATCTTGTCAGACCTGGTGCATCGCCCGTGGTCACTGGAAGGCAAACGCATCGAAACCGTGAGCGTCACCGACAAGGTCACGCCCATGAGCGTCGGCCTGGCCTGGCACCGCGAGCGCGATTTCACGCCGGCGATGCAGGCGTTTCGGGATTACTTCCATGATGCATTCCTGGCGCCGCAGCAGTTGTCTGCCCGGCGTTGAAAGCAGCCTGCAAGGTGGCGGCCAGCCAATCCATGAACACCCGCACCCGCAGCGGCAAATGCCGTTGGCCGGCGTACAGCAGGGACACGTCCAGTGCCGGCGCCGGATAGTCCGGCAGCACCGCCACCAACTCGCCGCTGGCCAGTTGATCGTGAATGCCCAGGGCGGGCACCTGGGTCAGGCCAAAGCCACCGATGCACGCCGCCCGGTAAGCGTCGGTGCTGTTGACCGTGACGCGCCCGGCCATGGGAATCCGCTGCACCTTGTTGCCTTGTACGTATTCAAACCCTGGAGAACGTGAGCCCAGCGGGCGTACGTAATGCACCAGTTGATGGTGAGCCAAATCAGCGAGCGTCCTGGGTACGCCGTGGCGTTTCAGGTACGCAGCACTGGCGCAGTTGATCATCGGCATGCTGCACAACAAGCGGGCTACCACCGACTGGTCCGGCTGCGCACCGACGCGCAAGACGCAGTCGAAACCTTCCGCCAGCAAATCAACCTGGCGGTCGGTGCTGCTGATTTCCAGCTCGATCAGCGGGTGCAGGTCCATGAACTCGGGCAGGCGCGGCAGGATCAATTCCCGGGCCATGACATTGGGCATGTCCACCCGAATGCGCCCCGCCAGCTGCGCTTCATCCTGGCGAAACAAGCCTTCCAGCTCTTCCATGTGCGACAGCAAATCCTTGCTGCGCTCATACAGCACGCGCCCGTCCTGGGTCGCCTGAACCTTGCGCGTGGTGCGCTGCAACAGGCGCGCGCCCAGCAACTCTTCCAGCGCCTGCACATGCTCGGAAACCGTGGAGCGCGGCAAGCCCAGGCTCTCGCCCGCCTGGGTGAAACTCGACAGTTCGGCAACGCGCACGAAGGTACGCAGCAACTCTAGTTTGTTCATGGGATTGTTCGCCTTATCCGGCCAGTGATTCCGGCATAGCTCTGTTTATCACGTTATGGCCGGACAAATACACTCAGTCCCACGAACCATCACACGCTCGAGGACTTCACCATGACCCGTAAAATCGCACTCATCACCGGCGCCAGCCGCGGCCTGGGCAAAAGCGCTGCGCTGCACCTGGCGGCACAAGGCGTCGACATTATCGGTACCTACAACAGCGCGGCGGACGAAGCCCAGGCCGTGGTCGCCCAAGTCGAAGCGCTGGGCGGCAAGGCGGCCATGCTGCAACTGGACGTCAGCCAGAGTTCCACCTTCGAGGCGTTCACCGCCCAGGTCGGCTCGGTATTGAAGGACGTGTTCGGCCAGGCGCACTTCAACTTCCTGATCAACAACGCCGGGATCGGCGCCCACGCCAGCTTCGCCGACACCACCGAAGCGCAGTTCGACCAACTGGTGGCGATCCACTTCAAGGGCCCGTTTTTCCTGACCCAGAAACTGCTGCCGCTGATCAGTGACGGTGGCCGCATCATCAATATCTCCAGCGGCCTGGCGCGCTTCAGCCTGCCGGGTTATTCGGCCTATGCCTCGATGAAAGGCGCGGTGGAAGTGCTGACCCGCTACCAGGCCAAGGAATTGGGCGCCCGTGGCATCACCGTGAACACCCTGGCCCCCGGCGCGATTGCCACCGACTTCAGCGGCGGCGTGGTGCGCGACAATCCGGACGTGAACGCGATGGTCGCCAACAACACCGCCCTCGGTCGCGCAGGCTTGCCGGATGATATCGGCGGGGCGATTTCCACCCTGCTGGCCGACGGCAGCAACTGGATCACCGGGCAACGGGTCGAGGCCTCGGGCGGGATGTTTCTGTAACGCTCTTGGATTCTCCGCTAGCATCAATGCTTTCGGATACCTGACAGGCAATCACCCATGAGTTTTGATCCAGGACTGGCCGGTGGCATGGGCGTACTGGCCGCCGTGGTCGACAGCGGCAGTTTCGCCCGCGCCGCCGACAGCCTGGAGATGACGCCTTCGGGGGTCAGCCGGGCCATTTCGCGGCTGGAAAAACGCCTGGGAATCCGCCTGTTCGACCGCACCACCCGCTCGGTGCAATTGACCGACGAGGGCCGGCGTTTCTACCAGGAAATCGCCCCGCTGCTGGCCGGCCTGGAAGAAGCCGCCAGCTCGGCGGCCGACAGCGCCCTGACGGTTCGCGGGCGGTTGCGGGTGAACATCGACCCGTACTTTTCGCGGCTGGTGCTGGGGCCGGTGCTGGGTGAATTCATGAGCCAATACCCGCAGCTGCAGTTGGACCTGCACACGCGGGATCAACTCGGGGACCTGGTGGCGGATGGCTTTGATTTGGCCATCCGTTTTGGCATTCCGCAATCGTCCTCGCTGATCGCCCGCAAGCTGATGGAAGTGCGAGTGCTGACGTTGGCCTCGCCAGCTTATCTCGAGCGGCATGGTCGCCCTTCACACCCCAAGGACCTGGAAGACGGCCAGCACGTGTGCATCGACTTTCGCGACTCCCAGACCGGCCGGCCGTTTGGCTGGGAATTCCACCGGCCGGGCGAGCAGGTCAACATCGCCACCAGCGGGCGGCTGGTGGTCAACGACGCAGGGACCCTGTACAGCGTGTGCGAACACGGCCATGCCGTGGCGCAAATGCTCGACCTTGGGCTGGCACCGGCGCTGAAATCCGGCGCGTTGATCGAGTTGTTTCCCGACTGGCCCGACGAGCGCTTCCCGTTGTATGCCTTCTACCCGTCGCGGCACTTGCCAGCGGCCAAGGTGCGGGCGTTCCTCGATTTTGTGGCCGCCCTACAACCCCTGTAGGAGCTGGCTTGCCGGCGATGACGTATCCAAAATCGCCATCGCCGGCAAGCCGGACTCCTACGCGGTGCGCATCCGTTTCTGCATAATCCGCTCCCGCGCGGCGTCATACGCCCAGTGATACACATAGGTGTACGGCAGGAAAAACAGCAACACGCCGATGTCGAGGATAAACGCCTGCATCAGGCTGATGTCCAGCCACCAGGCAATCAACGGCACACAGATCGCCACCAGCCCGCCTTCAAACATCAACGCATGCAGCACGCGGGTCCACACCCCGCCGGACAGTTGCAGGCGCGCCTTGAGACGGTCGAACAGGCCGTTGAAAATCACGTTCCAGGCCAGTGCCATAAGGCTGATGGCCAAGGTCACGACGCCCATCTCCAGGGCCGGTTTATCCATGATCCACGCCAGCAGCGGTGTACAGATCAACAAGGCCAAACCTTCAAAACCAATGGCCTGCCAAACGCGTTCAGTAATCGACTTGGTGGGTGTCATGACCCGTTCTCCGTGAGTGACGATGGTTGCCATCATTACCCTTTGACTCGATACTTCATAACCAGTAACCATCGATCAAGGCGATAGTCATGGCTTCCCATGAAGTGCTTCAAGCGTTTGTGCAGGCGGCAACCCAGGGTTCGTTTTCAGCGGCGGCGCGCAAGCTGGGCAAGAGCCAGTCCACCGTCAGCGCGGCGGTGGCCAGCCTGGAGATTGACCTGGACGTGGTGCTGTTTGATCGCAGCAGCCGCAAGCCGACGCTGACCCCGGCCGGGCACGTGCTGTTGCAACGCGCCGAGCAGGTGCTGGAAGCCAGCAGCCGCCTGGAGTTGGCGGCCAGCCAGTTGTCACAAGGGTTGGAGCCGAAGCTGAGTATCGCCATGTCCGATACCTACCAGTCGGACCGTTTCGAAACCGCCCTCAGCGCCTTCGAACAGCGCTACCCGGACCTGGAGCTGGAATGCCTGATCGCCGAATGCGAAGACTTGATCGCCTTGGTGCAAAGTGGCCGGGCGCAGATTGCGTTTATCGAGATGCAGGAGGTTTACCCGCCGGACCTCACCAGCACCACCGTGGAAGAGCGCACGGAAATCGCGCTGTTTGTCTCACCCAGACATCCGCTGGCGAACCTTGCGGACATCGACCAGCAAACCCTGGAACAACACCGCGAACTGCGCCTGGCGAGCATCATCAACCCGAATGAAACCCGCGGCCTGGGCCGGGTGTGGTCAGCGCCCAGTTACCTGATGCTGATGGAAATGGCACAGCTGGGTTTTGGCTGGGCACCGCTGCCGCGCTGGCTGGTGGAGCGGTTTGGCGGCGACCACCTGTGTGAAATCAAGGCCCGGGGCTGGCCGCGCTCGGTGGCGGTGGACGCGTTGTGGTCACGCCAGCATCCGCCCGGCCCGGCCGGCAGTTGGTTGCTGGGCAAGATGCTGGAATAACGGCGGAACACACTATTCGCAACAATGAAGATCAAATGTGGGAGCTGGCTTGCCTGCGATAGCGGTGTCAATCACCACCGCTATCGCAGG
>NZ_AKVH01000085.1:0-79012 GCF_000278565.1 Pseudomonas sp. Ag1
GCCGGAGTGCGGGCATGCCGAGCCTAAGCGAGGCACCGAGTGGTGGGGCAAAGACCTTTTGGTTACTTTTGGGGCGTTTGCCAAAAGTGACCCGCTGTAAGAGCGGAACCATAAGCGGCCGTTACCGCAGCAACGGATATGTACACAACATACCTAACCAAAACCATAAAAAAACGGCGCTCACGGGGCGCCGTTTTTCACATCCGCAGCGAACACCCTTTAGTAGTAGGCGTTTTCTTTCTGCGTATGGTCAGTCACATCCCGCACACCCTTGAGCTCCGGAACCCGCTCAAGCAGCGTACGCTCAATCCCCTCACGCAAGGTCACGTCCGCCTGGCCGCAGCCCTGGCAACCGCCACCAAACTTCAACACAGCAATACCATCATCAACCACGTCAATCAGACTCACCTGACCACCGTGGCTGGCCAACCCAGGGTTGATCTCGGTCTGCAGGTAATAGTTGATGCGCTCGTTAATCGGGCTATCCGCATTAACATTCGGCACCTTGGCGTTCGGCGCCTTGATGGTCAGTTGGCCGCCCATGCGATCCGTGGCGTAATCAACCACCGCATCGTCAAGGAACGCTTCACTGAACGCATCGATATACGCGGTGAAGCTTTTCAGCCCCAACGCCGTATCTTCAGGTTTTTCTTCTCCCGGCTTGCAGTAGGCAATGCACGTCTCAGCGTACTGGGTGCCGGGCTGGGTGATAAAGACGCGGATGCCAATGCCCGGGGTGTTCTGCTTCGACAGCAGATCAGCCAGGTAATCGTGGGCGGCGTCGGTAATGGTTATGGCGGTCATGGAAACTCCTCGCAGGCTTGCCGGCAGTTTACGCCAAATTATTACCGAGGTACAAAGTCCTAGTATTTTTGTCGGGAAAGAACCAACCGTTCGTCGCCATCGAACCAGCCTTTGAGCCGACGATAACTGCCCTTTTCCAGCCAGTGGTAGCTGGCCAGCGACCCAAGGGCGATCAGCACCACGCACACGCCGAGCATCACGTAGGCGTTAACCCCATAACGCTGGGCGACAAAACCACCCGCCGACAGCACCAGCACGTGCATCAGATAGACCGAGTAGGAACAATCCCCCATCACCTTGAGCAGCCGGCTGCGCTCGAAATAGCGTTCCATCGAGATACAGGCCACCACCAGCACCGCACTCGGCAAGCCCCAGGTCAGGGCCCGCGGCGATGCCGGCCAGTGATAGATCGCCAACAATGCCCCCGCAATCCCCAGTAATGGAAGCCACAGCCCGGGGCGAATCCAGCCCTTGCGGTAGAGCATGCCGATGCCTATCCCCAGCAGGAACTCATACACAATGTCCGAACGATAGAATTCGCTGATCCAGCCGAAAGAAGTCCACGCCTGGCACACAGCGAACAACAACGCGCCCACCACCAGCACCCGCCACTGCCGGCGAAACAGCAACGCCCACGCAAACAGCACGTAGAAGAGCATCTCGTAGTTCAGGGTCCAGCCGACATTCAAGGTCGGGTACACCCCATAACCACCGGGATTTTCGGAAGGTATGAACAGCAAGGACATCAACACATGGGCCGCATCGACGCTCTGGTCCGGCAACACCGGCCGCGCAAATACCACCAGCAGCGCCATCAACAGCGTGTAGAACCAGTAGGCCGGGACGATTCGCAGCAGGCGATACAGCAGGAATCGCCAGGGCGGCAGCTGTTTGTTCTCGGTGGAGAGGAAGATCACCAGGCCGCTGATCACAAAAAACACATCCACGCCCGCCGCACCTTTGTCGACAAACAGGTGGCCCAGCGCCGAATCGGCCTTAAAGCCAAAGAAAATCTGCATGAAGTGATGACCCACCACGGTCCAGGCCGCCAGGGCGCGCAGTGCCTGTACTGAAATCAACATCGTCGACCCACTCTCCCAACCCTCGACACCGATTATTCAGGTGCCTATGGCTTGGGACAGCCGTCGACGGTCAAAGGTCGATCAAAGATTCTCGTAGCGGTTCATGTCCAGCACGCCCTCTTCCACCGGCGTGGTTTCGCGGATGTACTGCGACAGGTCGTGGAAGTACTGCCAGAACTGCGGGTGACTGCGGCGGATGCCCCAGCGGTCGACAATCTTCTCGAAGCGATTGGCGTCCTTGGCATTCTCCATGGCAGCGACAAACTCCGGCACTTGCTGCGCCGGAATGTTGAACATGAAGTTCGGGTAGCTGCTCAGCACCCCGGGATAGATGGTCACGGTGTCCAGGCCCGGCTGATAGCGATAAGCCTCACCGAGCATAAAGGCCACGTTGCTGTGGGCGCGGTTGCGCAACAGGCTGTACATCTCACGTTTGCCGCTGCGGGTTTCGATGCGCAGCATGGTCGCTTCCGGCAACAGGTCGATCACCTTGAGCCCCGCCGCCGGGCGGTTGGTCAGGCGGCTCAGGGCCTGTTCGGCGTCCTGCAACGCAGGGTCAATGCCCGGACGCGAGCAATAGGCGCTGACGCAACGGTTGATCGGGTCCGGGCTGGCGTTCAGGTCGCCGTAACGGGCCAGCAACTGGTTGGCGAAGTCGCGCTTGGGGTCCTTTTCATCGAGCTTGAGGCCCGTGGGCTTGTCATCGTCGATGGCTTCATAGTCCAGCCACAGCTTGACCTTGCCGCTGTTCTGGTACCAATCGTCAAGGAAGTCATCCCGCGAGTCCGCCGGCATCAGGCGCAGGAAGTTCTGCTCGGCACCGTTGCGGATCAAGTCGAAATACAGGCGCGTCTGGGCCTGATGGGAAACGTTGCCGAACACATCGAAATTCACCGCCAACTGGTAGTAGGTGCGCTCCAGCAGCGGATAGTCGAACAGCCACAGGGTTTGCGGCACTTCACCAATCAAGCCCTTGGTCACCGAGGCGCTGTCGAAGTGACGGAAGATGCTCAACAAGGCGTTGTCGTTGCCCGCCCACAGGCTCGACCAGCTCGGCGGCGGCAGGTCGGCATAACTGTCCCGGCGCAACGCTTCGTACTCGTTGCGCTTGTCGCGGTATTTGAGCCAGAGGCTGAGCACGCTGCCCACATCGTCAATCTGCCCCGGCATCGCCAGCAACGGCGTGGCCTGGCCGCGGTAGCGGGCATCGGTGATATACAGGTCGTGGTCGGGGTCCTGGAACAGGGTCCAGAAGTTGTCGCGGATCACGTCCGTGGCGATCTGGCCCCGGCATACCGGCCCGCGAATAAAGGTGCGCACGAAGTATTCGGCGTTATCCAGCATGAACTGGTAGCGCGCCTTGGCCGGAATCGCCTCGAAGGTCTCGAACGGGTTCGCACGCCGGCCCGGCCCGTAGCCCGGCAAGGCTTGCACCTGCCAGTCATCGGTATAGAACAGCGACTTGATCCGGGCCATCTTCTCGGCGCTGAACGGATAGGTGATGTGAGTCTTGTGCACGATCACCCCCTGCACCGGCCACAGGCGGTAGTACACCTGGGTGCCCGGGTCGTCGTTGGGGCGGCGGGTGTTGATCAGGTCGATCGGCTGCCCGCTCGGGGTGCGCGAGCGTACCCACTGGAAGAAATGCCCCGGCTCACCGCCTTCAAAGTAGATGTGAGCAAGGAACAGGTGCTCGAACAACCAGCGCGCCACCAGGCTTTCCCGGGCCCCGGGCTGGTTGAACAGGTTTTCCCATTGCTGCACTTGCAAGGCTTCCTTGGCACTCGGGGCCAGGCCTTGTTCGTCGATCGGTGCGCCGGAGGCCAGCCAGCGTTGCAGGGTCTGGTACTGCTGGTCGGTCAGGCCAGTGACGGCCAGGGGCATGCCTTCCTTCGGGTGATTACCTGCGTAGGCGTTGAACTCCCCCGGCATCGGGCAGGTGTTTTCGCGGCTCAGGCCCAGCACGATGTCGTCGGGCAGCTTGGCGTTGGGCGCAAGCGGCGCGTTATGCCCCAGCTCCAGCATGCGCGCCATCAGTGCGGCCTGGCTTGCCTGGGCGTCGAGTACCGAGTAGAAATCCTTTTGCTGCCAGGCGGATTTGCCGAAGGCGTCATAGAACAAACGGGTGGGCTGGCTGGCCTGGCTGCGTTCGCCGTCGTACACCGGCACCTTGGTCGCGCCACGTGCGGCGCCTTCGGCACTGCCCAGGTTGAGCTGGCAGGCCGAGTCGTAGCAGGCGTGGCAGGCTACGCATTTCTCGGTGAAGATCGGCTGGATGTCACGGGTATAAGAGATCGCCGGGGCGGGACCTTCTGCCTGTGCGGTAAGGGTGAACAGCGCAAACGCGGCGCTGACGATGAGGCGAAGTGACATGTTTCCGGTCCCGATTCAATGCGTGCAGTGAAAAACCCGTCGATTCTACCGATGTAACGCCCCCGCCAACATGAGCGATATTCATGCAATCCCTGCACATGCTCTAAAAGCGCACAGGTTTGTTATGATCTTCGCCCTCCGTAATACCTGACCAGAGTAGTCCCATGCCCGATCGTAGCGCTCGTCTGCAAGCCCTCCACCAAGCCCTCAAGGAACGCATCCTGATCCTCGACGGCGGCATGGGCACGATGATCCAGAGCTATAAACTGGAAGAGCAGGACTACCGTGGCAAACGCTTCGCCGACTGGCCGAGCGACGTCAAGGGCAATAACGACCTGCTGGTGATCACCCGTCCGGACGTGATCGGCGGCATCGAAAAAGCCTACCTGGATGCCGGCGCCGACATCCTGGAAACCAACACCTTCAACGCCACGCGCATTTCCATGGCCGACTACGGCATGGAAGACCTCGCCTACGAATTAAACGTAGAAGGCGCGCGCCTGGCGCGCAAGATCGCCGACGCCAAGACCCTGGAAAACCCGGCCAAGCCGCGCTTCGTCGCCGGCGTGCTCGGTCCGACCAGCCGTACCTGCTCGCTGTCGCCCGACGTAAACAACCCCGGCTACCGCAACGTGACCTTCGATGAGCTGGTGGAAAACTACACCGAAGCCACCAAAGGCCTGATCGAAGGCGGCGCCGACCTGATCCTGATCGAAACCATTTTCGACACCCTCAACGCCAAGGCCGCGATCTTCGCCGTACAGGGCGTGTTCGAGGAACTCAACGTCGAACTGCCGATCATGATCTCCGGCACCATCACCGACGCCTCCGGCCGCACCCTGTCGGGCCAGACCACCGAAGCCTTCTGGAACTCGGTCAGCCACGCCAAGCCGCTGTCTGTGGGCCTGAACTGCGCACTGGGGGCGAGCGAGCTGCGTCCGTACCTGGAAGAGCTGTCGAACAAGGCCAACACCCACGTTTCCGCCCACCCGAACGCCGGCCTGCCCAACGAATTCGGCGAGTACGATGAACTGCCGTCGGAAACCGCCAAGGTCATCGAAGAATTCGCCCAGAGCGGCTTCCTGAACATCGTCGGTGGTTGCTGCGGTACCACCCCGGGCCATATTGAAGCCATCGCCAAGGCCGTGGCCGGTTACGCACCGCGCCCGATCCCGGACATTCCGAAGGCCTGCCGCCTATCGGGCCTGGAACCGTTCACCATTGATCGCAACTCGTTGTTCGTCAACGTCGGCGAGCGCACCAACATCACCGGTTCCGCCCGCTTCGCCCGCCTGATCCGTGAAGACAACTACACCGAAGCCCTGGAAGTCGCCCTGCAGCAGGTGGAAGCCGGCGCCCAGGTGATCGACATCAACATGGACGAAGGCATGCTGGATTCGAAGAAGGCCATGGTGACCTTCCTCAATCTGATTGCCGGCGAGCCGGACATCTCCCGCGTACCGATCATGATCGACTCCTCCAAGTGGGAAGTGATCGAGGCCGGCCTGAAGTGCATCCAGGGCAAGGGCATCGTCAACTCCATCAGCATGAAGGAAGGCGTGGAGCAGTTCATTCACCACGCCAAGCTGTGCAAGCGCTACGGCGCGGCGGTGGTGGTGATGGCGTTCGACGAGGCCGGCCAGGCCGACACCGAAGCACGCAAGAAAGAAATCTGCAAACGCTCCTACGACATCCTGGTGAATGAAGTCGGCTTCCCGCCGGAAGACATCATCTTCGACCCGAACATCTTCGCGGTCGCCACCGGTATCGAAGAGCACAACAACTACGCCGTCGATTTCATCAACGCCTGTGCCTACATCCGCGACGAGCTGCCGTATGCGCTGACCTCGGGCGGCGTGTCCAACGTGTCGTTCTCGTTCCGTGGCAACAACCCGGTGCGTGAGGCCATCCACTCGGTGTTCCTGCTGTATGCGATCCGCAACGGCTTGACCATGGGTATCGTCAACGCCGGCCAGCTGGAGATCTACGACCAGATCCCGGCCGAGCTGCGTGACGCGGTGGAAGACGTGGTGCTCAACCGCACCCCGGAGGGCACCGACGCCCTCCTCGCCATTGCCGACAAGTACAAGGGCGACGGCAGCGTCAAGGAAGCCGAGACCGAAGAATGGCGTGGCTGGGAAGTCAACAAGCGCCTGGAACACGCGCTGGTCAAGGGCATCACCACCCACATTGTCGAAGACACCGAAGAGTCCCGGCAGTCGTTCGCGCGCCCGATCGAGGTGATCGAAGGCCCGCTGATGTCCGGCATGAACATCGTCGGCGACCTGTTCGGCGCCGGCAAAATGTTCCTGCCCCAGGTGGTGAAATCCGCCCGGGTGATGAAGCAGGCCGTGGCCCACTTGATCCCGTTCATCGAGCTGGAAAAAGGCGACAAGCCGGAAGCCAAGGGCAAGATCCTGATGGCCACGGTGAAGGGCGACGTGCACGACATCGGCAAGAACATTGTCGGCGTGGTGCTGGGTTGCAACGGCTACGACATCGTCGACCTGGGCGTGATGGTCCCGGCCGAGAAAATCCTGCAGGTGGCCAAGGAACAGAAGTGCGACATCATCGGCCTGTCCGGGCTGATCACCCCGTCCCTGGACGAGATGGTGCACGTCGCCCGCGAGATGCAGCGCCAGGATTTCCACCTGCCGCTGATGATCGGTGGCGCCACCACTTCCAAGGCCCACACGGCCGTGAAGATCGAGCCCAAATACAGCAACGACGCGGTGATCTACGTCACCGACGCCTCCCGCGCCGTGGGCGTGGCGACGCAATTGCTGTCCAAGGAATTGAAGCCGGCATTCGTCGAGAAAACCCGCCTGGAATACATCGACGTGCGCGAGCGCACCTCCAACCGCAGCGCGCGCACCGAGCGCCTGAGCTACCCGGCCGCCATCGCCAAGAAGCCGCAGTTCGACTGGAGCAGCTACACGCCGGTCAAGCCGACGTTTACCGGCGCCAAGGTGCTGGACAATATCGACCTCAACGTCCTGGCCGAGTACATCGACTGGACACCGTTCTTCATCTCCTGGGACCTGGCCGGCAAGTTCCCGCGCATCCTCACCGATGAAGTGGTGGGTGAAGCGGCGACGGCGCTGTACGCCGACGCACAGGAAATGCTCAAGAAGCTGATCGACGAAAAACTCATCAGCGCCCGCGCGGTGTTCGGTTTCTGGCCGACCAACCAGGTGCAGGACGATGACCTGGAAGTCTACGGCGATGACGGCCAGCCGATTGCCAGGCTGCACCATTTGCGCCAGCAGATCATCAAGACCGACGGCAAGCCGAACTTCTCCCTGGCCGACTTCGTCGCGCCCAAGGACAGCGGCGTGACCGACTACATCGGTGGCTTTATCACCACCGCCGGCATCGGCGCTGAAGAAGTGGCGAAGGCCTACCAGGACGCCGGCGACGACTACAACTCGATCATGGTCAAGGCCCTGGCCGACCGCCTGGCCGAAGCCTGCGCCGAGTGGCTGCACCAGCAGGTGCGTAAAGAGCACTGGGGCTACGCCAAGGACGAAGTGCTGGATAACGAAGCGCTGATCAAGGAGCAGTACAGCGGTATCCGCCCTGCCCCGGGTTACCCGGCGTGCCCGGACCACACCGAGAAGGCCCAGTTGTTCCAACTGCTGGACCCTGAAGCCCGCGAGATGCACGCCGGCCGCAGCGGCGTGTTCCTGACCGAGCACTACGCGATGTTCCCGGCAGCGGCTGTCAGCGGCTGGTACTTCGCTCACCCGCAGGCGCAGTACTTTGCGGTGGGCAAGATCGACAAGGACCAGGTCGCCAGCTACACCGCCCGCAAGGACCAGGACCTGAGCGTGACCGAACGCTGGCTGGCGCCGAACCTGGGTTACGACAACTAAGTCGTGATGCGCTGACCCGGGCGTCCAGCCGGCTGGGCGCCCGGGTCAGATCCCCAGGTCCCTCCTCGCCCGCCCCGAAAGCCTGAGCGCCAGTGCCTGTTGCTCGGCAAGGTTTTCGGTGTCCAAGGCTGCGACTTCGCTCAGGTATTGGGCGCTGAGGTCCGGGTGAAGCTCCTCCAGGGCATCTACCTTGACCTGATGCGCCTGGGCCAACACCGAAAACTCTTCGGGATACAGCTTCTGCAAGTAGCTGACCCAGTACGGGCGCTTGACCAGCTCTTGCATAAACACCGGAGTACTCTCTCTGGCCATAATGGCGGCATACGCCTGATCGATATTGGCCTGGGTCACCCGGGACAGGTTGCGGTACAGCATGGTGGACGGTTGGTGAGGCAGATCCAGGCGCTCGGCCAGGCCAATGCGGTAGGCCAGGCGAATTTCCGCCGGATCGATGCCGGGGCTGCGGTTGATCGCTTCGCCAGCAATGCGCTCCGCTTCATCGAGACGGATCATGCGCCGGGCCAGGTTGAACAGCGTGGTGCCTTCCTGCCCGGGTGCAAGGGCCCTCAGGGCCTTGAACTCATACACGCTGACTTCAAGATCACTGAACAGGAGGATCCAGCCGTCACCACAGGTAGCCCTTACCCGCATCGCCTGGGCCTGGCCAAATAGTTGCTCGCGCAAGTGCGGGTATTGCTCCGCCGCCTCAAGCACCGCCCACACCCGGCGAGTCAGGTCGGCGCGGTCGTGCAAGAAATCCTGGGCGTTCTTCAACTGGGAAATGATGTAGAAAAAATCATCGCTGTTTTCGGCCTGCTTGAGCACGCTCCATACCCGGTGGCGGGCCGAATCGGCGGCAATACCCGAGAACCATTGGGCCTTTTGTTGTTCCGGGGTCAAGAGTTCAGGGTGGATGTCCGACCCGGAGCTGCTATCGGTACTGTGGTACCCCTCCAGTGCGTCTTCCAGTTCCTCGGCGGAAAATCCCAGGCCACAATCGGTCTGCTGCTGGTAGACGCGCAAGCGTGCAAGATCTTCCTCAAACAGCAGGTTATCGGACAGGTCCGTGCCCCACATCAGAGCGCTGTGCTGGGGCAGCAACGCGTCTTCAGGGATGGTTTCGATACGGTTGCTGCGCAGGTCCAGGTGGCGCAACTGCGCAGCCTGGAGGACACCCTGCGGCCACGCCAGAAGGTTATTGCCGCGCAGTTCCAATGACTGCAATTGAGGCAGGCTGCTGATGTCCAGAGAGTCCAGGAGGTTCTCAGTCAAGTCCAGACGCTCCAGCGCAGTCAACCGATTGAGCTGACCCTGCAGCTCGCTGCGATAGCGCAGTTCGTTATGGCTCAGGTGCAGCTCGGTAAGTGTCGAGCACTCGCCGACGGCGTCGGGCAGGCTCATCAGGCCATTATTGTTGAGGGTCAGGGTACGCAGCTTGGGAAACGCCCGCAGGAACGCATTGGAGCCTTGCTCAGTAAGCTTGACTGCGTTGAGGTTCAACACCCTCACATGGGCCAACGGCTCGGGTAACGCCGGCAGGTCACCCAGATACAGGTCGTTCAATTGAAGGACCTCGCGCCCGTCGCCCGGCGCAACCTCGGGGTGCGCCCGCAACGTATGGCGCCAGCTGTCGATGAGCCTGTCGGCCGCGCGACGACGGTCCACCGCGCTGACCCAGCCGCCCCCCTGGCGATAACCGCGAATATCGATCCAGTCGTTTAACGCCCGCACCATACCCCGGTAGCCCGTGCGCCACCGAACCAGGCATGCCTCGACCTCCAGTGCGCCCAGGCCATTGGCAAGCAGTTCGTCAATGCGCCGTACCGCATCGCGCGTGGACAACGCCGGGTCTATTTGTTGCAGACGCTGCGCAGGTGTCTGCCGAACTTCACTGTTGGGCACCTCTACCTCCAGCGCGAGGAGCAGATCGGGACTGTCCGTGACCTCCAGGGGAAAGTATTCCGGATCGCCCCCCGTTCTGCCCTCCGCCAGCCCTTCGCGGGGAATGCCCAAGGGTTTGTCCAGGTAAAAGCTCGGGCCAAAAACCGGCAGCATGGCCGGTGCGACGTTCAACGGATTGTCCTGGTAGGTACGCAGGGCAAAACGCTGTATGTCGGCACAGGCCGGCAAGGTCAGGCGACAGCCACGCACGTTGCTGCTCAGCATCAGCAGGTCATGGCCGGTCAGTGCAGCCTGGGGGATCGTGGTAATAGCGCTGTAGCTCAGATCCACTTGACGCAGTTCGGGTAATGCCAGCCAACCTGTCGGCCAGGCGGTGGTCGCGGTGTGGCTCAGGTTCAGGCTGCGCAGCTGGTTGAGCCCACTGACATCCAGGGTACCCACACGGTTGTAATCCAGGTTCAACCCTCGAAGCGTGACCAGGGCGCTGAGGCGCTGCTGTATCGCCTCAGTGATCGTCAACTGGTTGTGCGCCAGGTCCAGCTGTTTGAGAGACCTCAACTGCGTCAGGGACGCCGGCAGGTCCATCAGGTTGCTGCGGCTCAGGTCCAGGCCGTGGATTTGGGTGAACTGGGGGAGGAAATCGTTCAATGCCGCCACTGAAACCCGGGTGCCTGCGAGGTTCAAGCGCTGCACGTGGGCAAAAGCTGCGGCCGGCATCGGCGGCAAATCCCCCAGTACCGTACCCGACAGGTCCAGCATGACCCCCTCGGAGGCGGCTGGCGAAGAAGGCCCGGCCACCTCACGGGGGGAGGCAAAACGTCGGTCGAGGCCATCGCGCCAGTAAGCCATGAGCTTGTCTGCCGCACGTTGACGATTGAGCGGGTCCACCGGTCGCCGGTCGACCTCCACTTCCCTGCCCTGCCACTCTTCCAGCGCCTGCTGCAAGGTTGCATGTTCATCCAGCAAGGCGTGCACACGGGTCAACTTGGCGTCACTGGTCAACCGATGGCGCCGCAGGTACGCCAAGGCACTGGGCGCAAACGCCGGGTCGCTGTCTTTCAGGCGTCGCAACGCGCCTTCACAATAAGCGTCCACCATCAGCACTTCATCCACCAAATGCCCCGGGTGGTTTTTCACGTGCTGATACACCGGCATGAACGCACGCCGCTCAAACGCTGCCCAGTTGAGGGTAAGGCCACGCCACAGGCGCTCGTGGCCCTCAAGCATTGCCGCCGGCATGGTATTTATCCCGGTCGCCAACAGGTCGAGCGTCTCCAGTTTGTCCAACGTCAGAACACCTACCGGCCACTCTTTCAGGGCGCCCGCCACCCGCAAGGCAAGCAGCTGTTTCAAGCCGCTGACATCCAATGCCTCCAGCGCGCCCGTCAGGGCCAACCGGCGCAACTGGCTTAACGTGTTAAGGCGTTGCAAAAAGGCCGGCGAGTAGGTCAGGCCCCAGCCGTCGATCGACAACTCTTCAAGCTTGGGAAACAGCCCAAGGCCCGTGGCAATCGCTTCGACATGGGCGGGCTCGGTGAACACATTCAGGACTTCGGCGTTGGGGAACTGCTGCGCAAGCCTGACGCCCTGCGTGTCCGCCAAGGTTTCACCGCTTACACCCAACCCTCGCACATGGGAAAAATCAGCATCCAGCGCCGGCAAGTTACCGGCCTTGCCCAGTGACAGATAGGCATGGGGTTTCAAGCCCCGGTACGCGCCTTCGCGCCAGCAATTGATCAGGGTGTCGGCCGTATGTTGTGCCCCCGCCTGAGCACTGTTTTGCGTCACCCACTGATCCAGGGTCATGCGTAACCGGGTCAGTTCGCGCTCGCGGTTGCCAATCAACTCATAGATCTGTGGGGGGCGCTGGCCGGCCTGCAACAGACTTTGCACAAACAGCTGGGCCGCCTCATCGCTGAGGTTGGGGTAAACATCGCGAACCCTGGCCGCCAGGGCGGCATTGGGTGCCTGGGCCGCACCCCGGCCGCTCAGGGCATAACCTAATAACCCGCTCGCCAGACGCAACGCCGGGCGAGCCATGGGCGCGCGTATCTTCAGCACGGCGGCCATTTCGAGGCGGTGTGCCGTGGCATACCGTGCCAGGGCTTGCTGCAAATCGACGTCCGCGCTGGCCAGCGGCAAACCCAGTGACTGGCGCAGGGTCACGGGCAAGGCATGGACGATTGATGGATAGAAATTACGACTGCCGGGGACCGGACTGTTAAGAGGAGCCCCCTGCAGGTCGCACGCCAGGAATGTCTCGCCTTTTTTGACCAGGTAACGGCGCACTGCCGCGTCTTCAGGCCCAACTTCAGCCAGCAAGCGCCCACTGGGGTTGTCGGCGCGCAGTTCCAGGCGCAGCGTGGGAGACCAGCCCGGCAGTTGCTGCAAGCAATGCAACGCCAGCCGGTCACTGTCCAGGCTGGCGAGCGCCGGCAGGTACAAGCCGGCCAACGCACTGCTCAGGCGACGTTGCTGCACCGCACGCCGCGCCAGGTTATCCAGGCGCGGCGCAACACCGGTTCGGCCGAGTATCTGCAGGCGTTCCTTATCGCTGGCCGTACTGATAATTTCGTTGATCGCGCCTCGGGACAAAGAAGCAAAGCGGCGCTGCAACACTGCGCCCTCGGGAGACAGCAGTGCAGCCTGTGGCGGCGCGCCGCGAAACAACTGCAACGTATCGGCCAGCACGGCAGGCATCGGCAAACCATCTATGTGGACCTTGCGCAACAGGTCATCACTGATGCCGCTGATGTCGCCAAGGGCGCTCAACGTTGCATCGCTGATTCCCTGGGTTTCATGACCCAGGCGCCTCAGCAAGGTCAGGCGGTCCCATTCCAGTGGGCGTTCATGGGTATGGCGCCAGGCACCCGCCTGGTTGTGTTCGAGGATCGGCTGGTACGCGGCCGGATTGTTCGGATGCTGGATCCGCCATTTTCGAGTCCGCGCATCAAAAGCCTTTTCATAAAGGCTTTCACCCAGGCGCACATACATTTTGCCGTCCTGCGCGTACTGACCCTGGGCATTGGGCTTGAGTGATGCATCCAGAACGGTATGACTGCGGTAGGCCGCAAGGTCGGGTTTCCACAGGCGCCTTTCGCCGTTCGGCAACTTCACCGGCACCAGCCCATCGACCCATTTCGACACCTGGATAGCGGGCGCCCGGCCAGCGAGGGCTGCCGCCCCGCCCAGGGTGGCCATGAACCCGAGATTCAGCGCCACCGACTCCAGGTGCTCCCATGCCGCATCCATATCGCCCTCCTGCCAGGATTCGATGCCGTGATAGACCTCCAGGCCCAACTGAATCGCCGTGACCGCCAACAACAGCTCCCCCAGGCCGGGCACCATGAATGCGGCCACATTCAATGTGTTCAAACCCATGCTCAACCAGTGAGCATGGCGTGCCTGTGCGGCTTTTCGATCAGCCTCCGCAGTGGGCACCGCCAGGGTTCTGGCATTGTCCTTGAGGCGCTGTACATGCCGCTCGTAGAGCGCGCCGAACAACTCCCCCTCGATCAACCGTTCTCGCCGGTTCAAGTTGATTTGCTCGTCGTAGACCTGCTCCTTGTAGCCTCGCGGGTTCCAGGTGAATGTGTAGAGTTTTTCCTTGAGGCGCTCAAGGAACTGCGGCGCCTGTTGCTGAGGTACCAGGCTGGCAAACAACTGCTGATAGGCAGGTGAGCGCAGGTTCACCGCCAGTTCCTTGTCGAACGCCTGCATAGACGGGTATTCCTTGAGCGGGCACTGCGGCGCGCCCGGAATCCAGGCCACCACCCGCGTATCAGGCGCCACGGGAAGCAGCCCGCTCACACCTGCCCCAGGAAACAAGGGCGGGATCACGGACCGGGTCGGTGCGACACCCGGCCCGATCAGCAGCACCTCACCCAGCTCGCAGCCCAGGATCGACAGTTGACCGAAACGTACGACCTCGCCATCCAGCAGCGGCCGCGAAGTACCTGCCAGCACTTCACGCAACATGAGAAACACCGCCGGACCGATGTCGCCCTGCGCCCATGCGGCATACAGGCGTACCGTCAGCAGGTCTTTTTGCGCGCGAATCATCTGCTCCCGCACCACGGCCCGAGTGGCAGCGGCATCGAACACCTGCGCCAGATGGGCCTGGTATTGCTGTCCCAGGTCCAGGGTGCGGCACAGGGTGGAAAAGGTTTGTGGGGTCATCGACAGGGTTTCGCTGTAGCGATAACGCGCCGCACGCGAGCCATCCGCCCGCGCCTCGCCGTAGTACTCGGTCAGCAGCGCACCTTCCGGCGCCAGGGCGCTGGTCTGTTCGAGGGCGATATCGGTGAAGTCTTCATCGCCCTCGAAGTTCAGCAACGCCGCCTGCAACAACGAATGCTGCTGCGGGGCCTGGCGATACCGCAGGTAATGCAGCTGGTTTTTGTGGACGTCCGGGGCCTCGCCCATCGCCTCGCGCAACGCCGCTTCCAGCTTGGGCTGGGCGAATTCGACAATGCCTTGCAGCGCGCCAAGGCCCTTGGCCAAGGCTTCGCGGGACTGACGGCTGGCCTTGCGACTGTCATCGAGTGCCTTGTTCAATGCGGGCGAGAGCGGGACCTTGGTGGCAGGCCGCTCCCTGCCGGGCAACAGTCCATGTTTGAGCCGGCGCACATCGACGGGGGCCATGTGGGCAACCCACGTGGGCAGACGTGCCTTGATCAGGGCGGTGTGCAAGCTTTCGTCCGCGAGGGCATTAGGTGGAGTAGACATGTGCGGCTTCCTGAGAACGCTTTTGGGAGGCCCAGTACAGCGAACAGGCGAGCGCCTTCGCAGGTAGATAAATGTTTTTGTGCACCTTGGCGCCGAACCTGGGTAACGACCACTGAGGCGCGGCAGGCCCGTTTCCGGACCTGCCGCCGGGGCACAGGCTGTTATAGCCTCAGTGTTGCTCTCTCCCGCTCGGACAGGCGAATCAGCAGGGCCTGGCGTTGCTCAATCCTTTGCTTGGCCAAGACCACGGCTTGCGCCTCGTACTGCGCACCAAACGCCGGATAGCGATCCTCCAGGGCTTCAGCCTCGCGGGCCTGGGTCTGGGCCAGCGTCGTAAAGTCAGCCGCGTATTGCTTCTGCACGTAGTCGACCCAGTACTGGCGCGTGACCAGATCGGCCGTGAACGCCTCGGTCGCCTCCCGGGCGATGATGCTGGCGTAGGCCTGGTCGATATCGGCCTGTTTCACTTGGGAAAGGTTGCGGTACAGCATGCCGGACGGCTGGCGCGGCAACTCCAGGCGTTGGGCCAGGCCGATGCGGTAGGCCAGGCGAATTTCCGCCGGGTCAACACTGGGCTTTAGGCTGACCACGCGGCTGGCGGTGGCTTCAGTCTGTTCCAGGCGGATCATGCTTCTGGCCAGCTTGAACAGCGCCGCGCCTTCTTTTCCGGGCTCCACGGTTTCCAGGGCCTTGAACTCATAGACACTGACTTCAAGGTCGCTGAACAGCAGGATCCAACCGTCACCGCAGGTCGCGTTGATCCGCATGCCGCGAGCCTTGCCGAACAGTTGCTCGCGCAACGCCGGACGTTGCTCGGCGGCCTCCAGCACCTCCCATACCCGGCGCGTCAACTCAGGGCGGTCGGTGATGAAGTCCTGGGCGTTTTTCAGCTGGGAAATGATGTAGAAGAAATCCTCACTGTCGTCAGCGCTCTTGAGCGACTCCCAGACTGCGTGTTTGCTGGAGTCGGCCGCCACGCCAGCAAACCACTGGGCCTTCTGTGCTGCGGGCGTCAGCAGCTCCGGATGCAGCTCACCGCTCAGATCCGCTTCCTCGTGACTGGTACTGAGGAGGAAGCCATCGAGCTCGCGATCAATTTGCTCCCGGGTATAACCCAGGCCGAACCCCGTTTCCTCGAGGAAGTCGCTCAGGCGCTCGAACACGCGTTCTTCCAGCCCGTTGTCCGTCAGGTTGGTGTTGCTCATCAGGAGGTTGTGGCGAGGTAACAGGGCATCGTCCGGGATGGTCTCGATCTGGTTATTGCTGAGGTCGAGGGTGCGCAGTCGCGGCAGTTCCAATGCCCCGGCCGGCCATTCCTCCAGGACGTTGTTGTGCAGGTCCAGGTTTGTCAGCCCGCGCAGGCCGCTGACATCAAGGCTGGCCAGGGTGTTTTCGCCGAGGTCGAGCCATTCCAGCGCGTTTAACGGGCCAAGCAGTGCCTGTAGCTGCGCAGCGTCGCGCAAATCATTGTAGGTGGCTTCGAGATGAGTCAGCGCCGTGTATTGGTTGATCACCTCGGGCAGGTGCGCCAGGCCATTCTTGTTGAGCACAAGCCGGCGCAGGCGGGGGAAACTGCCCAGGAACCCATTGGACCCCTGCTCCGTCAGCTTCACCTCGGTAAGGTCGAGCACGCTGACGTGGCTCATTGAAGCCGGCAACGTCGGCAGGTCGCCGAGATACAACCCGGACAGGTCCAGTACCTCGCGCCCGTCCACCGGCGGCACCTCGGGCCGGGCACGCAGGTTGTGGCGCCAGCTTTCAAGGAGCCGGCCGGCGGCACGACGACGGTCGAGGGCACTGACCCAGCCGCCCCCCTCGCGATAACCCTCGGTGTCGATCCAACTGTTCAACACCCGGCTCAAGCGTTGATGCTCGGCGTGCAACTGCACCAGGCGTGTGTCGACGCCGGTGGCGCCCAGGCCGGCGGCCAGCCATTCATCAATGCGCGCCACCGCCTGGGCACTGCTCAAGGCAGGATCCAGTTGTTGCAGGCGCGCCGCCGGAGTGAGGCGTGCTTGCGCGTCGACGTTCTCGACGTGCAGGGGCAACAGCAACTGGCCGGGGTCGTCGGTGACCCTGACCGGGAAATACTCCGGATCGCCGCCGGTCCGGCCGATGCGCAGCTGTTCCTGGGGAATGCCCAGCGGCTTGTGCAGGTAGATTTCCGGCCCCACCAACGGCAGTAATTCCACATCAAGGCCCAATGGATTTTCCCGCAGGGTGCGTTGCGCAAAGGCCAGGATGTCGGCGCAGGCCCGGGCATTCAGTCGGCAACCCCGCAGGTTGCTCTTGAGCATCAGCGTGTCGTGGCCGGTGAGCGCCTGGGCGGGCACCCGGGTGATAGCGCTGTGGCTCAGGTCCAGGCTCTCCAGGACTGGCAAGTCCAGGACACCCTCGGGCCATTCGGTGATTCCAGTGCGGCTGAGGTTCAAGTGGCGCAAGGCGTTGAGGCCACGCAGATCCAGGCTCGCGACACGGTTGTATTGCAAGTCCAGGGTTTCAAGAGCCGTCAGGCGGCTCAAGCGTTGCTGGATGGACGGGATGATGCTCAGTTGGTTGTGGGAAAGATCCAACTGGCGCAGGGCGGTGAAGTTGTCCAGGGCCGAAGGCAGCTGTGCCAGGTTGCTGGCACTGAGGTTCAAGTCTTCAATGGCGTTGAATGCGCCGAGAAAGTCATTCAGCGCCTCAATGGAAACCCGGGTGCCGCTCAGGTTGACCTGTTTGACATGGGCGAACGCGGCCGCCGGCAACCCGGGCAAGTCGCCCAGCACGCCCCCCGACAGGTTCAGTGTGGCGGTCGGCAGGTTGGAGCGCGCCGACATGCCCGACGTCGCAAGCCGCGGCCCCAGGCCTTCACGCCAACTGTCCAGGAGCCGCTCGGCGGCGCGCTGGCGGTAAAAGACATCCACCTGCCGGCGGTCAACCCGCAACTCCCTGGCCGCCCACTCCTCCAGGTCCCGGCTCAGGGCGAGCTGTTCGTCGAGTACCTGGTGAGTGCGAGCCAGTATCTGTTCAGTGGTCAGACCCTGCTGCCGGAACTGAGAGACAACGTCTATGCCAAACCCCCAGTGCACATTTTTCAAGCGGTCCATCACGCCTTCACAGTAACCCTGCACCAGGGCTTGCTCATTGAGCAGGTGAGCCGGATTGCCCCGCACATGTTCATACACCGCCATGAATTCCCGGCGGTCAAACGCGGCCCACCGCAGGTTCAGGCCGCGCCACAGGCGTTCATGCCCGATGAGCATCGACGGGGGGACCGAACGGATGTTTGTTCGCCACAGGTCGAGCCTCTCAAGGTGCTCAAGTGACGTCACCCCCTGTGGCCACTCCTGCACCGAGCCCTCCATGCGCAACGAGCGCAGGTGCGTGAGGGGACTGACGTCCAGGTTTTGCGAAAGCCCCGCGACGGACAGGTTGTGCAAGCGCTCCATTGCCCCCAGGCGTTGAATGAAGGGGACCGAATAGGCCACGTCCCGACCATTCAACATCAGTTGGTTGAGATCGACGAAGCGGTTCAGCCCGTCGACCAGTCCGGTGCCCGGCGTTGCGTCAAGAAACACCTCGAGGTGTCGCACCCGGGAAAACTGATCGGCCAGACGCACGCCCTGATCACCCAACAAAAGCTCGGCATGTGCGCTCAGCGCCTGCACATGGGAAAAGTCTGCACTCAGGCGCGGAAGGTCAGTCACGCTGCCCAACGACAGAATGCTCTGGGGCGGCCGCTCGCGGTAAATGCCCTGGCGCCAGCATCCTATGATGTCGGCCGCTACCCGTTGTTGCTGGCTGGCCCCGCCCGCCTGCCCGGCAGCAGCGGCGGTCCACTGATCAAGCTCTGCCTGCAACAGGTCGAACTCACGCTGGCGGTTTCCCAACAGGGTGAAGATCTGTTGGGCGCTTTCACCGGCCTGCAATCGGCTCAGGACAAAATCGCTGGCCTGCCCGGCGTTGAGGTTCGGATAGAGCGCCTGCACCCTCGCCGTCAGCGATGCATCCACGTCAAAGCCTTTGCCCCGACCGCTCAACGGGTAACCCAGGACACCCCCCGCCCCCGTCAAGACGGGTCGCGAACGCGGTGCGCGCAGGCCGAGCACATTGGACATTTGGCTACGGCGGCGGGTGGCATAACTGGCCACCGCCTGTTGCAGTTCCCGGTCCAGGGTCGCCACGGGCATGTCCAGGCCAGGTCGGGCCGCGGCGGGGATCGCATGCACGACGGACTGGAAGAAATTACGCCGCCCGGTGGTCCGGCTGTTCAGCGCGACACCGCGCTCGTCGTAGGCCTGGAAGGCTTCGCCCTGCTTGACCAGGTATCTGCGCAGCGGCGCATCTTGCGGGCCAATGCTGTTCAGTAACGGTCCTTCGACAGCCTGAAAGCGCACTTCCAGGCGCAGATTGGTGGGCCAGCCCGGCAAGTGTTGCAGGCAATGCAGGGCCAGGCGGTCAGTGTCGGCACCGGCGTCGGCCTGACGATGCAGCCCCGCCAGGGCACGGCTCAGGCGGCCTTGTTGGACTGCGCGGCGAGCGGCATTGTCCAGGCGCGCCGAGGCTCCACGCTGACTGCGCAGTTGCAAGCGCTCCTGTTCGCTGGCGGTATCAAGAATTTCCTGGATGGCTCGCCTCGACAATCCAGGGAAGCGCCGTTGCAGCACCGCCTCTTCGCCAGCCAGCGGCGCCGTATCCGCCACTGGCTGGCTGCGGAACTGCTCCAGGGTATCGGCCAGCACGGCGGGCAACGGCCTGCCTTCGATATACGCCTTGCGCAACACGTCATCCTGGACCCCACTGATATCCCCAATAATGCCCAGTGTCGTATCAGAGAATTCTTCAGTGGCAGGCCCCAGTCGTCGCAACAGGGTCAAGCGGTCCCATTTGAAGGGCTGCTCATGCACATGCCGCCAGGCACCGGCGTTGTTGTGTTCAAGGATCGGTTGGTAAGCCTCGGGATTATCCGGGTGTTTGATCCGCCACTTGCGGATTCGGCTGTCGAAGACCTTTTCATGCAGGTTTTCGCCGATACGCACATAAATCTTGCCGCCTGTCTCGTACTGGCCCCGGGCATTGGGCTTGAGAGCCGGGGCCAGCACCACCTCGCTGCGGTACGGCGCCAGGTCCGGTTTCCACAGCCGAGCCTCACCACTGGGCAGTTTGACCGGTACCAGGCCATCCACCCAGCGGGACACCTGGATTTTCGGCGCGCGACCGGCCAGGGCCGTCGAACCGCCGAGGGCGGCCATGAAGGCCACGTTCAGCGCCACCGACTCCAGATGTCCCCAGGCGGCATCGATGTCGCCTTCCTTCCACGCCTCGATGCCATGGTAGACCTCCAGGCCCAGTTGCACAGCCGTGACCGCCAGCATCACCTCCCCCAGGCCGGGCACGACAAAGGCCGCCACGTTCAGCACATTCAAGCCAATACTCAGCCAATGTTCGTGGCGTTCCTGGGCAGCCTTGCGATCCGCCTCGGCGGTGGGTACGGCGAGCGTTCTGGCGTTATCTTTCAGGCGTTGCAGGTGGTTGTCATAGAGTGCTCCGAACAGCTCGCCACTGATCAGGCTTTCGCGGCGCGCCAGGTTGATGTTCGGGTCGTAGATCTGCTCCATGTAGCCTCGGGAATTCCACTCGAAGGTAAAGAGCTTGGTCTTCAGTCGTTGCAGGAAAGCCGGGGCTTCGTCTTGCGGCACCAGGCTGGCAAACAGCCGCTGATACTCCGGGGAGCGCAGGTTGATCGCCAGTTCCGCCTCGAATGCCTTTATCGACGGGTATTCCTTGAGCGGGCACAACGGCGCACCGGGGATCCACGCCACCAGCCGCTGGTCAGCCGCGGCCGGCACCAGCAACTCCCCTAGCGAGGCGCCGGGCACCAGCACAGTGCCCCAGCCCAACGGCTGCCGGGCATCTGCCATCGCGCCGACGCCCGGCCCGATCAGTACGACTTCACCCACCTTGCAGCCGAGAATCGCCAATTGGCTGCAGGCAACGGGCTTGCCATCCAACTGCGGCCGTTCGGTACCGGCCAGCAAGGCGTTGAGCATGGCATAGGCACTGTCGCTGATTTCGTTCTTCATCCGCGCCGTGTGCAGCCTGACGGCCAGCAGTTTCTTGTGCGCCTCGATCATCTGCTCGCGCACCACGGCCTTGGTGCCCGCCCCCTCGAACACTTGTTGCAAATGCGCCTGGTATTGCCGGCCCAGGTCCAGCGTGCGGCAGAGCGCGGCAAACTGATCCGGGGTGACGGCGAGCTTTTCGCGGTAGCGATAGCGGGCCCGGCGTGAATGGTCGTTCAGAATTTCGCCGTAGTACTCGGTGAACAACGCCCCTTCGGGGGCCAGCGCGCTGGTTTGCTCAAGGGCGATATCGGCAAAGTCTTCATTGCCTTCAAAGTTGAGCAATGCTGCCTGCAACAGCGAATGCTGTTGCGGCACCTGACGGTAACGCAGGTAGTGCAACTGATGCTTGTGGACGTCCGGTACCTCACCGAACCGTTTGCGCCAGGCGTCTTCCAGCAGCGGCTGGGCGAACTCGGTGATGCCCTTGAGGCCGTCGAGAGTCTTGGCCAGCCGCTCGTGGGCGCGGCGACTGGCCAACTGGCTGTCGGCGAATGCCTGGCGCAACCCCTGGGGCGCGTTACTGAGCCAGGCAGGTGGTGCATCCTCGGGGACGCGCCCGGGCAGCAGGCCCGGCTTCAAGCGTCGGATGTCCGCAGCCGCGCTGCGGGCAATCCAGCCGGGCAAGCTGTTCTTGATCAATGCGGTGTGTAGCCCCTGCTCTGTCGGGGCGGGTAAGGTTGGCATGCGCTCGTTCCTGATGACTCTGTTAAGGAGTCCCAGTACAGCGAACGGGCCAACCGCCAGGGCGGTAGATAGCTACAGCCGGTGTTTTGCGGGAACTTGGCTATCCTCATCCATGGGTTTGATCCCTACCGCGAGGCCTTTATGGACGATTCCAACAACAAGCCACCGACTTTCTGGCAGATGCTTCACAGCGTGATGGCAGCCGCCTTCGGGGTGCAGAGCGGGAAGAATCGCGCCCGCGACTTTACCCATGGCAAGCCCAGCCACTTTGTCATCCTGGGTATTGTGTTTACCGCCGTGTTTGCCTTGACCCTGTTTGGCATCGTCAAGCTGGTGCTGCACCTGGCCGGTGTTTGAAGCCGGTCAATGCATCAGCAGTTGCAGGCTGAACGGATAGCGATAGGTGGCTGGCTTGCCCTGGGCTGACAGTGCTCGAAAGTCGACGCCGTAGTCCTCGCGCCCCTGCATCTCTAAAAGGCGCGAGGCTTGTGGCGGATCAATCAATCGAAAGAGCCCAAGCTTGCGCTCACGCCCACCGTACTGCGCCATGCCCAGGCCGCGGGCATCGTCATGCAGCACCACCATCGCCCAGCCGCCAAGGGTGAAATGCCCGGCCACCAGCACACTCAGGCGCCCCTCAAGGCGCGCCTGCAACGCTTCGGGCGAACTGTTGACCGCGCTGAACAACACGTCCGTGCCCGGCGTGCGCCCGCTGCCTTTGAGTGCATCCATTGCCCCCAGCGCCATTTCATCGTTGGCCGCCCACACCAGCGCGGTCTGCGGGTAGCGTTTGAATAACTGCGTGGCCTGGTCGAAAGCGCGCTGGCGACTCCACTCGCCATACACCAACTGGCGCAGGCGCACCTGCGGATGATCCGCCAGGGCGCGCTGCAAGCCTCGCTCGCGCAGTTGCGCGGCGGGAGTGGTCTTGGCCCCGGAGAACGCGATCAGGTCGAGGGTCTGGCCGGGGGCGACAGGCCCATGCAGGCGCAACAACTGGGTGAGCATCAAGTAGCCCGCCTGTTCGTCGTCGGCGACCATGCTGCCGATCCAGTCAGGGTATTTGCCGGCGTCCAGCAGTTGAGTCTGGTCCGCGGTCAGCGCGTTGTTGACGATCAGCAGCTTGACCCCGCTGCCCTGGGCCAGGCGCAAGATCTGTGGGGCGATGTACTGCTCGTTGACCAGCACCAGGTAGTCCGGGCGCTCGGCGCCTTGCAGGGCTTCACGGGCCTGCACCAGCGTGGTCTCGGGATTGCGCTCGGAATAGCGCACACGCAAATCCAGGCCGAGGTCCCTGGCGGCGGCCTGCATGAATTGCGCGTAGCTGACCCAGAAGGTCTCGGTCGAATTGCCAGGGTTGAGAAACACCACCGACGTCGCCTGGGCGATGGCCCAGAACGGCATGCTCAGCACCAGCAAGCACTTGCAGAGAACCTTCAACATCGTTGCCTGAGCCCTTCGGAATGACGGCCCATGATAATGGCATCAGGCCGGTCAATCTCGGCTAATTGCCGATTGTCGACAACAAGGCTCGATAACGCCCTTTTATTGATGGCTGACCCAGAACACGGCAGTGGAAACCACCAGAATAATCAAGAACAGAATGGCCCACGCATCGACACTGCTGTCACTTTTGCGCGCTTTGGTCGGATTGCTCATAGCATCGCCTCTTGTCGGTTTTATAGGTGATTGCACAAAGACACGAGCACAGTAAAGTTCATGATTGCCCGCATGACAAATGTGGGTATCGCGATAACCGTTCTCATTAGGCCATTTGGTTATTTGCATATACTCAAACATCACTTTTGCGCATAAACGCAAACTGGTATCGTGCGCCGGCTCCGTTGGGAGTGCGCGGCCGTGCGCGCAGATTTGCCGAGAACAGGACCTATATGTACGTATACGACGAATACGATCAGCGCATCATCGAGGACCGCGTCAAGCAGTTCCGTGATCAGACCCGACGCTATCTGGCAGGTGAACTGAGCGAAGAAGAGTTCCGCCCTCTGCGCCTGCAAAATGGCCTTTATGTTCAGCGCTTTGCGCCGATGCTGCGGGTTGCCGTGCCTTATGGCCAACTGACTTCCCGTCAGACGCGCATGATGGCCAAGATTGCCCGCGACTTCGACAAGGGCTACGCCCACATCAGTACTCGCCAGAACGTTCAGTTCAACTGGCCGGCCCTGGAAGACGTGCCGGACATCCTGGCTGAATTGGCCACCGTGCAGATGCACGCCATTCAGACCAGCGGTAACTGCCTGCGCAACGTGACCACCGACCAGTTCGCCGGCGTTGCCGCTGACGAGCTGATCGACCCCCGCCCATGGTGTGAAATCGTCCGTCAATGGACCACCTTCCACCCGGAATTCGCCTACCTGCCGCGCAAGTTCAAGATCGCCATCAATGGCTCGACCTCGGACCGCGCCGCCATCGAAGTGCACGATATCGGCCTGGAGCCGGTGCACAACGCGGCGGGCGAGTTGGGCTTCCGTGTGCTCGTAGGCGGTGGCCTCGGTCGTACGCCGGTAGTGGGTGCCTTCATCAACGAATTCCTGCCGTGGCAGGACCTGTTGAGCTACCTCGACGCGATCCTGCGGGTCTACAACCGCTACGGCCGTCGTGACAACAAGTACAAGGCCCGGATCAAGATCCTGGTAAAAGCGCTGACCCCCGAGGTGTTCGCCCAGAAAGTCGACGCCGAGATGGAACACCTGCGCGGCGGCCAGACCACCCTGACCGAGGCCGAAGTGCACCGCGTTGCCAAACACTTCGTCGACCCGGACTACAAGGCCCTGAGCAATCAGGACGCCGCGTTGGCCGAGCTCGATGCGCAGCACCCGGGTTTCGCCCGCTGGCGCACCCGCAACACCCTGGCCCACAAAAAGCCGGGCTATGTGGCCGTGACCCTGTCGCTGAAACCTACCGGTGTTGCACCGGGTGACATCACCGACAAGCAACTGGACGGCGTCGCCGACCTGGCCGAGCGCTACAGCTTCGGCCAACTGCGCACCTCCCACGAGCAGAACATCATCCTCGCCGATGTTGAACAGTCTCAACTGTTCACCCTGTGGGGCGAGCTGCGCGAGCAGGGTTTTGCCACGCCGAACATCGGCCTGCTGACCGACATCATCTGCTGCCCGGGCGGCGACTTCTGCTCCCTGGCCAACGCCAAGTCGATCCCGATTGCCGAATCGATCCAGCGCCGTTTCGACGACCTGGACTACCTGTTCGACATCGGCGAGCTGGACCTGAACATCTCCGGATGCATGAACGCCTGTGGTCACCACCACGTCGGCCACATCGGCATCCTGGGCGTGGACAAGAAAGGCGAAGAATTCTACCAAGTGTCCCTGGGTGGCAGCGCCAGCCGCGATGCGAGCCTGGGCAAGATCCTCGGCCCGTCCTTCGCCCAGGAAGCCATGCCTGACGTGATCGGCAAGCTGATCGACGTGTACGTTGAACAGCGCACCGAAGATGAGCGTTTCATCGACACTTACCAGCGCATCGGCATTGACCTGTTCAAGGAGCGCGTCTATGCAGCGAATCATTAAGAACAACGAAGTCCTCGACGAAACCTGGCACCTGCTGCCCAAGGATGCGAGCTTCGATGGCATCTCCAACTGCGACGACCTGATCGTGCCACTGGCCCTGTGGCGCGAGCACGCTCACGCCCTCAAGGCCCGCGACGGCGGCCTGGGTGTGTGGCTGGACGCCGATGAAGAAGCCGAAGAGATCGGTGATGACGTGGAGCACTTCCAGGTCATCGCCCTGAACTTCCCGGCCTTCACCGACGGTCGCAACTACTCCAACGCCCGCCTGCTGCGTGACCGTTATGGTTACAAGGGCGAGCTGCGGGCGATTGGCGATGTGCTGCGCGACCAGTTGTTCTACCTGCGCCGCTGCGGGTTCGATGCCTTCGCCTTGCGCGCGGACAAAGACCCGTATGAAGCGCTGGAAAGCCTCAAGGATTTCTCGGTGACGTACCAGGCCGCGACGGATGAACCGTTGCCGTTGTTCCGCCGCCGGTAACCGCTGGAAGTCGTTTAAAAATACCCCTCATTGAGGGGTATTTTTTTGCCCGGCTTTTCTATCGATTCTCAAGCGTCAGAGTGACCAGCGCATCGTCGTTGAGGTCGGCGGCAAACTTGCCCATCAGTCGCACCAGGTCGTCGATGTCCTGCTGTTCCCAGGTGGCGAAAATGGCCATCCCCATTCGCGTACGTGCCTCATCCACCCGATCCGTCATTGCCTTGCCCTGCGGGGTGATCACCGACTCGCGAACCCGGCGGTCCTTGGCATTTTCCTGGCGGTCGACCAAACCGAGGCTTTCCAGCTTCGCCACCTGGCGGCTGACCGTGGTGTAGTCGCGTCCCACGCGGTCGGCCAGCTCCACAACGCCGATCGGCCCCAGCCGCTCCACCAGCACCAGCAGCGGAAACAGTGCCCGATCAAGGGCGATACCCGCCTCCCGGACCATCACTTCGTCGCGCTGCGGCCGGTTCATGGCACCGACAATTTCAATCAGCGCCCCGTGAAGCTCGCGAATCTGAAGACCTATAGGTGTATTTTGCACGCTTTCTGTTGACACGGAATCTTCCTTGTTCAAATATATGTGCATATTACATATAAAGGCAGTCCAGATGAAAGAGCAATGTGCAGTCGACGTTCTGATTTGTGGTGCCGGTGCGGCCGGTTTGACCCTGGCGATCGACCTGGCGCGACGAGGCATTTCCTTCCGACTGATCGAAAAATCCCCCGCGCCGTTCCACGGCTCGCGGGGCAAGGGTATTCAACCCCGCACCCTGGAAATATTCGAAGACCTCGGCATTCTCGACCGGATCACCGCTGCGGGCGACGTCTACCCGCCCGAGCGGCGATACAACGAAGATGGCAGCCACATCGACGCCGAGGTTATCGAGCTCTCGGCGCCAACGTCAGCCGAACCTTATCAGCAGCCTATGATGCTGCCGCAGTTCCTCACCGAACAGGTGATGCGCGAGCGCCTTCTGGAATTGGGGCACCGCCCGGCGTTTGGCTGCGAGTTAGTCAGCTTCGAGCAGGACAGCCACGGCGTGACCGCATATTTGGTCGGCAACGAAGGCGAACAGACACTGCGTGTACGTTGGCTCATTGGCGCAGACGGCGGCCGCAGTGTGGTACGCCGCACGCTGGACATCGGATTTCCTGGGCAGACCCTCGGGGTCCGTGCCATCGTAGCCGATGTGCTTATGACCGGCCTGTCGCGTGACTACTGGCACCGGTTCAGCACTGAGTGCATGACAATGCAGGTCGCAATCTGCCCATTGGCGGGGACCGAGCTGTTTCAGATACAGGCGCCGATTCCGCTGGACACAGAAGTTGACCTCAGCGCTGAGGGGCTCATGAACATGGTGGCAGAGCGCACGGGTCGGCAGGACATTCATATCGACTCTGTCTCCTGGGCGTCGGCCTACACGATGAATGCGCGGCTGGCCGATCACTATCGCGTAGGACAGGTATTTCTTATCGGCGATGCCGCGCACATCCACCCACCCACCGGCGGCCAGGGCCTCAATACCAGCGTGCAAGATGCCTATAATCTGGGCTGGAAGCTGGCGGCGGTGACGGCCGATGCGCCCGAAGCGTTGCTCGACACCTATGAGGAAGAGCGACGGCCTGTGGCAGCCTCGATGCTCGGCCTGTCGACCAGGCTGCTGGACGGAATGAAAAAGGGCGACATGCGCCGCGGCCGCGAGGTGCACCAACTCGATATCGGGTATCCCCACTCCTCGCTCGCAGTGCAACCGGCAGAACGAGAAGGCCGCTTGCTCGCCGGTGACCGGGCGCCCGATGCAACCGTGCGGGACGCCAGCGGCCATTCGTCCCGGCTATTCAAGCTGTTCCAGGGCGCGCATTGGACATTGCTGGGCTATGAGGTGGAACGCGGGTCACTGAAGCCTGCAGCCGGGCTGCATATCCATCGCTTCGGGCCGGGCGGCGACCTGGTGGATGATCAGCGACAGTTCAATGACGCTTACAACCTCGACCATGGCGAATGGGTGCTGGTGCGCCCCGATGGCTACGTCGGCGCGATCTTCACAGACGTTGAGAAACTGCACGGCTACCTCGCCCAAGTTGGGCTCAGCGCCGAGGCGTTTTAATGTCGAGCTCAGGCAGTTGGCTGCAACGCCAACTGCACCGCGCCATCAACACTCAAGCCGCTGATCAATACCTGGGGAGCACACGCCTCAGGCAGCGTCTGCAACACCTCCTGCGCCTCATGCCGTACGCGGGCCAGCACCAGGCATTTGCCCTCCCCTCGCACCTGTACGAAAAATGCCTGCAATGCCTCGATGCTGGTGCCGTCCAGGTCGGGGGATTCTTCCAGGCTGAGCACTACCGTGTGCACCGGTAACGTAGCGTGCCGCGTCAGGCTCAACACCGCCCCCAACACTCGCTCGGCATTCGCGAAGAACAGCGCTTCACTGGGCCGCACGATCAGCACACCGGGGATCCGTTCGGCGCTCGGGTGATGCAGCAAGTCGACAAAATCATGTCCGCCGTCAATGCGCCCCAACTCGCGCACGTCCGCCGACGACATCTGGCGCAACATCAACACCACGCTGATTCCGACGGCCACCAACAACCCATCCAGCACCCCCAGCACCAACACCGCTGCCACCGCGCAGATCACCAGCAACCGATCGCGGCGCCAGGAGAAATAGCGGCCCAAGGGCTGCAGGCTCAGGCCACGACTCAAGGCATAAATGACGATGGCGGCAAGTACCGGCTCCGGCGTCAGCGCTACCCACGGCAGCACAGTCAAGACGATCACCAACACCACCAGCGCCGCCACGACTCCCGCCAGCCGCGAGTTGGCACCCGCCGCCTCATTGGCCGATGTCGCCGAATACCCGGCGCCGGTGGGCATGCCCTGGAACAGCCCGGACAGCAGGTTGGCGGCCCCCAGCGCCAGCAGGTCACGGTTGGATGACACGCGATCACCATGCTTGAGGGCGAAGGAGCTGATGGAGCCGTAGGACTCGGCGTAAAGAATCATCACCATGGCAAACGCCAACTCTCCCAGGCGCAGCCAGTCGGCGAACGGCAACACCGGCAAATGCGCCAGTTCCAGACGCAGGTCGATGACGCCGATCAACGCCACGCCATGGGCCTGCAGATCCAGCCACTGGCCGGCGGCAATCCCGAGGATCACCACCAGCAACCCGCCCGGCAGGCGCCGAACTCGTGCGCATAGCCAGAGCAGCAGCAACGCGACGCCCGCGACGGCAGCGGCGGCCCAGTTCCAGCGCGGCAGTTGCTCCAGGAGCTGGGGCAGGAAGCGAATCAGGTTGTTGTCGGTCAGGTGCACGCCCACCACGCTGGCCAACTGCTTGAGGATGATCGTCAGCGCCAGGCCAAAGGCAAAGCCACGCAACACCGGCTTGGCGATAAACGAGGTCAGCCCGCCCAGCTTGAGCATCCCGGCCAACAGGAAAAACGCCCCCGTCACCAGTACCAGGCCCATTGCCAGGCTCAGCCTGAGTGCCGGGTCATCCCCCGCCAGCGTTGCCGTGGCCGCCGCCAGCACCGCTGCCGAGGACGATGTGGCAGAGACAATCGCGAAGCGGCTGGTGCCAAACAGGCCGTAGCACAACAATCCGGCAAACAAGGCGATCACGCCCGCCTGGGGCGGCAACGCGGCGATGCTGGAATAGGCCACGGCCTCGGGCAGCAACAGGCCGGCGATGGACAGGCCGGCCAATAAATCCTGGACGCGGCTCTGTCGGGTTTCAGTGGTCAATCGGGCCTACCCATCCTGGCAAGTAACGGGCTTCCTGGCTGCGGGCCAGGGTCATGGCCTTGCCCATCAACTTGGGGCTCAGGTCGCCGATCAGGTCGCTGCCGATACGGCTGCGGAAAAAGTCGGCCCAGAGAAACTCGCTGAAAGGCGCGGCGTCCTTGGCATACCCGCCGGCGGTACGCAGCAGGCCCGCGAGACTGCGGTAGGGATCATCCTGCAAATCGGTAATCCTCCGGGGAATGGCGTCGTAGGAGCGGCGGATACCCCGCGCATCATAGGGATGCACCCATTGGTTGAAGGTCATGACGTTCCAGAACGTAGTACGCTCGACAAACGACAGGTCCTTGAGCACCAGCAACGACACACTCTTGACCTCTTCCTGCAACAACGCCAGGCCGAAGTGATGATGGTCGGTGATGTAGTAACGCTCGTCCGGCCCAATTACACAGGGAAACCAATGCTGGTCGAGTGCGGCGGCGCGCTCCTTGCGCTTGAGCTTTTTCCAGGCCTCGCGCTTGGTCGCGACCTCGGCGAGGCCCACCGTCAATTGAGTGGGGTGCAGCTTTTCCAGCTTGCCGGTGATCAACTGCGGGCGGGCGCGAGCCATGAACAACCTCCAAGTAAGAATTCGACGTGCCCTGTCAGACACCCGCGACAAGCTTAGCCGTGATTGATCGCCTGGCGTTGATACTTATCAGCACCTTGCGGCGTGCAGGCACAAAAAAAGGCCGACTCGCGTTATGGCAAGTCGGCCTTTTTTCACAGCGCCCCGGGGATCAGGACATCAACGAGTAGATCAGCGCGGTGATTGCCACCAAGCCCACCGCCGTGACGAACACGTTGGACGCCTGGCCACGGTACTTGGCCATCGCCGGTACCTTGCGGATCGCGTACATCGGCATCAGGAACAGGATCGACGCAATGATCGGCCCGCCCAGGGTCTCGATCATGCCGAGGATGCTAGGGTTGAGGGTCGCGACGATCCAGCACACCACCAGCATGAAGGCAGCCGTCATGCGGTCCAGGGTCTTGGCAGCCGGGCGACGGCCACTTTTAAGCACCAGGCCCTTGAGGCCTTCACTGGCGCCGATGTAATGGCCCAGGAACGACTTGGCAATCGCCACAAACGCGATCAGCGGCGCGGCGAACTCGATGGTCGGGTTGCTGAAGTGGTTCGCCAGGTAGGACAGGATCGACAGGTTCTGCGCCTTGGCTTCGGCCAGTTGCGCCGGCGACAGGGTCAGTACGCAACTGAACACGAAGAACAGCACCATCACCACCATCAGGATGTGTGCCCGGGACAGGATCTGCGAGCTGCGTTCCTCGGCGTGTTCGCCGTACTGGCGCTTCTGGTCCACCGCAAAGGCCGAGATGATCGGCGAATGGTTGAACGAGAACACCATCACCGGAATCGCCAGCCACAGCGTGTGCAGCAGCGCCGACGGGGCCGGCACGGTGCTGGCGGTACTGAGGATGCCGCCGTTCCAGTGCGGCACCAGGTACACGGCGAGGAACAGCAAGGCGACGATAAACGGATACACCATCAGGCTCATGGCCTTGACGATCACCTGCTCGCCACACCGCACCACGGCCAGCAGGCCGAGGATCAGCACCAGCGACAGGATCGCCCGCGGTGGCGGCGCGATGTGCAGTTGATGCTCCATGAAGCTGCCGACGGTGTTGGTCAGCGCCACGCTGTAGATCAGCAGGATCGGGAAGATCGCGAAGAAGTACAGCAAGGTGATCGCGGCGCCGGCCTTGAGGCCGAAATGTTCTTCGACCACGTCGGTGATGTCCGAGCCTTCACGGCCCGAGAGCACAAAGCGGGTCAGGCCACGGTGCGCGAAAAACGTCATCGGGAATGCCAGCAGCGCGAGGATCACCAGCGGCCAGAAACCGCCAAGGCCCGCGTTGATCGGCAGGAACAAGGTGCCGGCGCCGATGGCCGTACCGAACAGGCCGAGCATCCAGGTGGTGTCCTGGCGGCTCCAGCTTGTGAGGGTTGCAGGTGTCGTTGCGTAGCGTTCGTCGACGCTATTGGCCTGATCATTCATCCGTTCGGATCTCCGCATTCACTCAGTCGAGACGAGTCAGAAAAACCTGACAGGCAGCGCCACGACCGAAACAGGGGCGCGATTGTCCGGGATTCGCTTGAAGAAGCAAAGACTTAGCTGAGGAATGGTTGTGCAGTGCAGAGGATTGAAGACGTTTCCGGCAGGGTCAATTTTACATTTCACAAGAAATCTATTTTATAAATTCATCCCGTCATGTATTTTTAAGGCACGCCTCTCACTGGACTACCTGCCATGCCAATCGTGCGCATCGACCTTCGGAAAAACCCCGACGTCACCTACGCCAAGCGCGTCGGCGTATTGATCTACAACGCCATGCACACGGCCATCGGCGTGCCTGAACACGACAACTTCCAGATCCTCACCGAGCACGATGAACACCACTTCATCTATGACCCGGAGTACCTGGGCATCCAGCGCACCGACAGCCTGGTGATCATCCAGATCACTCTGAACGAAGGCCGCAGTACCGAGCAGAAAAAGCTGTTGTACAAGACTATCGCCGAGAGCTTGAACCGTGAACTGGCGGTGCGCCTGGAAGATGTGTTTATCAGCCTGGTGGAGGTCAAGAAGGAAAACTGGTCGTTCGGCAACGGGATCGCGCAGTACGCCAGCTAAACGTTTTATGATGCCACCCATCCCTGCCACCACCTGATCCAGAGAGCCCTCGATGCCACGCGTGTCCCGAAAACAAGCCGAACTCAACCGCGAAATCATCGTCGAGGCCGCCACGCGGCTGTTTCGTGAACGGGGCATCCATGGCATCAGCGTGTCGGACGTGATGGCCGCCGCCGGGCTGACCCATGGCGGTTTCTACGGGCACTTCGAGTCCCGCGAGGCGCTGGCCACGGAAGCCTGCAACCGGGCATTCGAGCAATCGAGCGAGCGCTGGCAGGCCAGGGTCGAGCAAAGCCCTGATCCCGAGGCTGCGCGCCTGGCGTTGATTGATCCGTATCTGTCGGCCGCCAATCGTGACAACCCCGGGGACAGTTGCCCGGTAGCGGCGTTTGCCGGGGAGATATGTCACGAAGCGGTCGACAGTCCGCTGCAGCAGAGCTTTATCCAAGGCTTTGAGGCATCCGTGGGGATCCTGAGCGCTACCCAGGCGACCGGCACACCTGAGGGTGACCGCCAGGCCGCCATTGCCCAGTACGCGATGATGGTAGGAGCAATTACCCTCGCCCGTGCGACCAAGGGAAACAGCCTGTCTGATGAATTCCTCGAAGCAGCCAGAAATCTGCTGATCCCGCAAAAAAACCTCGACTGACGCGTTGACAGCCAAACGCCAGCGCCAGCATGATCGGCCCATGAACCTTATTCAGCTGGCCCTCACCCGCACCACCACCACGACCGCTTCCGGCGGGTCGTGTGGTAGCGGTGAGTGGCGCACAAACTAAGCCACCCGGATTTACCCAAGGCCCCGCCAGCAATGGACGGGGCCTTTTTATTGCTCCGCCATCTGGCAAACACAAGGAGCAGTACCATGCCTGACAACAAGCGCCCCGCCCTGCTGATCATCGACATGCAGACCGGTCTGTACGATGGTCCGGAAAAACCCTACGAACGCCAGCGCGTACTCGACAACATCAACCAGCTGATTCAGCGCGCCCGACACGCTGGCGTGCCGGTTTTCGCTGTACGTCACACCGGCCCTGCGGGTTCGCCCATCGAGGTGGGCAGCCCGTTTTGGCAACTATGGCCAGCACTGGAGGTTGATGAAGCTCGCGACACGGTTTTCAATAAAACCCGGCCCAGCTGTTTTCTCGGCACCGCGCTGTCGCAGCAACTGGCGGCGGCACAGGTGAATGAACTGGTGATCGTTGGGATGAAAACCCAGTACTGCATCGACACGACGTGCCGAGTGGCCGTAGAGCTGGGGTTCTCGGTGCTGCTGCCGGAGGATGCCCATACTTGTATGGACACCCCGGCGTTATCGGCCGCATCGATTATCGAGCACCATAACGCAACCTTGGCCGGGGCATTTGTGCAGCGTGTGAAAGCTGACGATATCTACTTCTAAAGCCTGGAGCTTTACCTAAGCCGAGGTTCTCAATACGTTGCGCAGTTCGCCATTGATCGCGCTCTGCGCAACAGCCAGTTGCTCCACCAGATCACCGGCTGCGTGCGCCGTTAACGCAATCACTGGGCGGTCCCAGTCGTAATTTCTTATTACATTGATGCGGAACCCACCATGGGTATCGAAGGAGGGGTACCAGCCGACATCCAATATAAGCCCACCGGCGTATTCAACCTGAAGCATGTCCTCTTTCAACAGGTGAACCTGACTCTCCATCGCCCCATCCTGCAAGATGGAGAGATCATCATGGGTGACATTTCCGTCAATAAAGCCTAGTGAGATCAACTTGTTAACCTCCTGAATTCCTGCTCGGAAATCGGATGACCATGTATGACGCCCGCGCTTGACTCAATTCGAACCCAGTAGCTGGGCTTGCCATCACTGGCACCTATGACTTGCGGATACTCCCTGAGTTTCCAGGGTTTTGCATGAGTGCTTGGCACTCCATTTTTATAGGCTTCTCGCTCAAGCTTTTCAATATTTATACCGGGCTTGTATTTGGCCGGGCCGTATCGGGTGCTGCTGACAATATCTTCCCAAGCTAGGTTTTTTGATGGGCTGTGCTTGTAGCCATAAGGGGTCCACTCGACGATTTCGGGGGTGGCAGGAACATGCATCCATGACGTCTCTGCTAAGGAAAGTCGTCGAAGTCTGCGGCAGTAAAAAGGACTGGGACGAGCGGTCTGGAAAATCAGATTAGGCTGGTGAGAAATGAAATTTTTCTGCGGTAAAGAAACGATCGGGACTACAAATCCCGCATAATCCAAGCCTCTAATCCTTCAGGAAGAACCTTCCGATGCCCGTCACCGTTCTGGTCCTGGTTGAAACCATCAACGACTACCTGCCGATCATCGAAGGCAATGGCTTTCACGTGATTCTTGCGCCCACCCCGGCCGAACGCGCCAAGGCCATCAAGACCCACGGCGGGCAGGTCCAGGCGGTGCTGACCCGTGGCCCGCTGGGCCTGTACGCCGAGGAAATCGCCGCGCTGCCGCTGCTGGAGATCATCTGCGTGATCGGCGCCGGGTATGAACACGTGGACCTGCAAGCCGCCAGCAACCGTGGAATCGTGGTCACCAATGGCGCCGGGGTGAATGCGCCGTCGGTGGCCGACCACGCCATGGCTTTGCTGCTGTGCCTGGTGCGGGACATTCCCCGGGCGGACGCAGCAGTACGGCGCAGCGAATGGCCCAAGATAATGCGCCCTTCCCTGGCCGGCAAACAGCTGGGCATTCTCGGCCTGGGGGCCGTGGGCCTGGAAATCGCCAAGCGGGCTGCCCTGGGTTTTGGCATGGAGGTGAGTTATCACAACCGCCAGCCCCGCGAAGATGTGGACTACACCTACTGCGCCACCGCCGTGGAACTGGCGCGGGCCTCGGACTTCCTGATCCTGGCCACCCCGGGCGGCGCCAGCACGCGACATTTGATCGACCGCCAAGCCCTCGATGCGCTGGGCCCCAACGGCTTCCTGGTGAACATCGGGCGCGGCAGCGTGGTGGTCACCACCGACCTGATTACCGCCCTGGAGCAACGGCGCATCGGCGGCGCGGCACTGGACGTGTTCGACGATGAACCCAACGTGCCCGACGCGCTCAAGCGCCTCAGCAATACCGTGCTCACGCCCCACGTCGCCGGCCTGTCACCGGAAGCCGCCCATGACACCGTGCAGCGCGTGGCGGACAACCTGCTGGAATACTTTGCCGGCCGCCCTGTGCTGACGCCCGTGGCACTGCCTCCGCGAAAATAATGGCCAATAGCCATAAATCCTTGCAAAACCTGACTACACTGCCTGAGGGGATACTCAGGATGCCGGTACTGGATCGGCGAAGGAACGCAGGATGGTTTGCCAAGGACCCGGCTCGGCCCGCCAACGCGGCGCAATAGGACTGATGGGTGCGATGACCCTGGGGATCGCACTGTTGTTCCTGTTGCTGGTGGTCGACAGCGGCCGGCTGTACTTGGAAAAGCGCAAGCTGCAACGGGTTGCCGACACCGCGGCGCTGGAAGTGGTCACCCGCGGCGGCGCCTGCGTGACGCCGAATACCAACGCCGCGCAATTCGCGATCCAAAGCGCAGCCCGCAATGATTTCCCGCTGAACGAAGACCGTACCCTGGCGACCACCTGTGGCACCCTGGTCACCGGGGCTGACTTCATGCGCGCCTTCAGCCCCAATCCCTCAAGGTCCGATGCGATCCAGGTCATCGCCACCCACCGCGTCGTCACCAGTATCGCCAACCGCCTGTTCATGCTGCTCTCCACCGGCCCTTTCGAGCCGACCATCCGGTTGCAGGCAGTGGCCGTGGCCGCCGTGCCCGCGCCACCGGTGGCCGTACTGACCATCCGCAGCACCTTGCTGACCGTGGACAGCACCAAGTCCGCCGCACTCAATGCGTTGATCGGCGGACTGCTGGGGGGCAAATTGCAACTCGACGCGGTGGGCTGGAAGGGCCTGATCAATACCGATATCAACCTGCTCAGTTACCTGGACGCGCTGGCGATTCAATTGAAGGTCAGCGCCGGCAACTACGACGAGTTGCTCAAGACCGACGCCAGCGTCGGCGATCTGATCCAGGCCGCGATAGATGTACTCAAGCTGGGGGGCGATGCGGTCAAGGTGGTGATCAATAACCTGGAAGCGATCAAGCTGATTGCACCCGGCACCAAGATCCTGCACCTGGGCGACCTGCTGACCATCCAGAACGGCACCGACAAGAGCGCCCTGGACGTTAACCTGCAACTGTTCAACCTGATCCAGGGGTTTGTGCAACTGTCGAACAAGTACAACGCGGTCGCGGTGGAGTTGCCGGTGGATGTGCTGGGACTGCTGAATATCACGGTCAAGACCAAGGTCATTGAACCGGCACAGGTTTCCGCCATAGGTAACCCCAAGCTGATCGCCACCCAGCCGATCTACGTCAGGACCGCGCAAGTCAGGACGTTGATCTCGGTGAAACTGCCGGCAATCGGCGCGGTGAACGATTTACTGGGCGGGGTAACGGCGCTGGTGGGCATCTTGTTAGGCAGCTCCTTTGACCCCAAAATCGGCCAGCAAATCGATGTAGCACTGGAAGCCGCCAGCGGCAGCAGCACGGTCACCGGATATCGCTGCAACGGGCCTGCGGACAAAGCCTTGTCGGTGCTCGGTACCACCTCGGCGGTTAGGCTGATGGTGGGCCAGATCGACCCAAAAAACCTGTTTTCCTCCACAGCACCACTGAACGTTGACGAATTCCCATTACTCGACCTTGGGGTGAAGACCTGTAGCAACGGTGTCTGCGATCCCCGGCAACCGTATGGCGTGGGTGGCATCAGCCTGAAGATCGACAGCAGCGTGGCCAAGACCGTCCGGAACCACACTTACCTGTCGCCGCCCGAGGTGAAAAGCCCCCCGGACTACTTCAGTTTCAGTTCCAACAACGTGGTGGGCAGCTTGAGCAACACCCTCAATGGCATCCAGTTGATCAACCATCCACCGACACAGGGCGGACTGATTGGGCTGGTGCTGAACCTGGTGGTCGGCCTGATCACCGGCGTACTGAATCTGCTCAGCGGCATCATCTCCGGACTGCTCAGCCCGCTCCTCGACCCGCTGGTCAATAACCTGCTCGCCGGCCTGGGCATCGACCTGGCAAAAGTCGAAATCGGTGCCAACCTGTCCTGCAACCCCGGCGGGCGCGCAGTTCTGGTGATCTGAGCACATCAAGCCCGCTGATCATCGGCCAACACGCTAACCTATTAAGCCGCCCCAACCTTGTGGCTTGGCGGCCGCGCGCATTAGATTAGCCAATAGTCCAAGGCCTTAAGAATAAGCAGAAGGGATAAGCATGGCGCTTAATGACCAATCGACCCAGATTCGCCCCGGCGAAGAACTTGATGCCAGCCTCATCGATCCCTACCTCAAGGCCCATATCCCGGGCTTGAGCGGCAGCGTCAAAATCAGCCAGTTCCCCGGGGGGGCCTCCAACCTGACGTACCTGCTGGAATACCCCGGCCAGGAATTCGTGCTGCGCCGCCCGCCCTTTGGCCACAAGGCCAAGTCCGCCCACGACATGGGCCGCGAATACCGGATTCTCAACCAGCTCAAGGACGGTTTCCCGTATTGCCCCAAGGCCTACGTGCACTGCACCGACGAGTCGGTGATCGGCGCCGAGTTCTACGTGATGGAGCGGGTCAACGGGATCATCCTGCGCTCGGACCTGCCGCCGGAACTGGGCCTGGACGCGGCGAAAACCGAAGCCTTGTGCAAAAGCTTTATCGACAAGTTCGTCGAGCTGCACCAGGTCGACTACAGCGCCTGCGGCCTGGCCGACCTGGGCAAGCCCGAAGGTTATGTGGAGCGGCAGATTCGCGGCTGGAGCGACCGCTACGAAAAAGCCCTGACCCCCGACGCCCCCAGCTGGGAAGCGGTACGTGCCTGGCTCAACGACAAGATGCCGGCCGACCACCCCACCTCGAGCATCGTCCACAACGACTACCGCTTCGACAACGTGATCCTCGACCCGCATAACCCGATGCAGATCATCGGCGTGCTGGACTGGGAACTGACCACCCTCGGCGACCCGCTGATGGACCTGGGCAACACCCTCGCCTACTGGATCGAAGCGGCCGACCCGGCCCCGGTGCAACTGATGCGCCGCCAGCCGAGCAACGCCCCCGGCATGCTTACCCGCCGCCAGTTCGTCGACTACTACGCCGAACGCTCCGGGATCCAGATCGACAATTTCGACTTCTACTACACCTACGGCCTGTTCCGCCTGGCCGGCATCGTGCAGCAGATCTACTACCGCTTCTTCCATGGCCAGACCCAGGACAAACGCTTTGCGCAGTTCATTCACATGAACAAGCTGCTTGAGCAGATGAGCCTGAATGTCATCAAACAGTCTTCCCTCTGACCCTCTTCAAGGAAAAACCATGTCCAAGACCCAACTGTTCGACCTCGACGGCAAGATCGCTTTCGTTTCCGGCGCCAGCCGCGGTATCGGTGAGGCCATCGCCAAGTTGCTGGCCCAGCAAGGCGCCCACGTGATCGTGTCGAGCCGCAAGATCGACGGCTGCCAGCACGTGGCCGACGCGATCATCGCCGACGGCGGCAAGGCCACGGCAATTGCCTGCCATATCGGCGAAATGGAACAGATCACCAACGTGTTTGCCGCGATCCGCGAACAGTTCGGCCGCCTGGACATCCTGGTCAACAACGCCGCCACCAACCCGCAGTTCTGCAACGTGCTGGACACCGACCTGGGCGCATTCCAGAAGACCGTCGACGTGAACATCCGCGGCTACTTCTTCATGTCGGTGGAAGCCGGCAAGCTGATGCGCGAGAACGGTGGCGGCAGCATCATCAACGTGGCCTCGATCAACGGGATTTCGCCGGGCGTATTCCAGGGCATCTACTCGGTGACCAAGGCCGCCGTGATCAACATGACCAAAGTCTTCGCCAAGGAATGCGCGCCGTTCGGCATTCGCTGCAACGCGCTGCTGCCGGGCCTGACCGACACCAAGTTCGCCTCCGCGCTGGTGAAGAACGACTCGATCCTGAAAATGGCCCTGGCGCAGATCCCCCTCAAGCGCGTGGCCGACCCGAGCGAGATGGCCGGCGCGGTGCTGTACCTGGCCAGCGACGCGTCGAGCTACACCACCGGTGTATCGCTGAATGTAGACGGTGGTTTCCTGTCCTGATTCGGCTGGCGGGTGACTTGCGGTAATCTTGCGGGTGATTGCTTGCCTCTGGATGAAACATGGAACTGCACGTCGTTATCAAGGGCCGCAAGGACCTGGCCGAACAGCTTTACCAGCAACTGCGCACGGCCATTGAGTCGGGACAACTGGTGGCCGGGTCGCAATTGCCTCCCAGCCGCTTGCTGGCCCTGCAACTGGGCGTGTCGCGCAAGACAGTCTCAGACACCTACGCGGCGCTGACCTACGAAGGGTTGTTGGTCGGCAGGATCGGCCGTGGCACGTTCGTCAACGCCTGGGCCACGCGCCGCGAACACCTGCAAAGTGCCGCCGACCTTGCCTGCGCCGCCAACCTGGCCAAGTGGCAAGCCCTTCCCGCGCCCATGGGTCACCCCAACCGTGAAACCCGCCCGAGCCGGGACTTTATCGGCGGCGCCACCGCCCGCAGCCAGTTCCCCCAGGATGAATGGCGGCGCTGCACCCTCGATGCCTTGCGCCGTATCTCACAGGACAGCGGCTTCTACAGCCGGCCGGAAGGCTTGCCGGCCCTGCGCAATGCAATCGCCGGGCATATCGCATTTTCCCGTGGGGTCAGGTGCAGCGAAGACGACATCGTAGTCACCAACGGCGCCCAGCAGGCGCTCGACCTGATCGCCCGCGTGGTGCTGGAACCGGGCACCGTCGTCGCCATGGAAGACCCCGGCTACACCCCGGTGCGACTGATGTTCGACGCCATGGGGGCGACCGTGGTGGGCGTGCCGGTGGACGAACACGGCCTGCGGGTCGACTTGATTCCCGACGGCGCGCGGCTGATCTACGTGACACCGTCCCATCAGTTCCCGCTGGGCATGCCCATGAGCGTGCCGCGCCGTGAGGCGTTGCTGGCACGTGCGCTGGCGTTGGGCGCCATCGTGATCGAGGATGACTACGACAGCGAATTCCGCTACGAGGGCCGCCCCACCGACTCCCTGCAAAGCATGGACACCCGCGGCGTGGTCGCCTACGTCGGGACCTTCTCGAAAACCCTGCTGCCGGAGTTGCGCCTGGGCTACACGGTGTTGCCGCCGGCGATTTTCGGCGCGGTGCTCAAGGCCAAGCAACTCACCGACCAGCACAGCTCCACCCTGCCGCAATGGGCCCTGGCCAAGTTCATCAGCGAAGGCTACCTGCTCAAGCACATTCGGCGCTGCCATGGGGTATATGCCGGGCGCCGGGAACGGATTCTGCAGCGCCTGGCGGGGGACCTCTCGCCGTGGTTCGACGTGGTGCCCACCGTGGCCGGGTTCCATCTGGCCGCACTGTGCAAGGTGCCGGTGAATATTCCGCAGCTTACCCAATTGGCACGGGAGGCTGACGTGGGGCTCTATCCGCTGAGCGTGTTTTTCCACGACACACCGGTACGCGAGGGACTGAAGATCGGGTTTGGCGCGATCGAAACCCTGGACATTGACCCGGCACTGGACGTGGTGCGGGATATCCTGCGACAGATTGGCTGAGGGAATTTCCGCCGGATTGGCTATTGGTCAAATCCGGATCGGGGCCTAGGGTGAACGGGTCTCGACTCACTCGGAGCCTCACCATGAAAGTACTGCTCGGCACCACCCTGCTGCTGGCCTCGTTAAGCGCCTTTGCCCACGACCCGGTGTACAACCAGGAAAAGATCAACGTGTTGCAGGAACACGCCCTGGCCAACGTCCCCGGCAAGAAAACCGTGATGCTCACCGTGGACTACGCCCCGGGCCAGGCCACCGTGCCCCATAGCCACACCGGCACGGCCGTGGCCTATGTGCTGGAAGGTGCAATCACCTCGCGGGTCAACGATGAAAAGGCGATCACCTACAAGGTCGGCCAGTCGTTCTATGAACCTGCCGGCTCGCGGCACTTTGAATCCAGCAATGCCAGCCAGACCCAACCGGCGAAACTGCTGGTAGTGATGGTGATGGATGACAAGGCCGACGTGCTCACGCCGCTGCCCCACTAACCCGCGCCACCACACCCTCCTGTGGGAGCTGGCTTGCCGGCGATGGCGGTGCATCAGACACAGTTGTGTTTGCTGATCCACCGCCATCGCCGGCAAGCCAGCTCCCACAGTTATAACCGCGCACAGTCAGTGGCTCAGGGTCGTTTGAAGTGGTGGCGCAGGTGTTCGATTCGAGACCGGCAGGTACAGCCTTCAAGGTGGTCGTTGACCATGCCCATCGCCTGCATGAACGCATACATCGTGGTCGGGCCCACATAGCTCCAGCCACGTTTCTTCAGGGCCTTGGACAAACGTGTTGACGCGGCTGACGTGGGGTTGGCCGTCCAGTACGCCATGTCCACCACCGCCGGGCGCTCATCGGCGGCCGGTTCAAACGACCACAGCCACGCCGCCAGCGAACCGGTCTCATCCACCAGCTCACAGGCGCGCCGGGCGTTGTTGATGGTGGACACGATCTTGGCGCGATTGCGCACGATACCCGGGTCGGCCATCAATCGCTCGATGTCCTGCTCGGTGTACTGCGCCACTCGGCGAAAATCAAAGCCCTCGAACGCCCGGCGAAACGCCTCGCGCTTGCGCAGGATGGTGATCCACGCCATGCCGGCCTGAAAACCTTCCAGGCAAATCTTCTCGTACAGCGCAATGTCATCGGCCACCGGCACGCCCCATTCGTGGTCGTGGTAATCCGGGTACTCCGGCGCCGCCGTGCGCCACGTACAGCTGGTGACGCCCGCCGCGTCCGTGATCAATCCTGGAATATCCATAACTCACCCTGTGAACCAAGCCCGGGATGATAAGCGAAAAAAATTCCGGGCCGCCAACCGCTCAAGCACGAACCTTGCGAACCAACTGGTCAGACCGGGACCTGCCATCCGCGTAATATTTACTTGCGACTTGAAAAAAACCGAGCGTAGACTGGCCCCGCACTGGACATACCGGTCAGACCACAACAATTAAGCCCTGGACCCACCAGGGCACCGAATAGAGATCCTTCCCATGCTCAGATGGTGCTCGCGTTCGATTTTCCTGCAAGTCGTGATTGGCCTGGTGATCGGCATAATCTGCGGCCTCGCGCTCCCTGAATTCTCCTCGCAACTCAAACCCCTGGGTGACGGCTTCATCAAGCTGATCAAAATGCTGATTGGCCTGATCGTATTCTGCGTGGTGGTCAGCGGTATTTCCGGTGCCGGCGACTTGAAGAAAGTCGGGCGCATCGGCCTCAAGTCGGTGATCTACTTCGAAGCACTGACCACCGTGGCCCTGGTGATCGGCCTGATCATGGCCTTCAGCACCGGGATCGGCACCGGCGCCAATATCCACCTGGAGCAACTGTCGTCTGCCGGCCTGAATGAACTGGCAGACCGTGGCCAACACATCAAGGGTACCAGCCAGTTCCTGATGGACCTGATCCCCAACTCGGTGATCGGCGCCTTCGCAGATAACAACGTGCTGCAAGTGCTGTTGTTTTCCGTGTTGTTCGGCAGCGCGCTGAACCTGGTGGGAGAAGCCGCTTCCGGGATCTCACGGTTGATCAACGAGCTGAGCCACGTGATCTTCCGCATCATGGGCATGATCGTGCGCCTGGCGCCCATCGGCGTGTTCGGCGCCATCGCCTTCACCACCAGCACCTACGGCCTGGATTCCCTGCAACACCTGGGCAGCCTGGTGGGCCTGTTCTACCTTACGTGCTTCCTGTTCGTCGCGGTGATTCTGGGGCTGGTGATGCGCCTGTCGGGCCTGCGGATGATGCCGCTGCTCAAGTACCTGCGGGAAGAACTGTTGATCGTGATGGGCACCGCGTCCTCCGATGCCGTGTTGCCACAGATCATGCGTAAACTGGAACACCTTGGCATTGGCAGCTCCACCGTGGGCCTGGTGATTCCGACCGGGTACTCGTTCAACCTCGACGGTTTCTCGATCTACCTGACCCTGGCCATCGTGTTTATCGCCAATGCCACCGGCACACCGCTGTCGATGACCGACCTGCTGACCATCCTGCTGGTGTCGCTGATCACCTCCAAGGGCGCCCACGGGATTCCGGGTTCGGCACTGGTGATTCTGGCGGCGACACTCACCGCAATCCCGGCGATTCCGGTGGTGGGCCTGGTGCTGGTGCTGGCGGTGGACTGGTTCATGGGCATTGGCCGGGCGCTGACCAACCTGATCGGCAACTGCGTCGCCACCGTGGCCATCGCCCGCTGGGAAAAAGACATCGATATCCAGCGCGCCAACAAGGTGCTGGACGGTCAACAAGGGTATGCCTTCCAGGCCAAGAAACCGGTGCTGCCCGCCCACCAAGAGTTCTGATGAGACAGACTCACCCCCTGTGGCGAGGGAGCTTGCTCCCGCTGGGGCGCGAAGCGGCCCCAAAAAATGGGCCTGCTGCGCAGTCCAGCGGGAGCAAGCTCCCTCGCCACACCAGGCAGACAGTTCAATTTAAAGGGAGCCACACGTGATCACCTCGTCAACCGTCGTCAATTCAGTGGTAGAAAAACTGCGCGCCGCCCTGGCGAGGGGTCAGTGGCGGCGCGGCGAGATGCTGCCCGGCCAGCGTGAACTGGCCGAGCAAATGGGCATCAGCCGCCCAAGCCTGCGCGAAGCGGTGATCGTGCTCGAAACCCTCGGCCTGGTACGTTCCATGCCCGGCAAGGGCGTGGTGGTGCTGGAAACCACCCTCAGCGAATCCCAGGCCCAGGACAGCGGCGTGGCGGACGCCAGCCTTGAAGACATCCTGCAACTGCGCTACACCCTCGAGCCCTTTATCGTAGGTTTAGTGGCGCAATCCATCAGCAGCAAGGAAGTCGGGCAACTGCGCCTGACCCTGATGGACATGCGCGAAGCCCTCGACGCCGGCGACAGCGAAGCCGGGATGAACGCCTACATCGCGTTCCACGAAGAACTGTTCGCCCTGACCTCCAACCCGATCTTCCAGAACGTGGTGCAACAAACCAGCAACGCCCTCAAGCAAAGCGCCCAGGTACTGCGCAACTCCCCCGAACACCTGGCGGAACGCTTGCAGGAAAACGACGCCGTGGTGCGGGCGATCCGCAACAAGAACAGCGCCCTGGCCAGCGCCGAAATGCGCCGGCATATCCTGCAGGAAGGCTTGCGCATGGGCATTCGCTTGAACATCCCGGATGACCATCTGGGTAGCTGACTTCCAGGAGACCGCGCATGACCGCTCACGCCCTGCACACCCCTTTCCCCTTTACGCCGTTGCGCCTGGTGGGCAAGCCGAAACTCTCGGTGGACGACATCTACCCGGCACTGTTCGACGCCATTCTCGAGCAACGCATCGCCCCCGCCAGCCGTTTTACCGAGGAGAGCCTCGGGCAAAGTTTTGGCGTCAGCCGCAGCGTGATTCGCCGGGTGCTGGCGCGGCTGTCGCACCAGCAAGTGATCATCCTTCGGCCCAACCATCGGGCCCAGGTGGCGGCACCGGATGCACAACAGACCCAGCAGATTCTCGAGGCGCGACGCCTGACGGAAATCACCGTGGTGCAGTTGGCGTGTGCCCAGGCGAAACCGGCGCAGATCCGCCAACTGCGGGAGTTGATCGCACGGGAGCGCGACTGCATCGAGCGTGACGAGCGCGGGCCGGCGATTCGCCTTTCCGGGGAATTTCACCTGCAACTGGCAGCCATCGCCGGGAATGCACCGTTGGCACAGTTTCTCAACAGCCTGGTGCCGCTGACCTCATTGGCGATTGCGCAGTTTGAGGCCAAGGCTTGCACGTATTGCGCATGGCAGGAACATAGGGCGATTGTGGATGCGGTGGAGCATGGCGATGCCGGCCAAGCCGTCAACTTGATGACCCGGCATCTGGATCATCTGGAAGCCAAGCTACTACGCAGCAATTGATCACACTGTTTTAACCTGTGGCGAGGGAGCTTGCTCCCGCTGGGACGCGCAGCGGCCCCAAAAACGGGACTGCTGCGCAGCCCAGCGGGAGCAAGCTCCCTCGCCACAAGTTGAGATAACACGCCGATAATCAAATGCAAAAAAGCCCGATATCTTTCGATACCGGGCTTTTTGTTTTAACGCTCAGTCAGACCCGTTACAGCACCGACTGGCCGCTCATCGCCAGGTCCAGCAACTCACGGTTGGCTACCGCGTACATGGCGTAGTCCGTGCCGACTGCAGCACGAATCTCCACCATCATGGTGCGCCAGCGATCAGCCATGTCCTGGTGCTGCTCAAGCCACAGGGCCACGCGGGCTTCCATGTCTTCTGGCGCATCGGCCATTTGCAGTACGGAAATGGTGATCGCCCGTTGCTGCCAATCCACGTCATCGCGGAAGGCTTCGCGGGCCTGGGCCTGCCAGTTGTTGCCCACGGGCAGGCTGCTGATCTGCTGCAGGTACCACGGCAAGTCCAGGGCGCTGCCGACGGCGAAGTAAGCCTTCGCGACGTCTGCCGCACTTTGGCCTGTCACGTCGGCGGCTTCGATGATCGGCAGCAGGGTGTACAGGTGGGTAGTGCCTGCAACCATGCGCGCCAACAACTCCGGCACACCGGCTTCGACATAAGCCTGGTAACGGTTCTGCCAACCTTCGCGGGTCGGGCCTTCCAGCAGTTCGTCGAGCTTGAGGCCCAGCGCGGCAAGGTGCGGACCGAAGTGCGCAACATCACGTCCGGCATCCTGTTCGTTGCGACGGCTGCGCAGGAACCAGCGCGTGGCACGGCGGCCCAGGCGCATCAGCTCGTCCATCAGCTCCAGTTGCACGTCGGCCGAGACCTGGTGGTCCAGGGCTTCGATCTGACGGAACCAGTGCGGGAGGTGGAAGATGTCTCGCACGATCACGTAGGCGCCCGCCACGTTCGCCGGGCTCATGCCGGTGGACTCTTTGAGGCGCTGAACGAAGGTGATGCCCATGTGGTTGACCAGGTCGTTGGCGATCTGGGTGCTGACGATCTCGCGCTTCAGACGGTGGCGACGCATGGCTTCGGAGAACTTCGCCACCAGGCTCGGCGGGAAAGCGGTCTCCATGTCACGGGTCAGGTAGTCGTCATCCGGCACCAGGGATTTGAGCAACGCTTCCTTGAGGTCGATCTTGCTGTAGGAGATCAGTACCGACAGCTCCGGACGGGTCAGGCCCTTGCCCGCAGCGGCGCGCTCGTTGAGCTGCTCCTCGGTCGGCAGGTACTCGATGGCACGGTCCAGCTTGCCACGGCCTTCCAGGTCGCTCATCAGGCGCTTGTACTCGGCCACGCGCTCGAAGGCTTTGCGGGCAGCCAGGGACAGGGCCTGGGTCTGCTTGTAGTTGTTGCCCAACACCAGGCTGCCGACTTCGTCGGTCATGCTCGCCAGCAACTGGTTGCGCTGCTTGTCGGTCATGTCACCGGCCTGCACCACTTCGTTGAGCAGGATCTTGATGTTCACTTCGTGGTCGGAGCAGTCCACACCACCGGCGTTGTCGATGAAGTCAGTGTTGGAACCGCCGCCATTGAGGCCGAATTCCACACGACCCAGCTGCGTCATGCCGAGGTTACCGCCCTCGCCCACCACCTTGCAGCGCAGCTCGTTGCCATTGACGCGCAGGGCGTCGTTGGCCTTGTCGCCCACATCGGCGTGGCTCTCGGTGCTGGCCTTGACGTAGGTGCCGATACCGCCGTTCCACAACAGGTCCACCGGTGCCTTGAGCAAGGCATTCAGCAGTTCGGTCGGGGTCAGCTTGTCGGCCTGGATGTCGAAGCGTTCTTTCATCTGTGGCGAGATGGCAATGCTCTTCGCGCTGCGCGAGAAGATACCGCCGCCTTCGGACATGATGCTGGTGTCGTAGTCGGTCCAGGCCGAGCGCGGCAGATCGAACAGGCGCTGACGTTCAGCGAAGCTGTTGGCCGGGTTCGGGTTTGGATCGATGAAGATGTGCAGGTGGTTGAAGGCGGCGACCAGTTGCAGCTTGTCGGACATCAACAGGCCGTTGCCGAACACGTCGCCGGCCATGTCGCCCACGCCCACCACGGTGATGCTGTCTTGCTGGACGTTGATGCCGCGCTCACGGAAGTGACGCTGCACCCCCACCCACGCGCCCTTGGCGGTGATGCCCATTTTCTTGTGGTCGTAACCGGCAGAACCACCGGAAGCGAACGCATCACCCAGCCAGAAGCCGTAGTCGATGGCGATGCCGTTGGCGATGTCGGAGAAGGTCGCAGTGCCCTTGTCCGCTGCTACTACCAGGTACGGGTCATCGTTGTCGTGGCGCACCACGTTCAACGGTGGCACCAGGGCGCCGTCTTTCAGGTTGTCGGTAATGTCCAACAGGCCGGAAATGAAGATGCGGTAGCAGGCGATGCCCTCGGCCGCGATCTCGTCCCGGCTGCCGCCCAACGGCAGGCGACGCGGCAGGAAACCGCCCTTGGCGCCCACCGGCACGATCACCGAGTTCTTCACTTGCTGGGCTTTTACCAGGCCCAATACTTCAGTGCGGAAGTCTTCTTCACGGTCAGACCAGCGCAGGCCGCCGCGAGCGACGTTGCCAAAGCGCAGGTGCACGCCTTCAACCCGTGGCGAGTAGACGAAGATTTCAAACTTCGGCACCGGCTTGGGCAGCTCAGGAATCGCGTGCGGGTTGAACTTGAAGCTGAAGTACGACTTGTTCTGGCCGTTGGCGTCAGCCTGGTAGAAGTTGGTCCGCAAGGTGGCCTTGATCAGGTCCAGGTAGCGACGCAGGATGCGGTCTTCGTTGAGCACCTGAACGTCGTCCAGGGCCGTGAGGATCGCTTGTTCCAGGCGTTGCTGCTTGTCTTCGAGGTCTTCGGCGGTGAGCTTGCGCGCCAGGTAGAAACGGGTCTTGAACAACCGGGTCAACTCGCGGGCGATGTCCGTGTGGTTGTTCAGGGTGCTGGCGATGTAACCCAGGTCGAAGCCCAGGCGAATCTGCTTCAGGTAACGGGCGTAGGCACGCAGCAGCGCCACGTCGCGCCATGGCAGGCCGGCCGTCAGCACCAGGCGGTTGAACGCATCGTTTTCGGCATCGCCGTGCACGATATGCACGAACGCGTCCTGCAGGGTGTCGTTCAATTGCTGGATATCGAGGTTCACGCCTTCGGCGGCGATGAACGCGAAATCGTGAATCCAGAACTCGCGGCCATTGGCATGACGCAGGCGGTACGGGAATTCACCCAGGACACGCAGGCCGAGGTTTTCCAGAATCGGCAGCACATCGGACAGCGCCAGCGGCGTATCGGCATGATACAGCTTGCAATGCAGCTCGCGCTGGCCGGAAACCTGGCCCAGCGGCTGATAGAAGCTCATCACCAGCGGGTTGGCTTCGGTCAGGCTGAGCAAGTGCTGCATGTCGACCACGGCCGAATGCGCGGCGAAACGCTCGCGGTAGCCGGCCGGGAAACCTTTCGGGAAATCAGCCAGCACGTTGGTGCCATGGGCTTCGCCGAAGCTTTCCACCACCAGGCTGGAGTAGTCGTCCTGCCAGCTGCGGCAGGCCTGCACCACTTCTTTTTCCAGTTGCAGCGGGTCGATGTCCAGGCGGTTCTTCGGGTCTACCCGCAGGATCAACTGCACACGAGCCAGTACGGACTCGGAGAAGAACGTCCAGAACTCGCAGTCCGAGGCTTTCAGGCGATCCATCAGCACTTGCTGGATCTTCTGGCGCACTTCGGTGGAATAGATGTCGCGCGGCACGTAGGCCAGGCAGTAGCAGAAGCGGCCGTACGGGTCTTTGCGCAGGAACACGCGGATCTTGTTGCGTTCCTGGATCTGCACGATCGACATCACGGTGCTGAACAGCTCGTCCACCGGGGTCTGGAACAGGTCATCGCGGGGCAGCACCTCGACCACCTGGGCCAGTTCCTTGCCCAAGTGCGCCTTGGCCTGGAAGCCCGAGCGACGCTCGATTTCCGTCACCTTGCGACGGATGTAAGGAATCACCCGCACGCTTTCGCCGTACACCGAGGAGGTGTAGAGGCCCATGAAGCGGCATTCCTTGATGACCTTGCCGTCGGCGTCGATCTGGCGGATCGACACGTAGTCCGGGTAGGCCGGGCGGTGCACGCGGCTTGGGTGTGCAGCCTTGGCGAACGACAGCACGGCCGGCTCACGCAGATAGTTCACCGCGTAGTCTTCGATGCGCAGCTCGTCGGCCGTCAGGCCCGGGCGCAGCAGTTTAGTCAGACCGAGGAACGAGTTGGCGTCATATTCGATATGACCGCCGTCCGCCTCGTCACGTACCACAAACTCTTCATAGCCGAGGAAGGTGAAGTGGTTGCCCACCAGCCATTCCAGGAAGCTCTTGATCTCGGCTTTTTCTTCGCCGTCGATCACGTACGGGCTGGCGTCGATACCGGCCAGCAGCTCCTGGACCTTGGCTTTCATCGGTTCGAAATCGGCGACAGCGACGCGCACTTCGCCCAGCACCTGCTCAAGTTCCTTGCTCAGGACACTCAGCTCGGCGGCGTTGGCGCAGCGGTCGATTTCCAGGTACATCAGCGATTCTTGCTGAACGTCTTCGCCCTGGGTGCCTTTGGGCAGGATTTCCAGCAGTTCGCCCTTCTTGCCACGACGCACGCTGAGTACGGTGGTTTGCAGGGTGTGGATGCTGTAGCCACGGCGGTTCAGCTCGGTACGCACCGAGTCCACCAGGAATGGCAGGTCGTGGTGCAGCACTTCGACCGCGGTGTGGGTCGATTGCCAGCCATGACGTTCGTAATCGGGGTTGTAGACCCGCACTTGCGGTTGGTTGTGATCAAAGCGCTCAAGCAGGCGCCAGGCAGACAGGGTGCAACCGGCCAGGTCGGACAAGCGACGCTGGGTCAGTTCATCCAGGGAAATGATGCCGAAGAATTGTTCAGCGAACAGCGCCACTTGTGGCAGTGCCTGTTCACTGATGTGCTGCGCCAGTGCCGCTTGCAGTTGGTGCTGGAAGTCGGCTTTGCTGGCTGCGGTGAAGAACGCCATCTGTGGTACTCCGCTTGGGCTTGTTATTGATGGAAGCGTCGCGTGTTATCCCCTTGCGGGGAGACCGTCAGCTCTGTTCGCGGTCTACAGTAACGAATTCAGAGTGACAGGTGGGTGAAGCTGGACAAGACAATGAGGTCACATTCAACTTCCATAAGATGCGCACCTTGCCAGGTGACGGTACGACGGGCAGGTCAGACTCCTGGCGAGGCACATCCGTTGCGCAGCTTAACGAGTGTAGGAAGCAAGCTGCTTGCGACGCTGCGACATATTCGGTCATCGGCACGCTGCCGGCGGGTTGCGACTTGGGCAACCGGGTGTTTTCGGAGAAATCCCGGGGCGCCGAGTACCGGAAATGACTGATATTGCCCGCCAGGTCATGCCACAAGGTCTGACACACGATGCAGCACAAAATTCGCCGCATTTTCGCCAGCATGCCGCACGCCTCCTGAGAAAGTGAATCATCAGGGTAAATTCTCGGTGGTCGCCCCCTTCCCAATAGAGAGGCTGAACTCCCAATCACATCAAAAGCTAAATGAGTGATTTGTCGAACCGCTCTTAGTTTGCCTACCTCTCACAAAACCATAAACATCACAAACCATTGAAACAGCTGCGTACAACCGCAGCTAAGCCAAAAAATCAAACATAGACAACTATCATCCCACGCCCCGACGAGATAATTCCTACACAAACACAGGACGCTCGCGCCTTCACACCAATTGAATCGAGGTAGGGCCACTGCTATTAATTGATCACTTGCGAAATTACGCGCAAGTGGGGAACTCACTATCGAGTGCCTCTCATTCAAAATAGAAACGAGGTGATTGAAATGGGTAATAAACGCTCCGAAATAACCATCCCGACTGGCTTTCCGCAAAACGCAGGCGCATCCGAAAGCTTACTAGCGACCGAGGTCCACTTCTTCGCCACACTCACAAACTGACATTCCATACAAATGAAGCACCCGCTAAAAAATGCCGAAAGGAAATCCTTTCGGCATTCAAAAATAACGAGGCAAGCATGTCAGAGCGAGAACTAAGCCCAACCAATGCTCTATCAAAAATAAAAGAGACCATTCATAGCCTTGGCCTAACTGCGATTACGCAGTATGCAAACAAAGAAAACCTAGTAGCGACAACGGAACTGTACGACGCAAATAGCCAACTAGTCGCATCGGGCGCAGGCAAAGGGCCCGAATCACTTATTGGAGCACTCGCTGAAAGCTTAGAACACCTTATCGCGGGCCAACCAATCGCCCTTGGTATTACGACGTGTCACTGCAAGGCAGTTGCTGCACAAGCGCCAGCAAAAATCGATGGCTTACTCTTCAACTGCTCTCAAATCAAGGAGCCTCTTGAATGCTTAACGCTCACAACCCTTGATAAAAAGGAAAAATTATTAGTCCCACACGCGCTCCTCTGCCCAGCCATCGCCAAAAACAAACATCCCAAAGGAAACTCTCACTTAAATTTTCTAGCCCGCTACTCATCCAATTCAGGTATGGCATTCGGATGTACGGAAGACGAGGCCCTCTTGCACGGCATTCTCGAAGTCATTGAGCGACACATTCTATCGCTTTTTTATATGGCAATTTGCAAAATCGGCCCACCCATAAATTTATACTCCCCGTCCACATCCCTCCTTGCGATGGCACTACATAACAATCCGTATGCAATAAAATCTGCCCAACGTCTCCAGATCGTGGTCATTAAAGATTTTTTAGGCGTTTATTTTGCAGCAGCTTTCCCCAGAGCGGGCGCAGGCGATCTACATATTGCATCTGTTGGCTCAGGTTGCTCGCTGGACGTTAACGTAGCTTTGCAGCGAGCGGTGACGGAGCAATTCCAAGCAAACGAACTGTATGACTCTGCAGGAGAGGAGCTGGACAAGAAAACCCTGGAGCTGCTGTCTAGCTCAGAAAAGCTCAAACCTCTCATTGAGTTCTCCTCAATAAAGAACTTGAGACTGCCCCTCATTAAACATCAACACAAACAATTCTCAGCAAGCGTTCCGCATCAGCTGCAAATATTACAAAACAGCCTTTCCAATGACGGAAAGAAAATATTCTTCAGAACACTCACCAAGTTTGCCAACGGCTGTAGCGTTATACAAATCTACACCCCCAGCCTTGAGCGCTTCAACATTATTAGAAGTGGAAACTTGGTAGCGCCCCAGCACACTCTACTCAGCTGCCCCACCCCTACACTATAAGTATGAATGCAGCGAAGAATGCCTATAGGCGACCAAATGCAAACACTTGTTAAAATAGCATGCAAACAGCATACAGCTCTGCTTACGTCTACCGTCCTTACCACAATAGGGCTTAAAGTTATAGCGCTCGCGCCACCTTTACTGCTAGGAGAAGTCGTAGACGCACTTAGCAACAACCAGCCAACAATGAACACCTTATTCATACTGATTGCAGGCTTCATTCTGGCCGGATGCATTCAGGCCTTAGTAAACCCTGCGCAAATATTCCTATTATCCAAGCTAATCCAACAAATCGTAAGAGATGCTTCGATCAATTGGATTGGGCAATTACTGCACAAAGACCTTCATCACTTTAGCTCATGGCGCATTGGCCACTTCATAAAGTCTGTGGAACGCGGAATCACGGCTCACGAAAAATTGCTTACGTTTTTCGTCACTGTCGCATTTCCTATGTGCCTGGAGTTGCTAATTGTTGGGGGAGCCTTTTTGTATATGGGTGGTAGCGGAGTGTTCCTCGCTGTGATCGGCCTGAGTGCTATCTATCTTTTTACAGCCCACAAAATCATAAGATGGCGGAGAAAGCACATTGACAGGATCAACGAACAAGAAGATGAGCTGGGTGCCATTCTGTTCAACACTTTAAAATCGGGGAAGTCTATAAAACTGGAAGGAGCAGAACATACTGCCACACACCCTTTGAATGAAGCTTTCACCCAATACGCCAATGCCGCGGTAACAGTTACAAGCTCCGGCGGTTTTTTAAACGGTATAAAGATCCTATTCATCAGCCTTGCCACCGGAGGGCTACTTGGCTGGGGGGTATTGGATCAGCTTTCAGGACAACCCGTTATTAGTCTTGGGCAATTAGTTGCGACATTCTCAATCGCTGGCAGCTTCTTAATCAACATTACTGCGCTTACAGAAGGCTACCGGGTACTGGATCAATTTCTCGCAGACCAGCGCCGACTCCTGCACCTACTGTCGTTACCAAATTTTGGCGACGACAACGGCCAACTCGAAATACCGCTAAAGCCCAAATCAACGTTAATACTTAATCCCTGCATCGTGACTGACACCAGCTCCATCCGCTTGACCATCAAGACAGCCATCGAATTTACCCAAAGTCAGTCAGTTGCCATCACTGGGCCAAGTGGAGCGGGGAAATCTACCTTGCTGGAAGTGCTGGCAGGCTTGAACCCCTCACTGACAAGCAGGTTGCTTATCGACGACAAGCCCATTTGCGAACTGAGTGCCCAAGCGCATTTGAGGTACCTGAGGTATTGCCCCCAGTCGCCCCAGTTCCTGGAAGGCTACTTTGATCACTCCGTACTGTTTGGAATCCCCCCCTCCCCACACTTGAACCACGCAATTGAGCAACTGAACCTGGAAGAAATCGTTTTAAACCGCAGCCTCAGCGAAAACGCGTCCAATATTTCAGGAGGCGAAGCAAAGCGTCTGTCCCTGCTGCGCCTCGTCAACAGGCCCGGGGAATTCAATTTATTCGATGAACCCAGCGCGTCCATTGAACAAAAACTGGCCACGCCTGTGTGGGATCTGCTGTTCGATATCTTCGGCAAACGCGGATTGATATGCGTCACACATGATGTCCGCCACCTGCACCGTTTTGATCAGGTTATTGTCATGTCAAACGGAGCAATCATTGATCAAGGCCCTTGGAGCGAGTTGGCTAACAAAACGTCGATCTTGACGCTGTTAAGTGACTTTGATCTGGAAAACCAAACCAGCAACAGCTAGGAGCCCCTCATACACGATGCAGCACAAAATTCGCCGCAATGGCACAATTGCCCTGCTTCGCCCTCCCCCAGACAGGATTAACCATGCCATTGCAACTCACCACCGCCCACCTGATCGTCAACCCGTGCGATGACGAAGAAGACAACATGGCCATGCTCTGCTGCCACGGCGACAAGGGCGAGATGTTCATGGTGACCCGTTATCCGGACGAGGACGAGGTGGAAGTCACCTGGGATTACGAGCCGTCGACCCTGGACGGGCTGAAGATCACCCTGAGTGCCACGACACTGTTGGTGGAGATTGGCGCGGCGGATGCCGATGCATTGGGCGGCCACGATCAATTGGCAATCACCCACGGCACCGCCGAGTCGGATCTGGCCGAAGTGGAAGAAACCCTGCAGAACATTCTCAAGGGCACCGGGACCTATATCCGGGCCTAGCTGCCAAACCCGCACAATGTGGCGAGGGAGCTTGCTCCCGCTGGGCTGCGAAGCGGCCCCAATCCAGCCAACTGCGTTCTGCCTGGAAAAACTCGGCAGCCTTGTTGGGGCTGCTGCGCAACCCAGCGGGAGCAAGCTCCCTCGCCACAAAGGCAGGCGCCTATCGGAAAAAACCTCAGACATTTCCCACATTTCCCGAAAAATACCCCCCGCGCCGTTAGTCTCCACCCCCTCCGATGCATTAAAGTAACGCCCCCAGGCCTGGCATTTTTCGCAATGCCCAGTCTCACCTCTCCAGGAACCGTCATCGATGGAACATCGTGAAGCGCTGCTTGCGCTGCGAACCTTTCTTTCAACGCAGATTCTCGGCCAGGAAAAACTCATCGAGCGCTTGCTCATTGCCCTGCTCGCCGATGGCCACATGCTGGTTGAAGGCGCTCCCGGGCTGGCCAAGACCAAGGCCATCAAGGAGCTTGCCGAAGGGATCGAGGCACAGTTCCATCGCATCCAGTTCACCCCCGACCTGCTGCCCGCCGACATCACCGGCACCGAGATCTATCGCCCGGAAACCGGCAGTTTCGTGTTCCAGCAAGGCCCGATCTTCCACAACCTGGTGCTGGCGGACGAAATCAACCGTGCCCCGGCCAAGGTGCAGTCGGCATTGCTCGAAGCCATGGCCGAGCGCCAGGTCAGCGTGGGGCGCAGCACTTACGAGTTGTCGCCATTGTTCCTGGTGATGGCCACGCAAAACCCGATCGAGCAGGAAGGCACCTACCCGCTGCCCGAAGCCCAGCTCGACCGTTTCCTGATGCACGTGAAAATCGGCTTCCCCGATGCCGCCGTCGAGCGCCGCATCCTGCAGCAGGCCCGTGGCGAAGCCCTCAACGGTGAAACCAAGCCCGAGCGGCGCGTCAGCCAGCAGGCGATCTTCGCCGCGCGCAAGGAAATCCTCGGCCTGTACATGGCCGATGCGGTGGAGGAATACCTGGTGCAACTGGTCATGGCCACTCGCACCCCGGCCAAGTTCGATCCGGAAATGGCCGAATGGATTGCCTATGGCGCCAGCCCTCGTGGCTCGATTGCGCTGGACCGCTGCGCCCGGGCCCACGCCTGGCTGGCCGGCCGCGATTTCGTCAGCCCGGAAGACATCCAGGCGGTGCTGTTCGACGTACTGCGCCACCGCATCATTCTGTCGTTCGAGGCCGAAGCGGCCGGCATCGACCAGGACCGCGTGGTGCAACGCATTCTCGACGTCGTTGCCGTCGCTTGACGTCCATGAACGCTGGCGATGGAACCCGTGTCACCCTGAGCGAATTGATCGAGATGCGTCATCGCGTGCGGGAAGTGCAGCTGTTTTCCACGCCGAGCCAGCGCAGCCCGCTGATCGGCCTGCACCACTCGAAACTGCGCGGGCGCGGGGTCGACTTCGACCAGGTGCGGGTGTATCAGGCCGGCGACGATGTGCGCACCATCGACTGGCGCGTCACCGCACGCACCCAGGAGCCCCACACCAAGCTGTTTCATGAAGAGCGCGAACGGCCGATCTTCATCATGGTGGAGCAAAGCTGCCGGCTGTTTTTCGGCTCGGGGCAGATGTTCAAGTCGGTGCTCGCGGCTCAGGCGGCGAGCCTGATCGGCTGGGCGGCGCTGGGCCATAACGACCGGGTCGGCGGGCTGGTGTTCGGTGACAGCGAGCACTACGAAATCAAACCCCGGCGCAGCAAGCAAAGCCTGCTGCAATTGCTCAACCGGTTGGTACGGGTTAACCAGAGCCTCAACACCGAACGCCGCCCCGAAGCCGACGCCCTCGGCATGGCCTTGCGCCGAGCCCGGGAAGTATTGCGCCCGGGCAGCCTGGTGATTGTGATCTGTGACGAGCGCGCCCTGACCGAAGGCGCCGAGCAACAGCTGAGCCTGTTGTCGCGGCATTGCGACCTGCTGCTGTTGCCGGTGTCCGACCCGCTGGACCACGCCTTGCCCGCCGCCGGCCTGCTGCGCTTCGCCGAGCGCGGCGCACAGCTGGAGCTGGACACCCTGAATTTTGATCTGCGCCAGGCCTACAAGGCCCAGGCCGAAGCCCGCAGCGCACGCTGGGAACTGCTCGCGCAAAAGCTGCGGGTGCTGTTGATGCCCTTGAGTACCCAGGGTGAAATGGTCGAGCAACTGCGCGAATACCTGAACCCGCAACGCCCGGTTAAAAAGCAATGAGCAGCCTCGACCAACTGCAACCCCTGATTGCCCCGCCAGTGATCGGCTTCTGGCCGCCGGCGCCGGGTTGGTGGCTGTTGCTGCTGATCATCCCGTTGGCGGGCTGGGGCCTGTGGTGGCTGCGCCGTTTCCTGCCAGCCAAGCGCCCATTGGCCCGTGCCGAACAACCCCTGGACCCGCTGCGCATCGCCGCCCTCGCCGAACTGGCGCTGATGCCCAAACCCTACGACGGCGCACCGGCCGGTGCCTGGCTGCAACAGCTCAACGGCCTGCTCAAGCGCCTGTGCCGCAACGACTACCCGTACAGCCAGAGCCACACCCTCAACGGCCGCAAGTGGCTGGCGTTCCTCGACAACCGCTGCCCCGCCGCCGGCCTGACCCGCTGGATGGTGCTGGTGGAAGGCGCCTACAAGCCCGAATGCAAACTCGACGACAAGGCCATCGCCGGGCTGACCCAGGCCGTCGACACCTGGATTCGCAAACATGTTTGAGTTCGCCTGGCCGTGGATCTTTGCCCTGTTGCCATTGCCCTGGTTGCTGCGCCTCATCCTGCCGGTGGCCGACAGCGGCGAACCGGCGCTGAAAGTCAGCTTCCTCAGCGACCTCGAAGGCCTGGCCCGCCGCCGCGCGCGGGTCAACCTGCCGGGATGGCGCCAGCAAGCACCGTTTGTGTTCCTGTGGCTGCTGCTGTTGACCGCCGCCGCCCGCCCGGAATGGCTCGGCGAACCCTTGCCGATTGCAGCCAGCGGCCGCGACTTGCTGGTGGCGGTGGACGTTTCCGGCTCGATGGACTTCCCCGACATGCAATGGCAAGACGAAGACGTCAGCCGCCTGAGCCTGGTCAAGCACCTGCTGGGAGATTTCCTGGAGGGCCGCGAAGGTGATCGCGTGGGATTGATCCTGTTCGGCAGCCAGGCCTATCTGCAAGCGCCGCTGACCTTTGACCGGCGCACCGTGCGCACCTGGCTGGATGAGGCACGGATTGGCATCGCCGGTAAAAACACCGCGATTGGCGACGCCATCGGCCTGGCCCTCAAGCGCCTGCGCCAGCGTCCGGCGCAAAGCCGGGTGCTGATCCTGGTCACCGACGGCGCCAACAATGCCGGCGAAATCGACCCGCTGACCGCCGCCCGCCTGGCCGCCGAAGAAGGCGTGAAAATCTACCCGATCGGCATCGGCGCAGACCCCGAGCAAACCGGCTCCCTGGGCATCCTCGGCGTCAACCCGAGCCTCGACCTCGACGAACCGGCCCTCAAGGCCATCGCCGAGGCCACCGGCGGCCGCTACTTCCGCGCCCGCGACGGCAACGAACTGCTGAAGATCAAGGAAACCCTCGACCAGCTCGAACCCGTGGCCCAGCAACCCACCCAGGCCCGCCCCGCCCAGGCGCTGTACAGCGCGCCGCTGGCGTTGGCGCTGATCCTCAGCATGCTGCTGGTGATCCAGGAACGCTGGCCGGATAACGCCCTGCAACGCCTGTTCAGCAAACTCTCAAGCAAGGGCCGTTTCCTGCAACCCAATCCTGAATGGCGTGAACGCCTCAAACGCTTGCGTTTGCGGAGGCGTCGATGATCGCCCTGTGGCCGCACTGGTTCCGTCCCTGGTGGCTGTTGCTGCTGCCGCTGCTCGGCTGGTTGCTGTGGCAGTTGTGGCACCGCCAGAAACGCGCCGGGCGCTGGCAGATGATTCTGCCGCCGGCCTTCCACGCCGCGTTGCTCAGTGGCGGCAATGGTCGGGAGAGCAAATCGCCGTGGGTGGTGCTCGGCATCGCCTGGCTGCTGGCCGTGCTGGCGTTGCTGGGGCCGAGCTGGGAACGCGTCGAACAGTCCAGCCAGAAGCCCGCCGACCCGCTGGTGGTGCTGCTGGAACTGACCCCGGAAATGCTCGCCACCGACAGCCCGCCCAGCCGCCTCGAACAGGCACGGCGCAAGCTGTTCGACCTGCTTCAGGCCCGCAGCGATGCGCAGACTGCCATCGTGGTCTACGCCGGCAGCGCCCATACGCTGGTGCCACTCTCGGACGACCTGGCCACCAGCCATAACCTGCTGGAAGCCCTGCGCCCCTCGATCATGCCCGAGCCCGGCCACCGCGCCGACCTGGCCGTGGAGAAGGCCATGAGCCTGCTCAAGCATGGCGGCCTCGGCCAGGGTCGGCTGCTGCTGATCGGCTCGTCGCTGTCCAAGCAGGAACGCCAGGGGATCCGCCTGCAGCTGCAAGGCAACCAGGCGCCGAGCCTGTCGATCCTCGGCATTGGCAGCCGCGAAGGCACGCCGGTGACCCAGGAAAGCGGCGAGTTCCTCAAGGACGCCCAGGGCGCGATCCTCGTGCCGCGCCTGGACAGCCCGACCCTCAAGGCCTTCGCCAGCGAAATGGGTGGCCGCTACCGCCAGGCCCGCCTGGACGACAAGGACCTGCGCCACCTCGGGATGCTGGACGGCCCGCAAAGCCTGCGCAATGACGGCCAACTGCTGCACCTCGACACCTGGGCCGACCAGGGTTATTGGTTGCTCTTGCCACTGCTGCTGCTCGCTGCCTGCGCCGGGCGCCGGGGCTGGCTGTTCTTCCTGCCGTTGCTGCTGTTGGGCGCGCCGCACCCCAGCTATGCCTTCGACTTCCAGGACCTGTGGCTGCGCCCCGACCAACAGGGCCAACTGCTGCTGAAGAAAAAACGCCCGGCCGAAGCAGCCGAACATTTCGAAGACCCGCAATGGCAAGGCGTCGCACTGTATGAAGCGGGCAACTATGCCGAAGCCGCCAAGCGGTTTGCCGAAGGCAGCGACGCCTACTCCCACTACAATCGAGGCAATGCCCTGGCCAAAAGCGGCGAGCTGGAAGCGGCGATCGATGCCTACGAACAAGCCCTCGAAGCCCAGCCAGACTTGCAGCCGGCGCTGAAGAACAAGGCGCTGGTGGAAAGCCTGATGCAACAGGAACCGGAAAAAACCGAGCCGGCCAAGCCTGCAAAAAACGAGGATGACGAAACCACCCAACCCGGCCAGACTGCGCAACCGGGCGCCAGCAGCCAGACCGCCACCGGTGGCGAGCAGACGTCCCAAGGCCAGGGCCAGCCCGGCGCGACCGACACGCAAACCGGGGCCACGCCCCACGCCGGCAGCAACGAGGTACCCGGCAGCGAGTTGGGTGATGAACAAACCACCACCCCGCCCCTGCGCCCGGTCGACGGCACGCTTGAAGGCGAGCAGCGCCAGGCCCTGGAACAATGGCTGCGGCAGATCCCGGACAACCCCGGCGAGTTGCTGCGACGCAAATTCTGGTACGAACAGCAACAACATCAGGACAAGACTCGATGAACCGCTGCACCGCCCTTCTTCTCACCCTCGCGTTGTGGGCCAGCCAGGCCCAGGCCGCCGGCCTGGTGGCCAGTGTCGACCGCAGCCGCATCAATTCCGGGGAGACGGTGGAACTGACGGTGGAATCCAACGACGTCACGCTGTTCGGCAAACCGGACCTGGCGCCGCTGGACCCTCTGTTTGAAGTGAGCGGCACACGCCAGATCAACCAGCTCACCACCCTGGGCGGCGACAACCACGCCACCACCCGCTGGATCATCACCCTGCTGCCCAAGGAGAACGGCACCGTGGTGATTCCACCGTTGCAGATCGGCGAACTCAAGACCCAGCCGATTACCCTGCAAGTGGTGGAAACCGTCAGCCAGAACACCGAGGCCCAACTGGCTCCTGTGTTCATCGAAACCAACCTCGACCAGGACAGCGTCTACGTCCAGGCCCAGGCGTTGCTGACCGTGCGCGTCTACCACTCGGTATCGCTGTATGACGACAGCAGCCTCACGCCGTTGCAGGTCGCCGATACGCGCATCGAGCAGTTGGGCGAGTCGCGCACCTACGAGAAAGTCATCAACGGCATCCGCCACGGTGTGATCGAAACCCGCTATGCCATCTACCCGCAGCACAGCGGCACACTGACCATTCCGACGCAGACGTTCAGCGCCACCCTGGTAGAGCCACGGCCCGCCCAGGACAACAACCCCCAGGGTTCCAAGCCCGGTAAGCTGATTCACGTCAGTTCGCCGGAGCTGTCGTTGACGGTCAAGGCCAAGCCGGCAATGTACCCGGCCGACGCTCCCTGGCTGCCGGCCCGCAGCCTGACCCTCACGGAAAGCTGGAACCCCGAGCCCGATCACGTACAGGTGGGCGACTCCCTGACCCGCAGCCTGACCTTGAAAGCCGAAGGCCTGGCCGGCGCGCAACTGCCACCGCTGGCACTGAGCGACATCCCCGGCCTGCGCCGCTACCCGGACCAGCCGGTGCTGAGCAACCAGAACAACGACCGTGGCCTGATCGGCAGCCGTGAAGACCGCGAAGCGCTGGTGCCCAACCGCGTTGGCGCGCTTGAACTGCCGGCGGTGGAAGTGGTGTGGTGGAACACCCACGAAGACCATCTGGAACGCACCAGCCTGCCGGCGCGCACCCTGCAAGTGGCGACCAACCCGAGCCTGATCGTGGACACGCCGGCCAGCCCGACCGTGATCACCGCGCCGGACAACGACAGCCTGTGGATCTGGCAACTGACCAGCCTGATCCTGGCCTGCACCACCCTGCTGGGCTTCGGTTTGTGGTGGCGTGCACGCTGGCAGCCGGCGATTTTGCGTGCCGCGCAAACCGGCCCGAGCCCGCGTACCTTGCTGGACGACCTCAAGCGGGCGAGCCAGGCGAATGACCCGCAGGCTACGCGTCAGGCGCTGGATGCCTGGGCGCGACAGCAGCCGGAGACCCTGGCGGATATGGCGGCGCGGTTTGTGCCGTTGTCGGATGCGCTGGATGGGTTGAACGGCGCGCTGTACAGCGAGAGTGGGCAGTATTGGCAGGGAGAGGAATTGTGGCGGGCGGTGAAGGCGATTCCGATGGCGGAGCGCGAGCAGGACCCTGCGGGGGACAGCACCAGCTTGCCGCCGCTGTATCCCAAATAGCCCCCCTTGCAGAAACACCGCAAACCCAATGTGGGAGCGGGCTTGCTCGCGAAAGCGGTCTGTCAGTCACATATCTGCTGACTGATCTACCGCCTTCGCGAGCAAGCCCGCTCCCACATTTTGATCTGCGGCGTCTGGGTTACTTGCGCGCCGCCTCCCACGACTTCAGCAACTCGTTATAACTGACCGTCTCACCCTGCGGCTTCTCATTCGCCAGCTTCGGTTTCGGCGCACCCGGCTGGTCAAACCAGTATTGCGCGTCCCGTTCCTCGTTCATTTTCGGCCCGCAAATCGGCTGCACCTTGGAGCGCTCCAGGCGCGTCATGATCGCGTCCTGATCCTTGGCCAACCCATCCAGCGCCTGCTGCGGCGTCTTCTCTCCGCTGGCCGCTTCCGAAATATGGCTCCACCACAATTGCGCCAACCGTGGATAGTCCGGCACGTTGGTGCCGGTCGGGGTCCACTCCACCCGGGCCGGGCTGCGGTAGAACTCCACCAACCCACCGAGTTTCGGCGCCAGGTCGGTCATGGCCTGGGAGTTGATGTCGGACTCACGAATCGGCGTCAGGCCAACGATGGTTTTCTTCAGCGACACGGTTTTCGAGGTCACGAACTGCGCGTACAGCCAGGCCGCCAGTTTCTGCTTCTCGGGCGTCGACTTGAGGAACGTCCAGGAACCTACGTCCTGATAGCCCTTCTTCATGCCCTTTTCCCAGTAAGGCCCGACGGGCGATGGCGCCATGCGCCATTTCGGCGTGCCGTCGGCGTTGACCACCGGCAGGCCCGGCTTGGTCATGTCGGCGGTAAACGCGGTGTACCAGAAGATCTGCTGGGCGATGTTGCCCTGGGACGGCACCGGACCGGATTCGGAGAAGGTCATGCCCGCCGCTTCCGGTGGTGCATAGGCTTTCATCCAGTCCACGTATTTCTGCGTGGCATACACCGCCGCCGGGCCGTTGGTGTCGCCACCACGGGTGACGCTGGAGCCCACCGGGTGGCAGTCCTCCACGCGAATGCCCCATTCGTCCACCGGCAAACCGTTGGGCAGGCCCTTGTCGCCGCCACCGGCCATGGAGAACCAGGCATCGGTGAAGCGCCAGCCCAGGGACGGGTCTTTCTTGCCGTAGTCCATGTGCCCGTAGACGCGCTTGCCGTCGATTTCCTTGACGTCTTCGCTGAAGAATTTGGCGATGTCTTCGTAGGCCGACCAGTTCACCGGCACGCCGAGTTCATAGCCGTACTTCTCCTTGAACTTGGCTTTCAGGTCTGCCCGTTCGAACCAGTCGGCGCGGAACCAGTACAGGTTGGCGAACTGCTGGTCGGGCAATTGGTAGATCTTGCCGTCGGGCGCAGTGGTGAACGAAATACCGATGAAGTCCTTGATGTCCAGGGTGGGTGAAGTGAAGTTCTTGCCTTCGTTGGCCATCAGGTCGGTGATGGATTCTGTCTTGCCATAGCGAAAGTGCGTACCGATCAAGTCGGAATCGTTGACCCAGCCGTCATAGATATTCTTGTCGGACTGCATCTGGGTTTGCAGCTTTTCCACCACGTCGCCTTCCTGCAGCAAGTCGTGGGTCAGCTTGATCCCGGTGATTTCGCTGAAGGCCTTGGCCAGCACCTTGGATTCATACTCGTGGGTGGTGAGGGTTTCCGACACCACGTTGATCTTCATCCCACGAAACGGCTCCGCGGCCTTGATAAACCACTTCAGCTCTTCAAGCTGCTGGGCTTCGGTGAGGGTCGACGGTTTGAACTCACTGCCGATCCATTTTTTTGCAGCGTCTTCATAAGCATCCGCCCAGGCCGCAGCACTGAGCCCGCTGAGCGCCAGCACGGCCGCCAATGAAATGCTATGTCGCAGCTTATTGTTTTTATCGAACATAGAGACCTCCTGGTTTTGGGGTTCAAAAGGGGCAGCTAGCCCCAACGCATCACAGACAACAGCCACACCAGAGACAGCGCGGACGCCACCCAGATGCTCCAGCCGGTTACGCCGATCACCAACAAATGCAGGTAGGCGCTGCCGAGAAGACCGATAAACAAGCGATCACCACGGGTGGTGCTGATCGGTAAAAAGCCGCGCCGGGGGATACTCGGCGAGCGCAACTCCCACGTCGTCATGCCCACCAGCAGCAGGCCGATCGCGGCAAAGAACAGTGCAGTCGGGGTGGTCCAGGCCATCCATTCCATCATCGACTCCTCAGACCCGGCCCAGGGCAAAGCCCTTGGCCACATGGTTGCGAACGAACCAGATCACCAGCATGCCCGGCAAAATGGTCAACACCCCCGCCGCCGCCAGCACGCCCCAGTCGATGCCGGACGCCGAAACCGTACGGGTCATCACTGCGGCGATGGGTTTGGCGTTCACCGACGTCAGCGTGCGTGCCAGCAGGAGCTCGACCCAGGAAAACATGAAGCAGAAAAACGCCGTGACGCCGATCCCCGAGCCAATCAGCGGGATGAAGATCTTCACGAAAAACTTGGGGAAGCTGTACCCGTCGATGTAGGCCGTTTCGTCGATTTCCTTGGGCACGCCCGACATGAAACCTTCGAGAATCCACACCGCCAGCGGCACGTTGAACAGGCAATGGGCCAAGGCCACCGCGATATGCGTATCGAACAAGCCAATGGACGAATACAGCTGGAAGAACGGCAGCAAAAACACTGCCGGCGGCGCCATGCGGTTCGTCAGCAACCAGAAGAACAAGTGCTTGTCGCCGAGGAAGCGGTAGCGCGAGAACGCGTAGGCCGCCGGCAGCGCCACGCTCAGGGAAATCACGGTGTTGAGGCTGACGTAGTACAGCGAGTTGAGGTAGCCGGTGTACCAGCTCGGGTCGGTGAAGATCACCTTGTAGTTGGCGAAGGTGAAGTCCTGCGGAAACAGGGTCAGGCCGCCGAGGATTTCGGTGTTGCTCTTGAAGGACATGTTCAGCAGCCAGTAGATCGGCACCAGCAGGAACAGGATGTAGACCAGCAGCGGGATTACCTTGCGCTTGCTCATGTTGGCGGCCTCAGCGGTTGGCGTCGGAGTGGGTCATGGCGGTGTAGAACAGCCAGGACACCAACAGGATGATCAGGAAGTACACCAGCGAAAACGCCGCCGCCGGGCCCAGGTCGAATTGGCCTACGGCCATTTGGGTAAGCGTCTGGCTGAGGAAGGTGGTGGCGTTCCCTGGCCCGCCGCCCGTCAGCACAAACGGTTCGGTGTAGATCATGAAACTGTCCATGAAGCGCAGCATCACCGCGATCAACAGCACGCTCTTCAGTTTTGGCAGCTGGATATGTCGGAACACCGCCCAGCTGGACGCCCGATCAATCCGCGCCGCCTGGTAGTACACATCCGGGATCGCCCGCAGCCCCGAGAAACACAGCAGCGCCACCAGGGACGTCCAGTGCCACACGTCCATCACCAGCACCGTGACCCAGGCGTCCATGGTGTTGGCGGCGTAGTTGTAGCTGATGCCCATCGCATTGAGCGTGGAACCCATCAGGCCAATGTCGGCACGGCCAAAGATCTGCCAGATGGTGCCGACCACGTTCCACGGAATCAGCAGCGGAATCGCCATCACGATCAACACCAGCGACGACCATCGGCCCTTGGTGGGCATCGTCAGGGCAATCGCGATGCCCAGCGGAATCTCGATCAACAGCACACACGCCGAGTAGATGAACTGACGCAGCAGCGAGTCATGCAGGCGCGGGTCCAGCAGCACCTGTTTGTACCAGTCGGCGCCGACGAAGTAGCGGCTGGATTGGTCGAAGATGTCCTGCACCGAGTAGTTGACCACGGTCATCATCGGGATCACCGCGCTGAAGGCCACCAGCAGGAACACCGGCAATACCAGCCACCAGGCCTTGTTGTTCTGCACCTTGTTCATGGCTGCACCTCCAGCAAGTAGTCATCGGCATACACCATCAGCCACTGCCCCGGAAAGCTGATGGACGCCTGGCCCTCGGGCACCGGTTTGTCTTCGGCCAGGCGCACTTTCAACGGTGCGCCATCGAGGTTGAGGGTCATGATCTTGTACGTGCCGAGGTCTTCCACATGGGTGACTTGCGCCTGTAGCGCGTCGGGATTGTGCTCATCCCACACATGGATAAATTCCGGGCGGATGCCGACCTGCAGCTTCTTGTAAGGCATTTCGCCAATGCGCTGCTGCAACGCCTCGGGCAACGCCAGATGTGTCCCGGCAAAGCGCACACCGCCCGCCTCTGCCTGCACCTCAATCAGATTCATCCCAGGGCTGCCGATGAAATAGCCGACAAAGGTGTGACTGGGCCGCTCGAACAACTCCCGGGGCGTGCCGAACTGCACGATCTGCCCGCCGTACATCACCGCGATCTTGTCGGCGAAGGTCGAGGCTTCCAGTTGGTCGTGGGTCACGTAGACCATGGTGATGTTGAACTGCTCGTGGATCTGCTTGAGCTTGCGCCGCAGCTTCCATTTCAGGTGCGGGTCGATCACCGTCAGCGGTTCGTCGAACAGGATCGCCGACACGTCATCCCGCACCAGCCCGCGGCCCATGGAGACTTTCTGTTTTTCATCGGCAGTGAGGTTGCGGGCCTTTTTGTCCAGCAGGTTTTGCAGGTCGAGCACCTCGGCAATTTCCTGCACCTTGCTATGAATCTTCGCCTCGGCCATGCCCTGGTTTCTCAGGGGAAAAGCCAGGTTATCGAACACGGTCATGGTGTCGTACACCACCGGGAACTGGAACACCTGGGCAATGTTGCGCTTTTCCGGGGTCAGCTCGTTGACCACCTTGGCGTCGAACAGCACCTGGCCTTCGGACGGGCTGAGCAGGCCGGAGATGATGTTGAGCAAGGTCGACTTGCCGCAGCCCGACGGCCCCAGCAACGCGTAGGCGCCGCCCTGCTCCCAGACGTGGTTCATCTCGCGAATCGCGTAGTCCTCGGGGCCGTTTGGCTTTGAGCTGTAGCTGTGGGCCAGGTTCTGCAAATGGATCTCGGCCATCAGGCAACCCTCGCGACACGTCGGCCGGGGGCCTGGACCAGCCGTCCCTGGCCATCGAACACAAACAGTTTGTGGGTGGGGATATAGATGCGGATCGGCGCGTCGACGTCGTACTCATGCACGCCGGGCAAATGCAGCACCAGCAGGAAGTGTTCGCTGCGCACATGCAGGAAGGTTTCCGAGCCACTGATCTCGGCGACCTCCACGGTCACGGCCAATTCCAGGTCATCGTCGTTGCTCGGCACCAGGCTGATATGGCTGGGACGCACGCCAAAGCGAAACTCGCCCTCACCGATGGGCCGCAGGTCGACGTTCAGCGGGAAGTGCACGAAGTTGGCGAAGCTCACTTCATTGCCACTGATGCGCCCGGGCATCAGGTTGATCGGCGGCTCGGAAAACAGCTCGGCCGCCAGCACGGTCTGTGGCTGGTGATAGACCTCGGCGGCCTTGCCGCTCTGGATCACCCGGCCCTCATGCAGAATCGTGGTGGTGCCGCCCAGGGCCAGGGCTTCGTTGGGTTCGGTGGTGGCGTAGATGGCGATGGTGTGGCGCGCCTTGAACAGCTCGCGCATTTCCTGGCGCAGTTCTTCGCGCAGTTTGTAGTCCAGGTTCACCAGGGGTTCATCGAACAGAATCAGCTCGGCATCCTTGACCAGCGCCCGGGCCATGGCGGTGCGTTGCTGCTGGCCGCCGGAGAGTTCCAGGGGGTGACGCTGGAGGAATTTCTCGATACGCAGCATTTTCGCGGTTTCGAGGACTTTGCTCTGGATCTGCTCGGCAGAGACTCCGGCCTGGCGCAGCGGCGAGGCGATGTTCTCGAACACGGTCATGGTCGGGTAGTTGATGAACTGCTGATAGACCATCGACACATTGCGCAGGCGCACCGGCTTCTGGGTGACGTCCACGCCATTCATCAGGATGCGCCCGCTGTCAGGCTTGTCCAGGCCGGCCATCAGGCGCATCAGGCTGGTCTTGCCGGAGAGCGTGCGGCCCAGCAATACATTGAAGGAACCGGCTTCGAAACGCAGGTTGGCGTCGTCGATCCAGGTTTGGCCTTCGACAACGCGAGTGACGTGCTCCAGGGTCAATGACATGACACGACCTTTTTATTATTGGAATGGTTCTGGCAGGAGCACAGAGCGAGTTCCGTGCCAACAACCCAAACCTCAGGCCGGTCAACGAGTTAGGCAAAACAGCGATTCGCCTCTGAACAGAAATGAACAGGTCAGGCTGAACAACTGAACAATCGGCGGGTTGACAATGAACAGTTCTGAACAACACTGAACGGGCCTTCCGCACCCCAGAACAACAATAAAGCAAGGGTCACCGCCATGAGCACACCGCTGGCGCACGATGCCATCATCCAGGACTCCTGGCGCCGCTGCCGGGCCTATGGCCTGGATCACCAGAGCACACCGAGCTTCGACCAACTGCCCGCAGACGGCGTCAGCCAGTTGCTGGAAAGCCAGCATTCCCTTGTGCAGACCACCCACCAGGAAGTGCTGCCCTACTACGAAAACATCCTCAGCAATTCCAACTGCCTGATCATGCTTGCCGACAACCAGGGCCAGGTGCTGACTTCGTGGGGCACCCAACGCTTTATCGACCCCAAGCTGGCCCGTGGTTTCAGCGCCGGCGCCAGCTGGATGGAGCGCTCCAGCGGCACCAACGCCATCGGCACCGCCCTGGCCTGTGCCCAGGCAGTGCATATCGAACATGACGAACACTTCCTCAAGGCCAACCGTTTCATGACCGGCTCGGCAGCGCCGATCTTCGATGCGCAGCGGGAAATCATCGCGGTGCTGGATGTGTCCAGCGACAGCTACCTGCCGCCCTCCCACACCCTCGGCATGGTCAAGATGATGAGCCAGACCGTCGAGAACCGGCTGATCCTCAACCTGTTTCGCGGTGAGCATTTCCAGCTGACGTTCAATACCGGGTTGAACAATCTCGACAGCCAATGGGCCGGGCTGCTGATTTTTGATGAAAGCGGCCAGGTACTGTCGGCCAATCGCCGGGCCGACAACCTGCTGGGCATCAGCCTGTCGCGGGTGTTGATCGACAGCCTGTTCAAGGTCTCGCTGCTGGAACTGCTCAACCAGCCCGAAGGCCTGCCCTTCTCGCTGCAAGCCGCCGGACGCAACCGTTTCCAGTGCCTGCTGAAACGGCCGAAACAGGCGCCAGTGCAGGCTCGCGTGTTTGTGGAAACGAAAAAGCCCCGCGAACCTGGCCCCACGGCCATCAGTCTCAAGACCCTGCACTTCGGCGATGCCCGCGTGGAAAAGGCCGTGCGTCAGGCCGAGCGCCTGCTGGAAAAGGATATTCCGTTGCTGATCCACGGTGAAACCGGTGTCGGCAAGGAAGTGTTCGTCAAAGCCCTGCACCAGGCCAGCTCTCGCAGCCAACAAGCGTTTATCGCGGTCAACTGCGCAGCGATCCCCGCCGAACTGGTGGAGTCGGAACTGTTCGGCTATGAAAAAGGCGCATTCACCGGCGCCAACCAGAAAGGCAGCATCGGGCTGATCCGCAAGGCAGACAAAGGCACGCTGTTCCTCGACGAGATCGGCGACATGCCCCTGCCGACCCAGGCCCGGCTGTTGCGGGTATTGCAGGAACGCTGTGTGCAGCCTGTAGGCAGCAGCGAGTTGTACCCGGTGGATTTGCGGATCATCTCCGCCACCAACCGCTCGCTGCGCGAACAGGTACAGCTCGGGCGTTTTCGCGAAGACCTGTATTACCGCATCGGCGGCCTGACCCTGGAGCTGCCGCCGCTACGGGAGCGCACGGATAAACAGGCGCTGTTCAAGCAGCTGTGGCAACAGCATCGCGAGCCGACGCAGTGGGCCGGGTTGAGTAACGAGGTGCTGGCCTTGTTTGAACAGCATCCGTGGCCGGGGAATCTACGCCAGGTGAGCAGCGTGTTGCAGGTGGCACTGGCCATGGCGGAAGAGCAGCCGATTCGGGCGGAACATTTGCCGGATGATTTTTTTGTGGATTTGAATGGGGTGGTGCCGGTGTGTGATGCAGTGGATGACAGTCTGGACCTGAATGAGCGACTGAAGGCGGTGGGCGGGAATATCTCTCACCTGGCCAGAGAACTTGGCGTCAGCCGCAATACCCTCTACAAACGCCTGCGACAAAACGGGAATTCTGTGTAGAAACACAATCAAAAATGTGGGAGCGGGCTTGCTCGCGAATGCGGTATATCAGTCGCTGATGCTTTAACTGACAGTCTGCATTCGCGAGCAAGCCCGCTCCCACATTGGAACTACATTGGGTTAGAGAAGTGGGTTCAGTTCAGGACCGGCGTTGCCCCCATTGGCACTTTGCGCCCTGGCGCCGCCATTTCAAACAACTGCTCCACCCGAGCACTCTCCTGCGCACTCGGTTTGATCGCCCATGCACACGCCACAAAAATCCCCGCATTGACCACCAGCCCCACAATCCCGCTGGTCAACGACCCCAGCCCGGGAATGTCGTCCGGATACATCGTCGTCAGCACAATCGCCATCACGATCCCCGCCAGCATCCCGGCAATCGCGCCTTCCTTGTTGCCGCGGCGGCTGAAAATGCCGAAGAACAGCGGCACCGCCAACTGGATAATCCCCTGGTAGGAAATCTGCGCCAGCAATTGCAGTCGCGCGTAATCAAAGGTCAGGTATGCCAGCACCGAGGCGGCAACGATAAACACCACCATCCCGGACTTGGCCAACAGCGTCAGTTGCCGATCGGTACGCGGGGTGTTCCAGGTAGCCAGGTCGTTGGCGAACTGGGTGCCGCAGACCTGCACGCAGCCGTCGACGTGGCCGATGCTCGCCGCCAGCACGATGACGATCGCCAGCGCCAGCATCCACGGCCCGCCGATGTCGAACAGCGAGAGGAACCAACCTTGTTGCGGGTGCGCGATGACGTTCGGGTCCTGGCTGATGGCCGCGGCAAACAGCATCAGAATCCCGTAGAAACCACCCACCAACAGGATCGTGTACAGCGTGCCTTTCTTCACCGCCTTGACGCCGCTGGCGGTGTAGATGCGCTGGAAGCTCATGGGCCAGCACATCGAGCCGATCACGCCGGTAAAGATCAGGCTGAACATGTACAGCGGGCCGTAACCGGTGCCGCTGGCGCCGGGAATCAGCAACATTTTCGCCGGCAGGTGCGACAGGTTGGAGAACGACGCCTGGTCGCCGAACAGCAGGAACACACACAGCGCCGCACACACGACATAGGCGATCAGGCCCTGGAACATGTCGGTCATGATCAGCCCGCGCATGCCCATGCTCACGGTCCAGTACTGGCGCACCAGCACCACCACCACGCCGGCGACCAGGCAGGTGGTGACGCCCCAGCGGCCGAAGCTGGCGAACTGGAACAACATCGCCAACGCCTGGATGCCCATCACCACCCACGGGAATACCGAGATGATGCCGATGATCGAGGCCACGCGCTTGACCACCGGGCTGTTGAAGCGCATGCCGAGCAAGTCCGGCTGGGTGCGCAGGTTGAAACGCTGGCCCCAGGTCCACGCGCGGCGGGCCATCAGGTACATTGCCGTCACGCCAAGGGTGGCGTAGACCATGCCGTAGAAGCCCAGGGCGCCGCCGATGGTCAGGGCGAAAAATGCGGTAAAGGTCGAGCCCGGCCACCACGAGTTGGTGTAACACATGGCGATGTACCACGGCCCATAGGAGCGCCCGCCTACGGCGTAATCGGAAAAACTCGTGCTCTCGCGGTTGGTGGCGTACAGCACGGCGATCATCCCGGCCAGGAACAGGCCGATGACGCCGAAGGTGATAAAGAGGTTGGCATCGCTGGTGGTGCTGATCATTGCGCATCCCCCTCTTCGGGTATTTCGCCGGCCTTCAATTCGGCGACGTACAACGCCCACAGGCCCAGGCCTGCGAGGACGGCAATGGCGATCCAGTAGAAGATCGGCAACGGTATGCCCAGTACCAACGCGGTACTGCCGCTCACGCTCAAATAGAACGGCGGGAATAAGGCGAGCATCAGCAACAGGAAAAAGTACACGCCAAAGAGTTGGCTTTTCAGGCGTCCGGGTGGTGCGCTATCAGATTTCATGAGTCGGGTGCTCCTTGAATTTGTGGATCGTTTTTTTGTGTGATCAAACAAAAATCAAGCAGTGAAAACGCAGGCACCAATCAGCGCCCAAGTGACTTCATTCAATGCATTATTGTTGTCTGGCGCAGGCTCAAGCCTGTCTTAGCCAGGTTTCCCATTGCGAATCGTTGATGATGCTGCGGGCACGCATGTGCTTCCAGGTGCCGTATTTGTAGAAGTCGAAATCCAGCTGCGACACCGCGTGCTGCACCATCGCCCAGGTCGACCATTTGATGTCCGCCAGGGCCTTGTGCAACTTGATGCGCGCGAGGTTCTGCGGGGTGACCTGGCCGAAGTAATCCTCGATCAGGGCCAGTTCCATTTCATCAGTGAAAAACATTTCGCCGAACCACAGCGCCAGTTCGTAATGCCGGTCGTTGTTGGAGGCGTATTCGAAGTCCACCAGACGAATTTGCCGACGGTCGTTGAGCATGAAATTACCCGCCAGGGTGTCATTCATGCAGGGAGCCAGGTCGATGCCGGAAGCTTGCAGCACGCCCCGGGCGCGGTCGCATTGGCGGCGCAGCCAGGCGTCGTCGGCGGGCTTGCAGCCGTTGAGTTGCTCCACCTGCCGCTGGTGCTCGGCAATCATGTCGAACACGGTCTTGGTCTGCACCAGTGGCGGCTGGTCGTTGAACGCCTTGAGGGCGTGCAGCGCGTTGTGGCGCACGTCGCGGTCGAGGAAGTCGTGGTTGGAGGAGGCGCGCCAGCCCTCCATGAACTCGAAGACTTCCACGCCGAACTCTTCAAGGAATGCGAACACCGGCGCGCCATAGCCGGTTTGCGCCGCCTTGAGGCTGGCGTCGTGGGCCGTGCGGCGGTCGATGAACATCTCGGTGCCCACGCCCGGCACCTTGAAGAAATACGCAGTGTCGATCCCGGCCACTTCCACCCGCCAGTTGGTGTTGGAAATCCCGCCGCTGACCGGTTCATAACGAATGCCGGTGCCGCCCCAACTGGCAACCCCGCGCACCGCCGCTTCCAGCTGACACTCTTGTGGCGTACACGCCTCACCTAACGCTTTCATGCCTGCCCCTCCTGTACCTGACGTAGCCAACCTTCAAACCGCGGGTCTTGCAGACTTTGGCGGCAGCGCAACAGCGTCCACTGCCCGACCTTGGAAAACTCCAGCGGCCGCGCCGAGGTAGCGCCGACCCACAGGCCCCAGAGCGTCCAGAACCAATCGTTGATCAACGCGTACAAGCGGCAGCGCGCATAGTCACTTTCACGGCACTCGCCGGCCCAGGCATGGATGCCTTCGCGCCAGTCGTTTTCGAAGACGTACAACTCGTTAAGGCTGATGGCCACGTCGTACCAGGGATCACCACTGCCGGCGTAATCGAAGTCGATCAGTTGCAAGGCGCCGTCCGGGCCGATCATCACGTTGCTCGCCACGCCGTCGCCGTGCAGCGGCACCGAGTCGCTGGCGTTCAGTTGCAGCGAGGTCCAGGCCAGGTCAATGCAGGTGCTGATCCAGGCGTGGTCGATGGGCAAGGCCACGCTGTAGCGCACGCATAATTCGCGCAGGTGCTGGATGTCTTGCAGCGGCGAGCGGGCGAAGCCCGGCGAGGTGCCTTGGTGCAATTGTTTCTTCAGGGCCCAGAGCGCTTGCAGGCGCTGGGGCTGCATCAATTCGTCGAGGCGGGCCCAACGCCACTCGCTGGTGGGCAACGCATCCAGCAGCAACACGCCGGCCGTGGCATCCACCAGGCGCACACCCGGCGTCACGTCGCAATCAGCTGCCAGTTGGGTGGCGCGGGCAGTGCGTTCAATGTCGATCAGCGCGCGCATGTCGTCATGCAAGACTTTGGCGTAACACTGGCCCCACGGTGCGCTGACGGTAAAACCGGCCCACTCGGTGGCCAGGCGTACCGGCGAGGCAATCCCGGCGGTGCCCTCTTCGACCACCACATGGGCGGACAAGCCGGCGGCCTCCAGGGCGCCCAGCAGCCGTGACTTTGCTTGCAAACGACTCGACATGGCAGACCTCAGCGGTAGGCGTTGGGGGTGGAACAGGCGCGGTGCAGCAACGCGGTCAGCATGTGCAGGCCGTTGCGCATGTCCTGTTCGCTGGTGAATTCCGCTTCGTTGTGGGACACGCCGTTGCTGCTCGGGATAAACAGCAGGCACACCGGGTAATGCCGGCTCAGGCTGATGGCGTCGTGGCCTGACACGGTGACGCTGTTGCCGATGGGCAAGCCCAGTTGCTGGCCGACGCCATAGGCCAGCTCGGCAAAACCGTGATGCAGGTGGCTCGGCTCACGCAGGGCGCGGCTTTCGATGCTGTAGTCAGTCGACGTGGCGCTGGCGGTGGCCTTGAGGCTGGCGTCCAGGCGCGCACCGGCTGCGGCCAGTAATTCGGTGTCGGGCGAGCGGTACTCGACATGCAACGTCACGCTGGAAGGCACCACGTTGGGGGAATTGGGATAGATCTCCAGGCGCCCCACCGAGCTGTGCAGTTGCACGCCGTGCAGGTCGGCCTCGGCCCGCACCGCAGTGATCGCGTGGGCGGCGGCCAGCAAGGCGTCCTTGCGCGCGGCCATGGGCGTAGGGCCGGTGTGGTTCTGTTCACCGATGAACCGAATCCGTTGCTTGAGGGCGGCCCAGGTGTCGCGCACCACACCGATGGCCAGCCCGTCGCGCTCAAGGCCATCACCTTGTTCGACGTGGATTTCCACATAACCGGCGACGTCCAGCTCGACGCGGCCCTCCCCCAGATAACCAATCTGCTGCAGCGCATGCTTGAGGCTGATGCCATCGCCATCGCGGCAGGCCCAGGCGTCCTGCAGGGCCAGGTCACCGGTGAACACGCTGCTGCCGATCAGGCTGGGCTGGAAACGCGCGCCCTCCTCGTTGGTCCAGTTCACCACCGCCAGGTTGCACGCCGGCGTTTCGCCGCGCTCGCGCAGTTGGCGAGCCAGGCTGGCCACCGCGACCGCGCCGGCCAGCACGCCGTAGACGCCATCAAATCGCCCGGCACTCGGCTGGCTGTCCAGATGCGAACCACACAGCACGTAGGGCGCTTCTGGATTAAAGGTGATCAAACCGAACATGTTACCCACTGCATCCACACGCACGTCAAAACCGCGTTCAGTCAGCCAGGCCGCGAACAGGTCGCGCACGGCGCCGTCTTCGGCCGAGGCGGCGAGGCGATGCAGCCCACCGGCCTTGGTCGCGCCGATGGCCGAGGTGTCGCGGAACAGCGCCTCGAAGGTTTCAAGGTCCTGTTCACTGGGCACCAGCAACTCAGGGGTAAAGGATATCGACATGGGCTTGCTCCAGGCGGGTCGCAAAGTCGTTGGACGGCGCACGATTGGTGACCAGGGTCGTGATGGCGCTGAACGGCAGCGTATTGATAAAGGTGCGGTGGCCGAACTTGGCGTCATCGGCCAGGATCACGCTGCGCAGGCTGTGTTTGGTCAGTTCCCGGCGCAGCAGCGCCTCGGGCTCCTGGTAGTCCATGAACCCCAGCTCAAGGTCGACAGCGCCGATGCCCATGAAGGCAATGTCGTAGTGGAACTGTCGGACGAATTCCAGGGTGTGGGCGCCAATCAGCGCGTTGTCGTTGCGGCGCACATCGCCGGGCACCACCAGCACCTGGTTGGCGCTTTGCTCGGTGATCAGGCGGGCGATGTCCAGGGAGTTGGTGATGATGCGCAACTGGCTGAACGCGGTCAGTTGCTGGGCCAGGGCCAGGGTCGAGGTGCCGGTGTCGAGGAACAGCACCATGCCTTCGCTCACCAGCTTCGCTGCACACACCGCGATACGCGTCTTGGCCTGGGGCTTGATGCGGCTGCGCACTTGCAGCGGCTGTTCTTCGTTGAGCCGCGGCAGGATCGCGCCGCCGTGGATGCGCCGCAGCTTGCCGGCTTCTTCCAGGTACTTGAAGTCGCGGCGGATGGTTTCTTCGGAGACGAACAGCGCCTGCGCCAGGTCCGACGCCTTGACGCGCTGGTGTTGGGTGAGCAGGAGCATGATTTCGTCGAGACGTGGCTGGTTGAGCATAAAAGAGGTATTCCAGGGCAGGTTCAGGCGGCCGGTATTGCGCGCCCCACGGCGAAACGCGGCGCGAGCCGGTCCAGCGGGGAGCATAGAACGTAATACAGCCATGGACAGGGTCACGGGTACCTCTCACTCATCAGGGTGTGAAAGGGCAGGACAACACAAAGCGTTTATCACGGGCGGGCTTCTTTTGAGCCCACTCCGGGTGCAATCAATCAAGGCATCAGCATCGGGGGGAGGTGCTGATCCCAGGGGGCGATGGCTTCGACGGCCGCGCAGAATTGCAGCACCTGGGCGTCGGCAAAACGTGGGCCGATCACCTGCAGGCCAATCGGCAAACCGCTCGGGCTGAAGCCGCAGGGCAGGCTGGCAGCGGGGTTGCCGGTGATATTGAACGGATAGGTAAACGGCGTCCAGCGGGCCCAGGGCACCGCGCCCTCCTCGCCCGGCCAGCCCTCGGGGGCAACCCGGTCGGCGGCGAACGGCAGGATCGGCATCGTCGGCATCAGCAGTACGTCGTAGTCATTAAACAGCGCGTGTACCTGATTGGCGAACAGTGCACGTTGCTGCACAGCCTTGAGGTAGGCCGCCAGATCGTAATCGGCGGAGCGCTTGATCAGCGCAGCGAAACCCGGGTCCAGTTGGTCGAGGCGATCGGCCAGGGATTTGCCATAAGCGATCCCGCGCCCGCCGACCCACAGGGTTTCGAAGGTGGCCAGCGGGTCTTGCCAGTCCAGGTTCAGGGTGGTGACGGTGACCGGCAGCTCATCCGCAAGGTAATGCACCGCCGCTTCGACGGTGGCGGCGATGACCGGGTCCACCGGCGTATCGAACAAGGTCGGGCAATACGCCACACGCACGGGGCCCAGCGGTTGGTCGCAGCGCGCCAGGTAGGACTCGGTGGGCGCGGGCAAGGCCTGGTGATCCAGCGGATCGGGGCCGGAGAGGATATCGAAGAGTAACGCGCTGTCGCGCACGGTGCGGGTGATCGGGCCGGCGTGGCTGAGCATTTCAGTGGCGGACCAGGGCCAGGTGGGGATGCGCCCAAGAGAGCCTTTAAGAGCGAATGCACCGCAAAAGGCGCCGGGAATGCGCACCGAACCGCCGCCGTCGGAACCCAGCGTGGCCGGGACCATGCGTGCTGCCACCGCAATGGCCGAGCCGGAACTGGATCCTCCGCTGGTGAGCTGGGGGTTCCAGGGGTTGCGGCCATTGCCGAATACCCGGGAGGTGCTGGCGCCGGTCCAGCCGAATTCGGTGGTGGCGGTCTTGCCGAGGATGATCGCGCCGGCCTCCTTGAGGCGGCGGATGATCGGGGCGTCCTGGGTGGGGACGTTGTCCAGGCCGGTCAGCGAACCGCGGGTGGTGCGCAGATTGGCGGTGGAGAACAGGTCTTTGATGCCGAAGGGGATGCCGTGGAGCGGGCCACGAAATTGGTTGGCCTGCGCTTCTGCGGTCAGGATTTCAGCCTGCTCCCGCGCGGATTCGGTGTAGACGTCGCCGAAGGCATTCAGTGTGGGATTGTGGGTTTTGATGGCTTCGAGGCTTTGCTCGACCAGTTGCACAGGGGTCAGTGTGCCTTGGCGGATGCTTTCGGCTGCGTGCAGGACGCTGGGCATGTGGGTCAGTGAGGTATCAGTCTTCATTGAGCATCCTGGGACATCTGCGAAATGATCCAGCGGGTACGTCAATAGACGCCAAGGGAATGGAAGCTGTCAAGTTGGATTTGTTGCGTATGTGGGTTTTGTGGGATTTATTTTTGTCGGAGATTTGGCTTACGAAAACGGGTCGGTTTAGCCGGGGATTTGGCGAAACGTCCTATCAGTAGCAGCGGATAGCTCTGACTTCTTTCTCTTACAAACCTCTGCAAAGTCCCTCGCCTGATCACACAGCGCGAGGGAACGCCGATGTTTTTTTCGATTAATGCCCTGCCCGATGGGGCTGCCTCTTGAATCCCGCCCTAGGCAGGTTGGCCCTGGCTCCCATGGATGTGGAGACGAAGGACGTTGAAGCGGTCTTTCGTAATTTCAGGGAGTGCCTTAACTCGTTTGACGATTGGGCTGAGAGCTTCTGGAGCTTTTCGTCGCTGGAAGTCGAGCAGGTGTTCAAGGTTGGGGATGAGGTCGCGCTGGTCGCGCCTGTTTCCTCTAAAGCCCCCAGTACCACCGTTGCAATGTGCAAACCCAATGGTGCGCTGACCCTGGTGCATATGTTTGAGAGCAAGCGGTTTGTGCCGATCGGCAACACGCCGGTCATGCTCCAGGCCATCGCCGAGGACGGCAGCCTGATCGGTCCCCCCATTCATAAAACCATCGGCCCCAGCGGCATCCTCGAAATCACCGACTGCACGCGCGACCAGCAGTATCAGGTCAGCTTCTACCCCGATGTTTCCAAAGATCACGTCAAGGCGCTCTACGCCTCCTATCAGTCGGTGATCAGCTCACTGGAAAGCAGCTTGCGCAGTGAATGGACGAGCACCTTCGAAGAGCAGTGGAAACAGTACTCAAACGCCAGCGCCCTCGACCGTCGCAAGTTGATGGACGCCGCGTTTGTGCGAGGGATTACGAACACGCTGTACAGCCTTTGGGACGGTATTCCAAACCTGTACGACTGGCTGGCGGACATCAAACCCAATAGCGAAAAGTTGCTGCAGTACCTCTCCCAAGGCGAGCTTGAAGAGCTGTTGAAGCTCAGCAATGAGGCCATTGCCAACGGTCTTCTGGTGCTGAGCGATGAACCGCTGCTGTTCATCTATCTGTCGGCGATGTTCAGTTGGGCGCAATTGCTTCCGCCGCCGGACATGAACGAGCTGCTGGGGGAAATGACTTCCGAGGTACTGCTCAACCTGCTGTTGCTGTGGGCTACCGGCGGCATGGGTGTGGCGGTGCGTTTGGGCCCGCAGGTGCTGGGCAAGGTCAGGTCCGGCCGGGCACGGGTGTTACTCGAGCAGATGGCCAAGTTGGGCGAGGCACCACGGCTGGACTGGCACCCCAGTGTGCTTAAGCCGGTGTCGCTTAAAAATGATCCAGTGTCGATCAAGGCAGCGGCCGTGCCGTTGAAGGCCGGTGTAAACGAGGTTTCGAATCCGGCAGCGCTAGTCCGAAAGCCTAAAGCGGCGCGCACGGCGCTGGTGAAGCAAGAACATGTGGATGATGCCCCGGCTTCGGCGAAAAACCCCAATGGGGATGCTTCGGTCTGTTCGGCGAATACCTGTACCAATGGCTGCCCGGTTTCGATGGTTACTGGTGAGGAACTGCTGACCCTCACAGACGGCTCGTTGGAGGGTGTCCTGCCAT
>NZ_AKVH01000086.1:0-83569 GCF_000278565.1 Pseudomonas sp. Ag1
CCTAAGCGAGGTGCCGAGTGGTGGGGCAAGAGCGTTTTGCTTACTTTTGCGCTTTTCAAAAGTGAGCCGCTGTAAGAGCGGAACCAATAGCGGCCATCACCGCAGCAACGGATATGCCCCCCAATCTAAAAATCTACTTCTTTTTCTTCGGAACCCGCACCAACCGCGTGTCCGAATAAATGTCATGCCAGCCACGCTTCTGCTTGTCGAACAACGACCAGATAAACCCAAGCCCCAGGCACAACCACGAAGCAATCGACACCACAAACCGCAACAACGCCTGCCACAGACTAATCCGCGACCCATCAGCGTTCTGCACCCGCACCCCCCAAACCTGCATCCCCAGGGTCTGCCCCGAGTGCGTCCAGAACTTGGCAAAAAACCCAAACAACACAAAAAACAAAATCGTCGACAACAGCGGATCACCATCCAGCGCGCCGGATTCGGAAAGCGCCCGCAACTTGGCCTCACCGACAAACCCCATCCACACCAGCTTGTAGATGAAGGCCGTGACGATCAGCAGGGCGGTGCACAACAGGAAGTCATAGAACATCGCTGCCAGACGACGGCCCAGGCCTACGGCGGGAAACTCGCCTTGGGGGCTCAGCAGGTGTTTCGACATGGCATGGCTCTCGGCAGGAAAAAAGCCATTTTACGGAAGAACGCCCATAAAAAAGCCCCTGATGTCATATCAGGGGCTTTTTGTCGCAGCAAGGATCAGCCTTCTGCTTGTACTTCGTCGGCTTGCATGCCTTTCTGGCCTTGCACCGCGATGAAGGTCACTTTCTGGCCTTCTTTCAGGCTTTTGAAGCCGTTGCCCTGAATAGCGCGGAAGTGGACGAACAGATCCGGACCGCTTTCTGGAGTGATAAAACCAAACCCTTTTTCGTCGTTAAACCACTTGACGGTACCGCTCTGACGATCAGCCATTTTCTTATTTCCTTGACGCAAAAAAATTAATGACAGCCCCTTTCACATGAAAGAGTACTGGGCTGGGTTGCAGGAAAGTAAGAGACGTCGAACGGGTTGTAGCAAACTTTGGCTACTGCCCAGGTCCAGGTTCAAAGCGACCCATGCAAACACAGTGGGCAAACTCTACGCCAACTAATACAGAAAAAACAAGCCCCGGCAAAACCCCAGGTTTTGCTCGGCCTCGTTACACTTCTGTCCACAATGTGGAACGCGTTTATTCGATAGAATTCGTCACTTGTTATAGGTGACTGAACATAACATTGACTATCGTCAATGCACTTTAATGTGGCGGTTGCGTTACAGATTAGTGCACGTTAACGCAACCGCGTTACTTATAGGAACAGTCAATCAACCACGGTAGTAACGTTGTGGCACGAATGGCATTTTACTTACACGTAGTGGCACCTTTTTCCCACGTACCAACGCAGATACTTCGGTATCCAGTGCGATGAAAGCGCTGTCCAGATAACCCATGGCCAGCGGGCCGCCCAGGCTCGGGCCAAAACCGCCGCTGCAGACGCTGCCGATCACGGTGCCGTGTTCGTCGACGATTTCTGCGCCTTCACGGACCGGCGTGCGTTCCTGTGGCAACAGGCCTACGCGTTTGCGGCTGACGCCGGTTTGTTGCTGGGTGAAGATCGCATCGGCGCCCGGGAAGCCACCGGCGCGTGCGCCATCAGCACGACGGGCCTTGGAAATTGCCCACAACAGGCTGGCTTCAATCGGCGTGGTCTCGGTGTTCATGTCATGGCCATAAAGGCACAGGCCGGCCTCCAGGCGCAGGGAGTCGCGGGCGCCCAGGCCGATGGCCTGTACTTCGGTTTCGGCCAGCAGGCTGCGGGCCAGGGCCTCGGCGTTCGCGGCCGGTACCGAGATTTCGAAGCCGTCTTCGCCGGTGTAGCCCGAGCGGCTGACGTAACAATCCACGCCCAGCAGGCGGGTCGGTGCGAATTGCATGAAGGTCATGTGCTTGACCTCCGGCGCCAGGCGCGCCAGCACGCTGACGGCAGCCGGGCCTTGCAGGGCCAGCAGGGCGCGTTCCTCGAACAGTGGCTCGATGGTGCACTGGTCACCGATGTGCTGGCGCAGGTGGGCCAGGTCCTGGTCCTTGCAGGCGGCGTTGACCACCAGGAACAGTTCGTCGTTACCCAGGTTGGCGACCATCAGGTCATCCAGGATGCCGCCTTGCTCGTTGGTGAACATCGCATAACGCTGCATGCCCACCGGCAGGTCGATGATGTCCACCGGTACCAGGGTTTCCAGGGCCTTGGCGGCACCGGCGCCGGTCAGGCGGATCTGGCCCATGTGCGACACATCGAACAACCCGGCTTGTTCACGGGTGTGCAGGTGTTCTTTCATCACGCCCAGCGGGTATTGCACCGGCATGTCGTAGCCGGCGAAGGGCACCATGCGTGCGCCCAGTTCGATGTGCAGGGCGTGCAACGGGGTTTTCAACAGGGTTTCGGTGGACATATTCAGCTCCTGAAAAACGTGCGGACGCGCTTATAGGCGTCAGCACTCGATAATGTTGACCGCCAAACCGCCACGGGCGGTTTCCTTGTATTTGCTTTTCATGTCAGCGCCGGTCTGGCGCATGGTGCGGATGACCTTGTCGAGGGACACGAAGTGTTGCCCGTCGCCGCGCAGGGCCATGCGCACCGCATTGATGGCCTTGACCGAACCCATGGCGTTGCGCTCGATGCAGGGCACCTGCACCAAGCCGCCGATGGGGTCGCAGGTCAGGCCGAGGTTGTGTTCCATGCCGATCTCGGCGGCGTTCTCCACCTGGGAAACCGTACCGCCCAACACTTCGCAAAGGGCGCCGGCAGCCATGGAACAGGCCACGCCGACTTCCCCCTGGCAGCCGACTTCGGCGCCGGAGATCGAGGCGTTTTCCTTGTACAGAATGCCGATGGCTGCGGCGGTGAGCAGGAAGCGCACCACTCCGTCTTCGCTGGCCCCCGGGATAAAGCGCATGTAGTAGTGCAACACCGCCGGCACAATCCCGGCCGCACCGTTGGTGGGCGCCGTCACCACGCGCCCGCCATTGGCGTTTTCTTCGTTGACCGCCAGGGCGTACAGGTTGACCCAGTCCAGCACCGACAACGGGTCGCGCAGCGCCGATTCCGGGTTCTTGCACAGTTGGCGATGCAACGCGGCGGCGCGGCGCTTGACCTTCAGCCCTCCCGGCAAAATCCCTTCGTTGCGACAGCCCGCGTCCACGCAGTCCTGCATCACCTGCCAGATCTTCAGCAGGCCGGCGCGGGTTTCCGCTTCCGGGCGCCAGGCGCTTTCATTGGTCATCATCACCTGGCTGATGGACAGCCCATAGGTGGCGCAATGGCCGAGCAAGTCCTTGGCACTTTTGAACGGGAACGTCAGGGGCGTGGCGTCTTCGACAATCCGGTCGTGGCCGGCGGCGTCTTCATCCACCACAAACCCGCCGCCCACCGAGTAGTACTCGCGGCTGCGAATCTGCAAGCCGGCGGCGTCGAAGGCGCGGAAGATCATGCCGTTGGGATGATAGGGCAGGGGTTTGCGAATCATCGCCAGGTGTTCTTTCTCGTTGAACGCAATGCTGTGTTCGCCGAGCAGGTTCAAGCGTGCGTTGCCGCGAATTTCCAACAGGCGGGCGGCAACGGTTTCAGTGTTCACGGTGTCCGGGTGCTCGCCCTCCAGGCCCAATAATACGGCCTTGTCACTGCCGTGGCCTTTGCCGGTGGCGCCGAGTGAGCCGTAGAGCTCCACCTTGACGCAGGTGGTGGCGCCCAGCAGGTTGTCGCGCTTCAGTCCCTCGACGAATCGAGCGGCAGCGCGCATCGGGCCGACGGTGTGAGAGCTGGAGGGGCCGATGCCAATCTTGAACAGGTCGAACACGCTTAAAGACATGGTTGTTCTCCGGTTTCTTATTATTGATCGGATGTACTCGGTCCAATGTGGGAGCGGGCTTGCTCGCGAAAGCGGCGGGTCAGTCACCAGATGTATCAACTGACACTCCGCATTCGCGAGCAAGCCCGCTCCCACATCAGGTTACGCGTAGCTCTCGATCGACGGGCAAGCGCACACCAGGTTGCGATCGCCAAACACGTTGTCGACCCGGCCAACCGGCGGCCAGTACTTGGCTTCGATCAACGACGCCACCGGGTACACCGCTTGCTCGCGGCTGTATGGGTGGCTCCATTCGCCAACCAGTTCCGCAGCAGTGTGTGGTGCGTTTTTCAGCGGGTTGTCGTCTTTGTCCAGCGAGCCATTTTCCACCGCGCGGATTTCTTCGCGGATGGCGATCATCGCGTCGCAGAAGCGGTCCAGTTCTTCCCGGGATTCGCTTTCGGTCGGCTCGATCATCAGGGTGCCGGCCACCGGGAACGACATGGTCGGCGCATGGAAACCAAAGTCGATCAGACGCTTGGCCACGTCATCCACGCTGATGCCGCTGCTGTCTTTCAACGGGCGCAGGTCGAGGATGCATTCGTGGGCCACCAGGCCGTTGCTGCCGGTGTACAGCACCGGGTAGTGCTCTTCCAGGCGACGGGAAATGTAGTTGGCATTCAAAATCGCCAACTGCGAAGCGCGCTTGAGGCCTGCGCCGCCCATCATGCTGATGTACATCCAGGTGATCGGCAGGATGCTCGCGCTGCCGAACGGTGCGGCGCAGACCGCGCCTTCCTTGCGTTCCATCGCGGCATGGCCGGGCAGGAACGGCGTCAGGTGGGATTTGACGCCAATCGGGCCGACGCCCGGGCCGCCACCACCGTGGGGAATGCAGAAGGTCTTGTGCAGGTTCAAGTGGGACACATCGCCGCCGAACTTGCCCGGGGCGCAGAGGCCGACCATCGCGTTCATGTTGGCGCCGTCGATGTACACCTGGCCGCCGTTGTCGTGAATGATCCCGCAGATTTCGCGGATGCCTTCTTCGAACACGCCGTGGGTGGACGGGTAGGTGATCATCAGCGCAGCGAGGTGCTCGCGGTGCTCGATAGCCTTGGCACGCAGGTCTTCGATGTCGACGTTACCGCGTGCATCGCAGGCGGTGACCACGACGCGCATGCCGGCCATGTTGGCGGTGGCCGGGTTGGTGCCGTGGGCCGACGACGGGATCAGGCAGATATCGCGGCGTTCTTCGCCACGGCTCTGGTGATAGGCACGGATGGCCAGCAGGCCGGCGTATTCGCCCTGGGAACCGGCGTTCGGTTGCAGGGAAATCGCGTCGTAACCGGTGGCCGCGCAGAGCATGGCTTCCAGTTCGGTCGTCAGTTGCTGGTAGCCGGCGCTTTGCGAGGCCGGGGCGAACGGGTGCAGGGCACCGAACTCGGCCCAGGTCACCGGGATCATTTCGCTGGCGGCGTTGAGCTTCATGGTGCACGAGCCCAGCGGGATCATGGTGCGATCCAGGGCCAGGTCCTTGTCGGCCAGTTTGCGCAGGTAGCGCATCAGCTCGGTTTCGGAGTGGTAACGGTTGAACACCGGGTGGCTGAGAATCGGCGACTGGCGCAGCAGGGCGGCCGGCAGGGTGCTTTCAACGCTGGCAGCCAATGCGGCGAAGTCCGGCAGGGCTTTACCGCCGGCGAACACGCTCCACAGGGTTTCGATGTCGGCTTGGGAGGTGGTTTCGTCCACCGACAGGCCAACGCGTTCGCCGTCGACCACACGCAGGTTGATGCGCTGGGCGCGAGCCTTGTCGTGCAGGGCAGCAGTTTGCGCGCCGGTCTTGATGGTCAGGGTGTCGAAGAAGTGGGCTTGTTCAACCGCCAGGCCCAATGCGCCCAAGCCTTTGGCGAAGATCGCGGTCAGGTGGTGAATGCGGTTGGCGATCTGGGTCAGGCCTTTCGGGCCGTGGTACACGGCATACATGCTGGCGATGTTGGCGAGCAATACCTGAGCGGTGCAGATGTTGCTGGTGGCCTTCTCGCGGCGGATATGTTGCTCGCGGGTCTGCATGGCCAGGCGCAGGGCCGGCTTGCCGAAACGGTCGACGGAGACGCCGACCAGACGGCCCGGCATGTCGCGCTTGAACGCATCCTTGGTGGAGAAATACGCCGCATGCGGGCCACCGAAGCCCAGCGGCACGCCGAAGCGTTGCGCGCTGCCGATGGCCACGTCGGCGCCGAACTCACCCGGCGGGGTCAGCAGGGTCAGGGCCAGCAGGTCGGCGGCCACGGCCACCAGTGCGTTGGCGGCGTGGAAGCGCTCAGTCAGCTCGCGGTAGTCGAACACGTCACCGTTGCTCGCCGGGTATTGCAGCAGGGCGCCGAAGAAGGCGCTGACGTCGGTCAGTTCACGCTCGTCGCCCACCACCACGTCGATGCCCAGCGGCTCGGCACGGGTGCGCAATACGTCGAGGGTTTGCGGGTGGCTGTGCACGGAGGCGAAGAACGCGTTGCTGCCTTTGTTCTTGCTCAGGCGTTTGCAGAAGGTCATGGCTTCGGCAGCGGCGGTGGCTTCGTCCAACAGCGAGGCGTTGGCGATCGGCAGGCCGGTGAGGTCGCTGATCAGCGTCTGGAAGTTCAGCAGCGACTCCAGGCGGCCCTGGGAAATCTCCGGCTGATACGGCGTGTAGGCGGTGTACCAGGCCGGGTTTTCCAGGAGGTTGCGCAGGATCGGCGACGGTGTGTGGCAGTTGTAGTAGCCCTGGCCGATGTAGGTCTTGAACAGCTCGTTCTTGGCGGCAATCGCCTTGATCGAAGCCAGTGCGTCGGCTTCGCTCAGGCCGTCGCTCAGGCCCAGCACAGCGGTGCCCTTGATGCTTTCCGGGATCACGCTGGCGCTCAAGGCTTCCAGGGAATCAAAGCCCAGGGTGGCGAGCATGTGTTGCTCGTCGTCCTGGCGCGGGCCGATGTGGCGGGCGATGAATTCGTTGGCGGTGGTCAGATTAGTCATGGCGCGCTCCTCAGGCTTCAGCGTTGGCTTTGATCAGGCGGTCATACGCATCCTGATCCAACAGCTTAGCTACTGCGTCGGCATCAGCCGGTTTAAAGCGGAAGAACCAGCCTTCGCCCATCGGGTCTTCGTTGACCAGCTCGGGGCTGCCGTCCAGCTTGTCGTTTACTTCGAGGACTTCGCCGTCCAATGGCATGTATACGCCGCTGGCGGCCTTGACCGATTCAACGGTGGAGGCTTCTGCCCCTTTGTCGTAGGACTGCAGCTCAGGCAGTTGCACGAAAACCACATCACCCAGCGCGTTCTGCGCAAAAGCGGTAATGCCCACGGTCACGCTGCCGTCGGCTTCGGCGCGCAGCCATTCGTGATCTTCAGTAAAGCGCAACTCGCTCATGGAAACTCCTCAGGGCCAGATTCGTCTGGTGGACGGGATTGGAATAATGGGGAGTTGCTTAGCAAAATTGCGGCCAATGTTTTTTTATCGTTATAAAACAATTAGTTACTGATTATGGCGGGTGATGTTCGGAAGGTGGTTGTAGCGATATCGCTACAGCTGGACCGTTGAAAAAAAGACTATGAGGATCAAAGCCTTGCATGGCGACGCCTACGACGGTGTGTATCGATATCGTTCCACTGTAGCGCTTTCAGTACAGACGGAGGTCGCTTTTGAGGGCGCCGTAGATCAAATGTGGGAGCGGGCTTGCTCGCGAATGCGGTATGTCAGTGCCGAATGTATTGACTGACCCAACGCATTCGCGAGCAAGCCCGCTCCCACATTTTGATCGCGTGCAGTCAGTCAGGGCTTGTTGGGAATACCGTACTTGCGCAGGCGATGGGCAATGGCGGTGTGGGAGGTTTGCAGGCGGCTGGCCAGCTGGCGCGTGGACGGATAGCTGACATAGAGCTTCTCCAGCAACCCGCGCTCGAAATCCTCCACGGCCTGCTCCAGGCTGTCGACTTCACCATCGTTCTGCCGCGCCACCGAGGTGCCGGCGATGTCCAGGTCGCCGATGTCCACCAGGCTGCTTTCGCAAATGGCCGCGGCGCGGAAGATCACGTTCTGCAACTGGCGCACGTTGCCTGGCCAGCGGTTGCCCAGCAGCGCCGGGTAGGTGCCCGGCGCCAGGCGGCAGACCGGGCGCTGGATCTGCGCGCAGGCCTGCTGCATGAAGTAGCGGGCCAGCAGCAGGATGTCCTGGCCGCGCTCGCGCAGGGGCGGCACTTCGACGTTGAGCACATTGAGGCGGTAGAACAGGTCTTCGCGGAAGGTGCCTTCGCTGACCATCTTTTCCAGGTCGCGGTGGGTGGCGCTGAGGATCCGCACATTGACCTTCACCTCACGGTCGCCGCCCACCCGGCGGAAGCTGCCGTCGTTGAGAAACCGCAGCAGCTTGGCCTGCAAGTAAGGTGACATCTCGCCGATCTCGTCGAGGAACACCGTGCCCTGGTTCGCCAGTTCCATCAGCCCCGGCTTGCCGCCGCGCTGGGCACCGGTGAAGGCTCCGGGGGCGTAGCCGAACAGTTCGCTCTCGGCCAGGTTCTCCGGCAGCGCCGCGCAGTTCAGGGCCAGGAACGGCGCGCTGTGGCGCGCGCTGATGGCGTGGCAGGCACGGGCCACCAGCTCCTTGCCGGTGCCGGTCTCGCCCTGGATCAACAACGGTGCATCCAGCGCCGCCACCCGTTGCGCCCGCGCCTTGAGGGTGCGGATCGCCGGAGACTCGCCCAACAACGCGTCTAAACCTTCGGCGTGGTCATGGTGCAGCGCCGACAGTTGTTCGCCGATGCGATTGGGTTGGTACAGGGTCAGCAGGGCGCCGGCGTCGGTGATCGGCGTGGCGTCCAGCAGCAGGGTCTGGCCGTTGACGCTGATTTCCCGCAGGGCCAGGCGAAAGCCGTGTTCCAGCAGGGTGGCCAGCAGGGTTGGGTCGTCGAACAGTTCGTTGATGCTTTCCCCGGCGGGTTCACGACCGTACAAGGCGATCAGCGCCGGGTTGGCCAGCAGGATCTTGCCGGCGCTGTCCAGGGCCAGTACCGGGTCGGTCATGGCGGCGAGCAGGGCATCGAGTTGCAGGTGCTGGCGCTGGCCGGGGAGGATGTCGACCACGGTCACGGCTTGCACGCCGCGCACGCTGAACAGTGCATCACGCAGCTCTTCCAGTACCTCGGCGCTTAGGGTCGGGGCGTCGATGTAGACGTTGGGCGGAACCATTTCCACCGCATCCAGGTTCAGATTGCGCCCACCGAGCAAGGCCAGGACTTCCTGGGTGATGCCGACGCGGTCGATGAAGCTGACGTGGATACGCATGGGGCTGTTTTTGGTTCTGGCGAGCGAGAGGTGGCAAGTATGCCTTGGAGAAGATAGAGATCAAAATGTGGGAGCGGGCTTGCTCGCGAATGCGGTGTGTCAGTCACCGGATGTATCAACTGATACACCGCATTCGCGAGCAAGTCGAATCGTCGCACCGCCGCTCCCACATTTGATGGTTGGTGCCTGGGAAATCAGGTTATTCGAGGTGTTCGGGTTTGACCGGATCCCCAGGCTTCACATCCAACTGATGGCGCACATCCTCAAACATCAAATCGTACTGCTTGTGCATCTGGCCATTGAGCACGGCAATCTTCGGCATGCCGTACTTCTGCGCGATGTTCATCGCCTGCCGGGCGAAGTCGAACGACTGGTCCTTGGGCAGGAAGAACTCTTCCTTGAGCTCCTTGCCCTGCACCGTGCCGTGCATCTTGAAGAGCATTCCCTTGCCTTCCTTTGGGTCCTGGCTGACTTCGTAGTCGATGCACAGGTTGTAGCTGTAGTCATCCTTGTTCAGCGCGTGGCGTTCGATGTGCAGGTGACCAGGTTCAAAGGTAGCCATAGGCGTTTCTCCTCTACTTCACAGGTAGGTGATGCCAGGTTTTGCGGTACTGATGCGGGTGCCGGCGCTGCCCTGGACAATTGCTTCGATGTCCGAGAGTGAACCGATCACTGCGGTTTTTCCAGTCTGGCGGGCGAACTCGCACGCGGCCTGGACCTTGGGTCCCATGGAGCCGGCGGCGAAGCCGAGCTTTTCGATTTCGTCCGGGTGTGCCTGGCCGATGGCTTTCTGGGTGGGCTTGCCGAAGTCGATAAAGGCGGCATTGACGTCGGTGGCGATCACCAGCAAATCGGCGTCCAGTTGCCCGGCCAGCAACGAGGAGCACAGGTCTTTGTCGATCACGGCTTCAATGCCCTTGAGCTTGCCGTCTTCGCCATACATCGTCGGAATCCCGCCGCCACCGGCGCAGATCACGATGCTGCCTTTTTCCAGCAGCCACTGGATCGGGCGGATTTCAAAGATCCGTTTTGGCCGTGGGCTGGCCACCACGCGGCGATACTTGTCGCCATCGGGGGCAATCGCCCAGCCTTTTTCAGCGGCCAGTTTTTCCGCTTCGGCTTCGGAGTACACCGGGCCGATGGGTTTGGTCGGGTTCTGGAAGGCCGGGTCCTTGGCGTCCACTTCCACCTGGGTCAGCAGCGTGGCGAACGGCACTTCGAAGTCCAGCAGGTTGCCCAGTTCCTGTTCGATGATGTACCCGATCATGCCCTCGGTTTCGGCTCCCAACACATCCAGCGGGTAAGGTGAAACCTGGGTGTAGGCGGCAGCCTGCAGCGACAGCAGGCCCACTTGCGGGCCATTGCCGTGGGCAATCACCAGCTCGTTGCCTTTGTGGATCTTGGCGATCTGTTCGGTGGCGATGCGGATATTGGCCCGTTGATTGTCTGCGGTCATGGGTTCACCACGGCGCAGAAGGGCGTTGCCGCCCAGTGCAACGACGATACGCATATAAGGTTGTCCTTCCAGAATCCAGCGTTGTGAACACCGGGCCAGATGTGGGAGCGGGCTTGCTCGCGAAAGCGGTGTGTCGGTGAAAAATATAGCGACTGGCACGCCGCCTTCGCGAGCAAGCCCGCTCCCACATTTTGGACCGCGTATCAAAAGTGGGAGCGGTATTGGTTTAGATATCCGCCAGCGCCGACACCAGGATCGCCTTGATGGTGTGCATGCGGTTTTCCGCCTGCTCAAAGGCGATGTTGGCCGGGGACTCAAACACTTCTTCGGTCACTTCCACGCCATTGGCCAGGTTCGGATAACGCGCGGCGATGTCCTTGCCGACCTTGGTTTCGCTGTTGTGGAACGCCGGCAGGCAGTGCATGAATTTCACGCGGGGATTGCCCGAGGCCTTCATCATCTTGGCGTTGACCTGGTACGGCAGCAGTTGCTCGATGCGCTCGTCCCACGCTTCCACCGGTTCGCCCATGGACACCCAGATATCGGTGTGGATGAAGTCCACGCCTTTCACCGCTTCCTTCGGGTCTTCGGTGATGGTGATGCGCGCGCCGCTTTCCTCGGCGAATGCCTGGCACTGCTTGATGAAATCAGCATGGGGCCACAGGGCTTTCGGTGCGCCGATGCGCACGTCCATGCCCAGCTTGGCGCCGATCATCAGCAGCGAGTTGCCCATGTTGTAGCGGGCGTCGCCCAGGTAGGCGTAGCTGATGTCATGCAGCGGCTTGTCGCTGTGCTCGCGCATGGTCAGGGTGTCGGCGATCATCTGGGTGGGGTGGAATTCGGCGGTCAGGCCGTTGAACACCGGCACCCCGGCGAACTTGGCCAGCTCTTCGACGATTTCCTGTTCAAAGCCACGGTACTCGATGGCATCGAACATCCGGCCGAGGACGCGGGCGGTGTCTTTCATGCTTTCTTTGTGGCCGATCTGCGACGACACCGGGTCGATGTAGGTGACGTGGGCACCCTGGTCGTGGGCCGCGACTTCGAACGCGCAACGGGTGCGGGTCGAGGTTTTTTCGAAGATCAGCGCGATGTTTTTGCCCTTCAGGTGCGGACGCTCGGTGCCGGTGTATTTGGCGCGCTTGAGGTCGCGGGACAGGTCCAGCAGGTAGTGCAGCTCGCGAGTGGTGTGGTGCATCAGCGACAGCAGGCTGCGGTTGCGCATATTAAAAGCCATGGTGGATCTCCTTCTGTTTAGGTTATCCCCCTGGCCGGCGCCTGATGAGCGGCGGCCAGGGTTTGAATATCAGTAGTCGATTGGGTCGCGAATGATCGGGCAAGTCATGCAGTGGCCGCCGCCACGGCCACGGCCGAGTTCACCGGCGCTGATGGTGATGACTTCCACACCGGCCTTGCGCAGCAAGGTGTTGGTGTAGGTGTTGCGGTCGTAGCCGATCACCACGCCAGGCTCCACGGCCACTACGTTGTTGCCGTCATCCCACTGCTCGCGCTCGGCGGCGAAGCTGTTGCCGCCGGTTTCCACCACACGCAGGGCCTTGAGGTTCAGGGCGGCGGCGACGGTGTCGAGGAAGTTGGTTTTTTCGCGCTGGATGTCGATGCCGCCGGGCTTGGTCTCGTCCGGGCGCAGGGTGAAAGCGACGATCTGGTTGACCACTTCCGGGAAGATCGTGACCAGGTCGCGGTCGCAGAAGCTGAACACGGTGTCGAGGTGCATCGCCGCGCGGGATTTTGGCAGGCCGGCGACGATCACACGCTCCACGGCCTTGTGCTTGAACAGGTTCAGGGCGAGTTGGCCGATGGCCTGGCGCGAGGAACGCTCGCCCATGCCGATCAACACCACGCCGTTACCAATCGGCATCACGTCGCCGCCTTCCAGGGTGGCGTTGCCGTGTTCCTGGTCAGGGTCGCCGTACCACACCTGGAAGTCCGCGTTGGTGAACTCGGGGTGGAATTTGTAGATGGCGCTGGCCAGCAGGGTTTCCTGGCGTCGCGCCGGCCAGTACATCGGGTTCAGCGTCACGCCACCGTAGATCCAGCAGGTGGTGTCGCGGGTGAACTGGGTGTTGGGCAGCGGCGGCAGGATGAAGCTTGAGTGGCCGAGGAAATCGCGGAACATCTCGATGGTCTTGCCACCGAAACTGCTCGGCAGGTCATCGGCCGACACGCCACCGATCAGGTACTCGGCGACCTTGCGCGGCTCCAGGCTGCGCAGCCACGAGCTGACCTCATTGACCAGCCCCAGGCCCACCTGGTTGGCGGTGATCTTGCGCTCCAGGATCCAGTCCAGCGCTTCGGGGATGGCGACGATGTCGGTCAGCAGGTTGTGCATTTCCAGCACATCGATGTCGCGCTCGCGCATCTTGGTCACGAAGTCGAAGTGGTCGCGCTTGGCCTGGGCTACCCACAGCACGTCATCGAACAGCAGTTCATCGCAGTTGTTTGGGGTCAGCCGCTGGTGGGCCAAACCTGGGGAGCACACCATGACTTTGCGCAGTTTGCCGGCTTCGGAATGTACGCCGTACTTCACTTTTTCCGTGGTCATTACAGATCCTCCAGTGAACAATGATTACAGGGTCAGGAAGCCGGAGTAGAGGCCATAGCCCGCCACGAGGGCGCCTATGACGACTGCGGCGAAAATCAGCTTCTCGACGTTGGTGAAAATCGGTTTGCCCAATTCATGCTTGGCCATGGCGAACAGGATCACGCCAGGGGCGTAGAGCAGGGCGGACAGCAACAGGTACTTGGTGCCACCGGCGTACAGCAGCCAGACCGCGTAGATCAACGCGATGGCGCCGATCAGCAGGTCTTTCCTGCGTTCGCCCGGGGCGCTTTCATAGGTTTCACCGCGCACCGCCAGCAGCAGTGCATAGGCCGCCGACCACAGGTAAGGCACCAGGATCATCGAGGTGGCGAGGTAGATCAGCGACAGGTAAGTGCTGGCCGAGAACAGCGTGATCACCAGGAAAATCTGCACCATGGCGTTGGTCAGCCACAGGGCGTTGGCCGGCACGTGGTTGGCGTTTTCCTTACGCAGGAACTCCGGCATGGTGTGGTCCTTGGCGGCGGCGAACATGATCTCCGCACACAGCAGCACCCACGACAGCAGCGCCCCCAGCAAGGAAATGATCAAGCCGACGCTGATCAATACCGCGCCCCAGTGACCCACCACATGCTCCAGCACGGCGGCCATCGACGGGTTTTGCAGCTTGGCCAATTCCGGTTGGGTCATGATCCCCAGGGACAGCACGTTCACCAGCATCAGGAACAGCAGCACGGTGATAAAACCAATCACCGTGGCCTTGCCGACGTCGGAGCGTTTTTCGGCGCGGGACGAGAAGATGCTCGCACCCTCAATGCCGATGAACACCCAGACGGTGACCAGCATCATGTTGCGCACCTGGTTCATCACGCTGCCCAGGTCCGGGTTTTTCACGCCCCAGATGTCGGCGGTGAAGATGTCCAGCTTGAACGCGAAGAGCGCGATCAACACAAACAGCACCAGCGGCACCACCTTGGCGATGGTGGTCACCAGGTTGATGAACGCGGCTTCCTTGATCCCGCGCAGTACCAGGAAGTGCACGGCCCACAGCAGCACCGACGCGCCGATCACCGCCGCCGGGGTGTTGCCTTCGCCGAAGATGGGGAAGAAGTAACCGAGGGTGCTGAACAGCAGCACGAAATAGCCGACGTTGCCCAACCAGGCACTGATCCAGTAACCCCAGGCGGATGAGAAACCCATGTAGTCGCCAAACCCGGCCTTGGCATAGGCATAGACCCCGCCGTCGAGGTCGGGCTTGCGATTGGCCAGGGTCTGGAACACGAACGCCAGGGTCAACATGCCCACGGCGGTGATCACCCAACCAATCAGTACCGCGCCGACATCGGCGCTGGCCGCCATGTTTTGCGGCAGTGAGAAGATCCCGCCACCAATCATTGAACCCACGACAAGTGCAACCAGTGCGCCGAGTCGAAGTTTTCCGGGAGATTCAGACATCGCATGACTCCAATGCAGGAGAAGAGAGACCACAGAATAAATCCGTGCGCTAATCAAACAGCTGACTCAGATCACTTCATTGGCACATTCCATTGTGAATTAATGACTTATGATGAAAGGTACGGGCGCTCAAGTGCCTCGCAGAGGCTCGTCGTAGAGCGGTTCTGCGTTTCAAACAACAGATTTTCTCATTAGCATGGACCTTTGAAGCTAGCCCGTATTTACAGATATGCAAACTTTTACAGCGCAGCGGTATTTAAATTATAAATTTGCCTTAACGCTGTTTATTGTCATGCCTTTAAGTTATGAAGCAGGCGCCTTTATTGGCTATATCTAATAAACGCTGCGCCGGCTTAATAAGTTAGTTGAGTGCACAGTTGTTGGCTCAATGGTTGTTTTGTTCAGGAGTATTCATGTCCCAATCCTCGGAAAAGCTGCGCCTCAATGCCTTGATCGCCCTGGTCGTGGGCTCGATGATCGGCGGCGGGATTTTCTCGTTGCCGCAGAACATGGCGGCGCGGGCCGAGGTAGGCGCGGTGTTGATTGGCTGGGGCATTACCGCCGTGGGCATGCTGACCCTGGCCTTTGTGTTCCAGACCCTGGCCAACCGCAAGCCGGAACTGGATTCCGGCGTATACGCGTACGCCAAGGCCGGGTTCGGCGACTACATGGGTTTCTCGTCGGCCTGGGGCTACTGGATCAGTGCCTGGATGGGCAACGTCGGTTACTTCGTGTTGCTATTCAGTACCCTCGGCTACTTTTTTCCGGTGTTCGGCCAGGGCAATACCCCGGTGGCGATTGGCTGCGCGTCGGTGTTGCTGTGGGCCGTGCATTTTTTGGTGATGCGCGGGATCAAGGAGGCGGCGTTCATCAACCAGATCACCACCGTGGCCAAGATCGTACCGCTGGTGATGTTTATCGTGATCGCCGCCGTGGCATTCAAGGCCGACATCTTTACCCGGGATATCTGGGGCCTGAGTAATCCGAGTTTCGGCGGCGTGGTGGATCAGGTGCGCAACATGATGCTGGTCACGGTGTTTGTGTTTATCGGCATCGAGGGCGCCAGTGTCTACTCGGCGCGGGCCGAGAAACGCTCGGACGTGGGCCGGGCCACGGTCATCGGTTTCCTGGGGGTCTTGGCGCTGCTGGTATTGGTCAACCTGCTGTCGCTCGGGATCATGAGCCAGCCGGAACTGGCCAACCTGCAAAACCCGTCCCTGGCCGGGGTGCTGGAACATATCGTCGGCCCGTGGGGCGCGCTGTTGATCAGCATCGGCCTGGCGGTTTCGCTGTTGGGCGCGCTGCTGTCGTGGGCCTTGCTCTGCGCCGAAATCCTCTATGCCACCGCCCATGACAAGACCATGCCGGCGTTCCTGAAAAAGGAAAACGTCAATCAGGTGCCGGTCAATGCGTTGTGGCTGACCAATGTAATGATCCAGCTGTTCCTGGTGATCACGCTGTTTTCGGAAAGCACCTACACCACCCTGATCTACCTGGCGTCGTCGATGATCCTGGTGCCCTATCTGTGGTCGGCGGCGTATGCGGTGCTGTTGAGCGGCCGCGGTGAAACCTACGAAGGCGCCCATGGCGAACGCACCAAGGACCTGCTGGTGAGCCTGATCGCCCTGGCCTATGCGGTGTGGCTGCTCTACGCCGGTGGCCTGAAGTACTTGCTGCTGTCGGCGCTGCTGTATGCACCGGGGGTGATCCTGTTTGCCCTGGCCAAGCGCGAGCAGGGCCAGCCCTTGTTTACCCATCTGGAAAAAGGCATTTTCGCCTGCGTGATCGCCGGGGCGAGCCTGGCGGCGTATGGGTTGTACAGCGGGGTATTGTCGTTGTGAGAATGCAGCTGGCGTATCAGGCGCCGTATGACTGGGCGGCGATGTTGGGCTTTTTGTCGGCGCGGGCGATCAGCGGGATGGAGACGGTGGACGCAGGCGTTTACTCGCGCAGTATCAGTGTCGACGGTCAGCAGGGTTGGCTCAGTGTGTCGCCCGGGGCCGGTGATTGGCTTGAGGTAACGGTGGACTTCCCCGACCCGGCAGCGTTGCCGGAAATTGAGCGGCGGTTACGGGACATGTTTGACCTGTCGGCTGACCCGAAACGGATCAACCGGCAATTGGCGAATGATCCCTTGATGGCGAGCTTGGTGGCGGCGCGTCCTGGCTTGCGGGTGCCGGGAACCTGGGATGGGCTGGAGTTGGCGATCCGCGCGGTGTTGGGCCAGCAGATTACCGTGGTGGCGGCGATCAAGCTGGCGGGCAAGCTGGTGGCGCAGTACGGCACGCCGCTGGTGACGCCCCATGCCGGTGTGACCCATGTGTTTCCTTCGGCCGAGGTGCTGGCAGCCGCAGATTTGGCAACCCTCGGCATGCCGAAAAGTCGCGGGCGTACCTTGTCGGGCGTGGCCCAGGCGTTGCTGGATGACCCGCAGATTTTCCAGGCGAAGGCGAACCTGAAGGAAGGCGTGGCGCGGTTGGTCGCATTACCCGGGATTGGTGACTGGACGGCGCAGTACATCGCCATGCGCCAGATGCGCGAGCAGGATGCGTTTGCCTCGGGGGATATCGGTTTGATCAATGCGCTGGTGGCGCTGGAAGGCGGGCCGGTGAGCCCGCGCCAGTTGCTGGCGCGGGCTGAGGCCTGGCGACCGCTTAGAGCCTATGCGGCGCAGCATTTGTGGACATCACTGAGCCGCGCGGATTGATTCTGCATACCTGTGGCGAGGGAGCTTGCTCCCGCTGGGGCGCGAAGCGGCCCCATTGACCCAAAAGCAGGGGCCTGCTGCGCAGTCCAGCGGGAGCAAGCTCCCTCGCCACAGGATCTTCGGTCACCACTGAGGGCGGTGTGAGCCCAATTCCCCTGCGGGCAAATCCCACTGCAACGGTGTCCCGCTGATGGTCACCGGGGGCAGCAAGCGGTGGGCCGGGCCCCAGGCGGTTTGCTCCACCACCAAGCCTTGATCACCCGGTTCTTCGGCCCGCAGCGGTAGTTGTTCAGGGACTTGTCCTGCGTCCACCAACAGCTTTGCCGTGCGCGCGAGGGACAACAGTGCCGAACCGCCGCGGCCGGATTTCAATCGTTCACTCAACGCCTGAATCGCACTGGCCGCCATCAAATACCCGGTGGCGTGGTCCAGCGCCTGCAACGGCAGCGGCACCGGTTTGTCCGAGTTTTTCCACTGCCTGCCAGCCTCGGCAATCCCGGTGCTCATCTGCACCAGGCTGTCGAACCCCCGGCGATTGCGCCACGGGCCGCTCCAGCCGTAGGCGTTGAGGCTGGCGTCGATCAGGCCAGGCGCGAGGGCTTGCAGCGCAGCCTCACCGTAGCCCAACTGTTCCAGTGCATCGGCGCGGTAGCCGTGCAGCAGAATGTCGGTGTCCTTGAGCAGGTTTTCGAAGATCAGGCGGTCGTCGGGTTTTTTCAGGTCCAGGCGGGCGCAACGTTTGCCCAGGGTCATTTCCGGCACCACGCCGGGTTCGTTCCAGTCAGGGGAATCGATGCGCAGTACATCGGCGCCGAGGCCAGCCAGAAAACGACTGGCGGTGGGGCCGGCCAATACGCGCGTCAGGTCCAGCACCTTGATGCCCGCCAGCGGCCTTGCCACCGAGCCCAGCCAGGGTTTGTCGCTGAGGGCTGCAAAGGTCTGGCGATGGACCAGCGGTTCCTGATTGACCGCCAAGCCTTGTGGATGCACCTGCCAGTCTTGCCACGAGCGCATCTGCGCCGCACAGCCGTTCGCCTCGACAATCGCCTGTTCCAGCTCGGCAGCGGTCCATGGCGCAACCTTCGCGGCCATTGCTTCACGGTCAGCGACTTGCCCGAGTACGCGCTCGGCGGCGGCACGGTGATGCGGTGCATTGGTGTGCAGGCGAATCCAGCCATCGGTGCAGGCGTAGTCGCCGGCTATCGGGTCCCACAGCGGTGGGGTGGTCCAGCCGTCGGGGCGCAGCGAGGAGGAGAACCAGAACGAGGCGAGGCGCCGGTCCACGGTCACCGAGGGCAGGCGCCCGGTTTGCTGCAACAGCAACTGGGCGACCGCCTGGCCCGCGGCACCGATGCTGGCGCTGGCCAGTTCGGTGACGGCAAAGGTCGAGGGCAGGGCGCCGACTTCGGTTACGGCCAGTGGGGTGACGGGTAAATCGAGTGCTTCCTGGATGGGGGTGAGCAGATCAGTCATCAAAGGCCCTCCTAATGAGAAGGACCATCATAGAAGATCATCAGGGTTGAATGACAACCCCAGGCTCCAGCGGTAGATCCACGCTGGCGATAAAGCCGCCGCCTTGATGATTGGCCAGGATCAGGCTGCCGCCATGGCGCTCTGCGGCGCGCCGCGCAATGGCCAGGCCCAGGCCATGGCCCTGGGCGGTTTGCCCCGGGGCGCGGTAAAACGGCTCGCCGAGTTGGCTCAGGTGTTCGGCATCCACGCCGGGGCCGTGGTCGCGCACACTGATCACAATGCGTTCGCCCTGGCGTCTGGCTTCCATTTCAATCGGTTGCCCGGGCGGGTTGAAGCGTTGGGCGTTGCGCAGCAGGTTATCCACCGCGCGTTCGATCATGGTCGGCCAGCCCTTGAGGTGCAGCCCGGCCTCGGCATCCAGTTGCACGGGTTGGTCCGGCGCGCCGAGCAAGGCGTCTTTTTGCAGGGTCCGGAGCAACGGGTTGAGGTCGATGTCTTCGGCACTGGCGTTATCAGCGTCCACCCGGGCGAGTACCAGGATTTCGCTGATCAGCGCTTCCAGGCGGTCGCATTCGCGGGTCAGGCGCGGCCAGAGTTTTTCCCGCGCTTCGGGCGTGGCCCGTTCTGCCAGGGCCAGGGCGATCCGCAGGCGGGCCAGGGGCGAGCGCAGTTCGTGGGACACATCCCGCAGCAACTGGCGCTGGCTGCCGATCAGGCTTTGCAGGCGGGCGCCCATGCGGTTGAAGTCGGTGGCCAGTACGCCGAATTCGTCGCGACGGTTGGCCAGCCGCGCCAGGCTGTTCTGCTGATAGGTGGTCTGGCCCAGGTCGTGCACTGCGCCGCGCAGGCGGCTGAGGGGGCGGGTGATGGACAACGTCACCAACAGGCTGAACAGGGTCAGCACCACCAGCGCAATCGCCAGGGCACTTAACGGCCAGAGCAGGCTGCTGCGGTGCCAGGCGTCCAGTTCCGGGTGGGGAATGCGGTAGATCAGCAGGTAGGTGTCGCCGGTTTTTTCGCTGGTGTACTCGGCGGTCAGCCGGCGCCAGGGCAGGTGGCGGTCCTGGCTGTCGTTTTGCCGGGCTTCGAGGGCGGCGGCGCGGCGCGGGAAAGTGCCGCGCACCACAGGCTCGCCGCTTTCGTTAAGCACTTGCACGTCAATGTGGTACTGACGCTTGCGCTGCTGCAGCAGCTCCTGGGCGGCGTCCTCGCCCTGGGCCTCGTAAAGCTGCGTCCATTCCTGCGCGAGGTTATTGAGCCCGGGGTGGCGGCTGAGAATCCAGGCGTCCTGGTTGAGCATATGCCCAAGCAGGATCGACAACCCGGCAACCAGGGCGATGGCCAGCCAGAAGCTGGCAAGGACGCGCCAGAACAATGAACGCACAAGAAATCCTCAAACAGGAAAAGCCCAGCGGCGGTGGCCACTGGGCTGGGAGTGAAGCTAGATCATTATTGCGCTTTTTGCGGCTGCTGGGCTTTCCAGGCCTGGAATTCCTTCCACTCGGCGCGGCGCTCGGCTTGTTTCTTCACGATCTCGTCGAATTTCTTCTGTTGATCGGGTTTCAACACGCCACGGATGTCGGTCTGGGTTTTCTGCTTGGCGGCCGCCATTTCGTCTTTCATGGCTTTCTGATCAGCGGCTGGCAGTTTGTCCAGGTACTTGCGCACCAACTCTTTGCGAGCGTGCCATTGCTGGCCCATCAACTTGCCGATCTGCTGGCGCTGTTCAGGGCTCAGGTCCAGCTGGCTGAAAGGGCCACCTTTGCCCCGCATGCCGTGTTCACCGCCGTGACCTGGGCCACCCATCATGTGGCCTTCAGGACCGCCCATCGGGCCTGGGCCTTCTGGCGCAGCGGCCATGGCAACGGTTGGCAGGGCAGCAGCGAACATCAAAGCGATAAGGGTCTTGCGCATGGTGATTCTCCTGTCTCTATTCCGGTGAGTCCGGATGTGAGTAGATTACGGAGATCAAGGTCAGCGGCAGTCAGGGGACGGTAAAGCTTGGGTAAAGAGGATTTTGGGCGGGGCTGACAAAACTATTGGCGACCGTAGCAACTGTCGAGCCTTGGCGAGGCTGCGAGGCAGGCGCTGCGGTCTGACACCTGTACCGAGGAGATGCTGTCGCAGCCTCGCCGAGGCTCGACAGCTGCTACGCGGGCTAGAGGCTGTAGTAATAGCCGCGGCTACGCAGCGCCACGATCCGTGGCCGGCCATCCGGGTGCGGGCCGATCTTCTTGCGCAGGTTGCTGACGTGCATGTCCAGGCTGCGGTCATACAGGGTCAGCTTGCGGCCCAGGGCGATTTGCGCCAGTTCCTGCTTGTCCAGCGGCTCGCCGGGCTGACGCAGCAAGGCTTCCAGCAGGCGGCTTTCGGACACGGTCAGGGCAAATTCCTGTTCATCGATAGTGACCACGCCACGCACCGGGCTGAAGCACAGGTCGCCCAGCTCCAGCTGAGTGGACACGGCGGCCGGGTGGCTGCGGCGCAGCACGGCGCGCAGGCGCGCGGTCAGTTCACGAGGATCGCAGGGTTTGGCCAGGTAGTCGTCGGCGCCCAGTTCCAGGCCGAGGATCCGGTCCAGGGGTTCGCCCCTGGCCGAGAGCATCAGCACCGGCAGTTCCGGGTGGTCGCTGCGCAATTGCTTGAGCAGCTCCAGGCCGCTGCCGTCGGGCAGCATCACGTCGAGCACCACGGCCGCCGGGGCGGCTTCGGCCAATGCCTTGCGGGCGCTCAAGCCGTCATGGCAGGCGCGCACCTGGAAACCTTCCTGGCTCAACCAACTGGTCAGCAGCTCACAGAGCTCCTGGTCATCATCTATCAGTAACAGCTCGCTCATGACTCACTCAATTTAGCCATTGTCGACGGCGCCGGTGCCCGCCACTGGCGAAGATCCCGCATAACAGGGCGATCAGCGCGACTGCCCCGCCGGTCACGAACCATTGTTGTTGCTCGGTAAGCCAGCGTGGCAAGGCACTGCCCTGTGCTTCTTTGAGTTGCTGGACCAGGCGTTGGTTCTCCTGGCGCAGTTTACTCAGTTGGGTGCTTTCCCGCGTGGCGTCAGCACTTTGCAATTGCTTGCTCAGCTCATCGCGCTGGCGTTCGCTTTCTTTCAAACGTTGCTGCAAATCGGTGATCTGGCTGCCGGCACTCAAGGACAGGGGCGTGGAACTGCCGGTGTTCGAGGTTTCTTCAGCGTGGGCCGTAGCCCCGATCATTAACACTGCCAACAGACACAACTGACGTAAGCGCATCGGAACTCCTGATTCCACACGAATATTCAGAACGTTGTCGGCAGGTTACCGGGAATAATGAGCGTTTAGGAGTGCGCTGAAGCCATTTGGTTCAGCGCGCAACGAATCAAGGCAGGACTTGCTTGAACGGTTTGACCAGCACCTGGGCGTACACGCCGGCCGCTACATACGGATCAGCATCGGCCCAGGCTTGTGCCGCCGCCAGGGAGGCGAACTCGACAACCACCAGGCTACCGGTGAAGCCGGCATCTCCCGGGTCGTTGCTGTCTACCGCAGGATGCGGGCCGGCCAGTACCAGGCGGCCTTCGGCTTGCAGCTGTTTCAGGCGCTCGACGTGGGCCGGGCGTACGGACAGGCGTTTTTCCAGGGAGTTGGCGACGTCGGTGGAAATGATGGCGTAGAGCATGTCAGTCCTCGGTTTTCGGCGTGGTAGGGTCGGTGTCATGCAGGTGGCGCGACAGGTAGATACCCTGGCCGACCAGGAACAGCACGGTCATGCCCAGGCTGCCGAACACCTTGAAGTCCACCCAGTAGCTCTGGAAGGTAAAGGCGACGAACAGGTTGGCGGCGCCGCAGAACAGGAAAAACACGATCCAGGCGATGTTCAGGCGGGTCCATACCGGGTCTGGCAAGGTCAGCGCGTGGCCCATGATCCGCTTGATCAGCAGGCGATCACCGATGAAGTGGCTGCCGATAAAGGCCAGGGCGAACAGCCAGTTGACCACCGGGGCTTTCCATTTAAGGAAGGTTTCGCTGTGGAAGGCCAGGGTCAGGCTGCCGAACACAAGGCAGGCGACCAGGGTCAGCCACTGGCTTTTTTCCAGCTTGCGCTGGGAGATGAAGAGCGCGCCGTAGACCACCACGGAGCTGATGATCAGCACCGCCGTGGCGCTGTAGATGCCGCCGAGGGTCAGCTCGTGGCCGGCAAGATCGATAACGCGAGGGTCGGTTTTGTAAACGATGAAAAACAGCAACAGCGGGATGAAGTCGATGAATTGTTTCACAGTAAGAGCCAGAAGCTGGATGTGGCGGCATAATAACAAACATCCTTGGTAGCGAAAGCGCCAGCTGACTTGAGGTTACACACTCCCGTGAATGTTGATTTGCACTGCCATAGCACAGCCTCCGACGGCGCCCTGGCGCCCGCGGTCCTGGTTGCGCGTGCGTTTGAAAAAGGCGTGCGAGTCCTGTCGTTGACCGACCACGACACCCTCGAAGGCCTGGCAGAGGCCCGCGAGGCGGCGCATGCGTTGGGCGTGCAACTGGTCAACGGGGTTGAATTGTCCTGCACCTGGGGCGGCGCAACCATCCACGTATTGGGCTACGGTTTCGACGTCAACGCGCCGCCGCTGGTGGAGGCCATCGCCAAATTGCACGATGGCCGCTGGCTGCGGTCCGAAGAAATAAGCCGCAAGCTGGCCCTCAAGGGCATGCCCAACGGCCTGGAAGGCGCCCGCGCCATCCAGCAGGAACTGGGTGACAGCGGCAACGCCCCGGCCCGCCCGCACTTTGCCGACTGGATGGTGCGTGAAGGTTTTGTAAAGGATCGCGCCGAAGCGTTCCGCAAATGGCTGGGTGCCGGCAAGCTGGGGGACGTCAAGCAACACTGGCCAACCCTGGAAGACACCGTTGGCACACTGCGGGCAGCAGGTGCCTGGGTCAGCCTGGCGCATCCGTGGCATTACGATTTCACCCGCAGCAAGCGTCGCAAGCTGATTGGCGACTATATTGGAGCGGGCGGCCACGCAATCGAAGTGGTCAACGGGCATCAACCCGCCGAGCAGGTAGGCAGCCTGGCGATTCTTGCCCGTGAATTTGGTCTGCTGGTCAGCGCCGGCAGTGATTTTCATGGCCCCGGCGGCTGGTCCGAGATTGGCGAGTACCGCGCCGTTCCGGAAGATTTGCCGCCCCTTTGGTGTCGCTTCAAACATGACCCCATTATTGCCACCGTCTGAACAGGTAGAACACGTGAGTCAATTCTTCCAGATTCATCCGGAAAACCCGCAGGCGCGCCTGATCAAACAGGCCGTGGAGATCATCCGTGCCGGTGGCGTGGTGATCTACCCCACGGATTCGTCCTACGCCATCGGTTGCCAGATCGGCGACAAGAATGCGGTCGAGCGCGTAAGACGCCTGCGTGACCTGGACAAGAACCACAACTTCGCACTGATTTGCAGCGACCTGTCCCAGCTGGGGCTGTTCGCCAAGGTCGACACCGGCACCTTCCGCCTGCTCAAGGCCCACACGCCGGGGCCCTACACCTTCATCCTCAACGCCACCCGCGAAGTGCCGCGCCTGCTGCTGCACCCGAAGAAGCGCACCATCGGCCTGCGGGTGCCGGAACACCCGATCGCCCTGGCGCTGCTGGCCGAACTCGGTGAGCCGCTGATGAGTGTGTCGCTGATCCTGCCGGGGGAAGAAGAGCCGTTGTACGACCCTTATGAAATGCGCCGGCTGCTGGAAAAACACGTCGACCTGATCATCGACGGCGGCTACGGCGGCAACAAGGCCTCCACCGTGATCAACCTGGCCGACGGCGAGCCGGAAGTGGTGCGCGTAGGGTGTGGCGACCCGGCACCGTTCATGGTCGAGGCCTGAATGTCGGCCGTGGAAACCGTCGACAGCCAGGCGGGCGCCCAGCAGGAACTGCCGTTTGCCATGGTCTACGGCCAGGCCGTCATGGAAATGCCGCTGGACCTGTACATCCCTCCGGATGCGCTGGAAGTCTTCCTCGAAGCCTTCGAAGGTCCGCTGGACTTGCTGCTGTACCTGATCCGCAAGCAGAACATCAATATCCTCGACATCCCGGTGGCGGAAATCACCCGCCAGTACATGGGCTACGTCGAACTGATGCAGACCGTGCGCCTGGAACTGGCCGCCGAATACCTGGTGATGGCCGCGATGCTCGCGGAAATCAAGTCACGCATGCTGCTGCCGCGCTCGGAGACTATCGAGGCGGAAGAGGATGACCCCCGCGCCGAACTGATCCGCCGCCTGCAGGAGTACGAGCGCTTCAAGGCCGCGGCCGAAGGCATCGACGGTTTGAGCCGGGTCGGCCGCGATGTGGTGGTGCCCAAGCTCGACGCCCCGGAAGCCCGGGCGCGCAAGCTGCTGCCGGACGTGAGCCTGGAAGAGTTGCTGATGTCCATGGCCGAAGTACTGCGCCGTGGCGATATGTTTGAAAGCCACCAGGTCAGCCGCGAGGCACTGTCCACCCGCGAGCGCATGAGTGATGTGCTGGATCGCCTCAAGGGCGGCGGGTTTGTGCCGTTTGTCGAGCTGTTTACCAAGGAAGAAGGGCGCCTGGGGGTAGTCGTGACCTTTATGGCGATCCTTGAGCTGGTCAAGGAATCCTTGGTCGAGCTGGTCCAGAATGAGCCTTTTGCGGCTATCCACGTGCGGGCGCGAGCCGAATAAAGAGCTGAATCGATGAATCTGACTGAACCCCGCGAACTGGCTCCGCTGCTGGAAGCCTTTCTCCTGGCCTCGGGCAAGCCGCAATCCCTGGAGCGCCTGTTCGAACTGTTTGAAGAAGCCGAGCGCCCTGAGCCGCCGGTGTTCAAGAAGGCCCTGGAGATTCTGCGCAAGTCCTGCGACGGCCGTGCTTTCGAGCTGCGGGAAGTGGCTTCCGGGTATCGCCTGCAAATTCGCGAGAAGTTTTCGCCGTGGGTCGGCCGCCTGTGGGAAGAACGCCCGCAGCGCTATTCCCGCGCGATGCTGGAAACCATGGCGCTGATCGCCTATCGCCAGCCGATCACCCGGGGCGAGATCGAAGACGTGCGCGGCGTCGCGGTCAACAGCCATATCGTCAAGACGTTGCTGGAGCGGGAGTGGATCAGGATCGTTGGCTACCGCGACGTGCCCGGCAAGCCGGCGATGTTTGCCACTACCAAGGTGTTCCTCGATCACTTCAACCTGAAAAACCTCGACGACTTGCCGCCGCTGGCCGAGCTGCGGGAGATGGAGCCGGACCCGGTCCTGGATTTCGACGACGCACCGGTGCCCGCCGGGTTGCAGGAGCTGGCCGACGCCAGCGCCGAGCCGGAAGAGCCGAAGGACGAAACCAGTTTCCACACATTGTTGCTGGAACTGGATGACATGGAGCAGGGCATCAAGACTGACTTCGATGACTTGCTGCGTGATGGTGCGGTCAGTGACGGTGAGCAGGAGCCTGCGTTGCAACTGAACGTTGAGGTTGAGCTGCCAGTCGAAGTTGAAGATGAGCCCGAGCCTGAACCCGAGGAGGACATCCTCGGCGTCGCCGAAGCCCGTGCCAAACTGCTGGCCGCCGTCGCAGCGCTCGAACAACCGCCGCTGAGCGACGAAGAAGACGAAGCCCGCGCCCTGGCCGAAGCCATCGAAAACGAGCGCCGCCAATTCGAAGACTGACGCAGAACAAAATGTGGGAGCGGGCTTGCTCGCGAATGCGGTGGGTCAGCCAAGCATCCGGCGACTGACACACTGCATTCGCGAGCAAGCCCGCTCCCACATTTGGATTGTCGCCAGCAAGGAGAACTCAAATGAGCTCCACCAAAGACCCCTGCATCAGCGTCTGCAAATTCACCGATGACATCTGCGTGGGCTGCGGGCGCAGCAAGCGCGAGATCCGTGCCTGGAAGAAACTCGACAAGGTCGACAAGCGCACGGTACTCGCCGAAGCCGAGCTGCGCCTGCTGGCGCTGGGTGCCACCGGTCGGCGGAAAGGCAAATGAGCCTGCACTTATCGACTAGTCTCTGATGCGCAACGCGCGCCATGAGCGTATGATTCGCGACCCTTTGGCGATGCGTTCGCCAAAAGCCCAGCTTTTACTATCTTCAGGCCAAGCCTGAATCGACACACCGGGAGGTGCTTAAGATGAGTGACCAAGACCAGAACGACACCCAGGAAATCGGCCCCGCAGGCGAAAAACTTCAGAAAGTCCTCGCCCGTATCGGCGTAGGCTCGCGCCGCGACGTAGAAGCCTGGATCACCCAGAAGCGCATCAAGGTCAACGGCGTTGAAGCCACCCTTGGCCAGCGCGTCGACCTGCACGATGCCATCACCATTGATGGCAAGGTCATCAAGCGTGAAGAGGCCGCCGAATCGGTGCGCCGCGTCATCATGTACAACAAGCCTGATGGCGAAATCTGCACCCGTGACGACCCGGAAGGCCGTCCAACCGTATTCGACAAGATGCCGCGCCCCAAAGAAGGCCGCTGGATCAACATCGGTCGTCTCGACATCAACACCACCGGCTTGCTGATGTTCACCACCGACGGTGAGCTGGCCAACCGCCTGATGCACCCTTCCTACGAGATGGACCGTGAATACGCGGTGCGTGTGCGTGGTGAAGTCGATGACGAAATGATCGAGCGCCTGAAAGCCGGCGTCGTGCTGGAAGACGGCCCGGCCAGGTTCACCGACATCAAGCAGGCGCCGGGCGGCGAAGGCTTCAACCATTGGTACCACTGCGTGGTGATGGAAGGCCGTAACCGTGAAGTACGTCGCCTGTGGGAATCCCAGGGCCTGGTGGTCAGCCGCCTGAAGCGCGTGCGTTTCGGCCCGGTGTTCCTCAACTCCGACCTGCCGATGGGCCGCTGGCGCGAAATGAGCCAGTACGAAGTCGATATCCTCAGTGCCGAAGTCGGCCTGACGCCGGTGGCCATGCCGCAGATGAACGCCAAGAGCAAAGACAAGCTTGAGCGTATGCAGCGTAAATCGTCGCGTCCGGTGGCGCGTACCGACCGTGTTGCCCGCACCCTGCGCCCTGCGCTGGATGCACCGGCCACGGGCGGTCGCATCTCCCGCGAGCCGCACATCGAAGGCGAGCGTCGTCCTTCGGCACCGCCCCGTCAGGATGGCGAACGTGCGCCGCGCGCACCGCGTCCAGCCGGTCGTGGTGATGCACCTGCCGGCGGTCGCGGTAACCGTGGCGAGTCTGGTCGTGGTGCTCCGGCTGCGGGCCGTGCCGACGACAGCGCCAGCACCAAACGCCCAGCCAAGCCATCGCCGAAAAAGCGCCCGGGCCTGAAGCTGGTCGATGACGCGCCATCGGGCAAGCGTCGTGGTGCACCGGCCGGTTCCGGCCAGCGTCCAGGTTTTGGTCGCAAGAAGCCGCAGTGATTCGTTAAGCACTGCATGAAAACGCCAACCCTTGGGTTGGCGTTTTTTTTGGGCCTGGATTTGGAGCCTGCTCTATGAGCAAAGCAGGTCCATTGTGGGAGCGGGCTTGCTCGCGAATGCGGTGTATCAGTTGATACATCCAGTGACTGACCCACCGCATTCGCGAGCAAGCCCGCTCCCACAGTTGATCTCCATTGTTTTGGCGGGCGTGTCAGAACATGAAAGCCCCATCGAACACGGGTTTATCGTCGAGGGCCAACACGCCGCTGGCGAAGATCAGGTCCAGGTGGTGGCTGCCTTTCTGCCCGCCACCCAATCCCAGGTGCAGCCCGCAATGACGCTCTTCAAAGCCGGCGTTGCGCGCATACAAATCCTTCACGCCTTCATTGGTGCCAATGCCCAGTTCTTCCACCCGGCGATTGGACGGGTTGGCATTCAGGTATTTGTTGAAGTCATCCGCCAGCCCCGGCACTTCGCTGGCCACGGTGCAGATGGTCGAGTTCTCGATCCACAGTTCCAGCGGTGATTGCAGCACGCCGTATTTGCGCGCAAAGGGAATGGTGCTGAGGAAGGTGCCGACGAACCGCACCTGGCCGTTGATGGCCTCGCTGTGGGTCGCGATCTCGCCGGGCGCCAGGTCGTGGTTGCCGACGCCGTTGATATTGGTCCACTTCTTGATGCTGCTCATGGGCGCTTCAAGGCGCGAGCCATGCTGGTCGGTGAAGCTCAGCACGCGGGCCTGGGACATGCGCCGGATCAACGTGGCGTTGAGGTCGGCAATTCGCTGTGGGGCGACGCTGAAGGTGTCGTAGAAATAGTCGCCGTAGTCCTTGAGCAGCAGGGATTTTTTCCAGTGCTCGGCCATCACGTCTTGCAGGGCACGGATAAAGTCCGGGCCTTCGGCGCGTGGGTTGGGCAGGGTCGAGGAATCGTAGAGAAACATGTACAGGTCACAGCCTTCGATGGCCTTGGCCAGCGTTTCGCTGGGGGCTTGGTCCAGGCGTTGTACCTGGAAGTCGAAACGCGCGGCGCTGCCCTGGATGATCGATTGGGCGATGGCGTCGTAGCGTTCGGTATGGCCGAGCAAAATGGTGGGGCGGTGCAGGCCGGCGAGGGCCGGGTGATGGGCGAGGTAGTAGAGAAAATGTTCGACGGCGCGGGCCTTGTCCATGACGTCCTTCCTTCAAAGCCTTCGGTAGGAGCAGTGGCAGGTGCGGCGTCCCGCACCTGCCGGGGTGCCTGATCAGATTAGAAAGGCCACATCGCGGTGCCGAACGGCACGACGGCGTCGGCTTGCATCATTTCAACGGCGGCCTCATGGGTCGGCGCTTCAAACCAATCGTCGAGTTGCAGTTCGGTTTCCAGGTCATTTTCCAGTGCTTGCATGGTGAATCTCCTAGATGACGTTGTTTGAGAACGAGCTTGCCAGCTTGCTGCGCTGGGCAAGTGGATGAACCTAGAAGAGAGTGTTTGGGATTGCAAAATTTTTATTGACACGGTTCCATTTGGATTTTTTATTCCGTTTTGATGGCGATTTGGTTTATGTCGATGAAACAGAGAGTTGGTTGCATGGTTTTGTAGGAATCGTCCTTTCGTCAACTTCTCGTTATCTGAAAGAATTTTCCTAATGTCCCTCCTATCTGCCGCACCGCATCCTGTCAGCCCAGACAGGTTTGGCGGTGTACAATGCGCCGCGTTTTACTGTGATCCCACTCTCTCAGGGCTATCCGCCTTGTTCATTCCGCCTGGCCACAAGCCCGTCGGGTTCGATTTCGTCACAGATAAAAACAACAGGTGACGTATGACCGTAAGAAAAAACGCTGGACCGGGGTTTGATCGGCGCTGCTGTAGCCCGTTACCAAAGCAGCACCCCTCCATGAGCACCCTCAAACCTTGCGTGAGACCCTTTCCATGAGTGAAGCCAACTCGCATTCAGGCGAACTGAAGCGCGGCCTGAAAAATCGCCATATCCAACTGATCGCCCTCGGTGGCGCGATTGGCACCGGGTTGTTCCTGGGGTCGGCCGGCGTGCTGAAATCCGCCGGGCCGTCGATGATCCTCGGGTATGCCATCTGCGGCTTTATTGCCTTCATGATCATGCGCCAGCTGGGCGAGATGATCGTCGAAGAGCCGGTGGCCGGTTCCTTCAGCCACTTTGCCCACAAGTATTGGGGCGGTTTCGCCGGCTTCCTGTCGGGCTGGAACTGCTGGATTTTGTACATCCTGGTGGGCATGTCGGAGCTGACGGCAGTTGGCAAGTATGTGCACTGCTGGTGGCCCGAGATCCCGACCTGGGTGTCGGCGGCGGCGTTTTTTGTGTTGATCAATGTGATCAATCTTTCCAACGTCAAAGTCTTCGGCGAGGCCGAGTTCTGGTTTGCGATCATCAAGGTGGTCGCCATTGTCGGCATGATCGCCCTGGGCAGTTACCTGCTGGTGAGCGGCACCGGCGGGCCACAAGCCTCGGTGACCAACCTGTGGGAGCACGGCGGGTTCTTTCCCCATGGCGTGGGTGGTTTGGTGATGGCCATGGCGATCATCATGTTCTCGTTTGGCGGCCTGGAGATGCTCGGGTTTACTGCGGCTGAGGCGGACAAGCCACGCACGGTGATTCCGAAGGCGATCAACCAGGTGATCTACCGGATCCTGATTTTCTACATCGGCGCGTTGGTGGTGCTGTTGTCGTTGACGCCTTGGGACAGCTTGCTGGAGACCCTGAATGCCTCCGGGGACGCCTATAGCGGCAGTCCGTTTGTGCAGGTGTTTTCGATGTTGGGCAGTAACACGGCAGCGCATATTCTCAACTTTGTGGTGCTGACGGCGGCGTTGTCGGTCTACAACAGCGGCACTTACTGCAATAGCCGGATGCTGTTGGGGATGGCCGAGCAGGGTGATGCGCCGCGGGCATTGGCGAAGATCGACAAGCGTGGGGTGCCGGTGCGGTCGATCCTGGCGTCGGCGGCGATTACGCTGGTGGCGGTGTTGATGAATTACCTGATTCCGCAGCATGCGCTGGAGTTGTTGATGTCGCTGGTGGTGGCGACCCTGGTGATCAACTGGGCGATGATCAGTTTTTCGCATTTCAAGTTTAGGCAGCATATGGATCGGACGGGGCAGGTGCCGTTGTTCAAGGCGCTTTGGTATCCGTATGGGAATTATGTTTGCCTGGCGTTTGTGGTGTTTATTCTTGGGGTGATGCTGCTGATTCCGGGGATTCAGGTGTCGGTGTATGCGATTCCAGTTTGGGTGGTGTTTATGTGGGTTTGTTATGGGATCAAGAACAGGCGCAAGGCTCGGGAGGGGGTGGCCTTGGACCGGGGGTGATCTTGAGTACATATCCGTTGCTGCGGTAACGGCTGCTTATGGTTCCGCTCTTACAGCGGCTCACTTTGGAAAAGCCCCAAAGTAAGCAAARGCAAGAGCACGGCGGCCTGAAAGCCGACCTGAGTGTTAARAGCAAAAGCARAKCTGCTTTTCTGTGGGAGCTGGCTTGCCKGCGATGCAGACACCTCGGTGCATCAGGTACACCCAGTTGATGCCATCGCCGGCAAGCCAGCTCCTACAGTGGACCGTGAGCCGCTGTAAGAGCAAAACCCTAAGGCCTTACCCGTGCCACCCGCCACACCTTGTTCCCCACATCATCCGCCACCAGCAACGCGCCCTGCCCGTCCAACGCTACACCCACCGGACGCCCCTGAGCCTCTCCATCACCATTTAAAAACCCAGTCAGGAAATCAACAGGCACACCCGACGGCTTTCCGTCCCGGAACGGAATAAACACCACCTTGTACCCCGCCTGCGGATTACGGTTCCAGGATCCATGCTCCCCCACAAATACCCCATCGGCAAACACCGCTGGCATCCCCCGCGCATCGGAAAAAGTCAGGCCCAACGGCGCAACGTGAGTCCCCAGCGCGTAGTCCGGTGCAATCGCCTGGGCGACCTTGTCCGGACGCGGCGGCTGCACCCGGCTGTCAACGTGAGCCCCGTAATAACTCCACGGCCAACCGTAGAACGCGCCGTCCCGCACCGACGTCAGGTAATCCGGCACCAGATCGCTGCCGATCTCGTCGCGCTCGTTGACCACCGTCCACAACTGCGTAGAGCCGGGTTTCCACGCCAGCCCATTGGGATTGCGCAACCCACTGGCGAACAGACGCTTCTGCCCACTGGCAAGATCCAACTCCCAGATCGCAGCACGCCCTTCCTCGGCGTCAAGCCCATTCTCACCCACATTGCTGTTGGACCCGACGGTCACATAAAGCTTGGTACCCTCAGGATTGGCCAGGACGTTTTTGGTCCAGTGATGATTGATCCCGGCCGGCAGATCAGTGACCTTCACCGGCACGGCATCGATGTGAGTCTGGCCCCGAACATAAGGCACCTTGACCACCGCATCGGCATTGCCGATATACAACTCATCCCCCACCAACGCCATGCCAAACGGCGACGTCAGCCCACCGAGAAACTCACTCTTCACCTCGGCACGCCCATCACCGTCGGCGTCCCGCAGCAGCGTGATCCGGTCGGCGCTCGGCGTATCGGCACCGACCCGCCCCATCACAAACCCCATCGCGTTACGACGCGCCCAGGCGAGCAAACCCGTGCCGCCGTCCGTGGCACCTTCAGGCATGGGCGGATGGTTACTCTCGGCTACCAGCACGTCGCCATTGGGCAAGGTGTACACCCAGCGCGGATGGTCAAGGTCCGCGGCCAACGCCGTTACCGTGAACCCATCGGGCGCCGTTGGCTGGGCATTACCGGGCCAGCCGACAGCCTTGGAAACCTTGAGTGTCGGGATCAGTGATGCAGTGGGTTCGGGCAGTTGCGGGCTTGGCCCCACACCGGCCTGAAACGGCAGTTTGGAGGAATCGCCACAGGCGCTGAGGGCAGCCGTGGCGGTGATCAGCAGCGCAAGGCGGCTTGGTGCATTCATTGGGAAACCTCGGGACAGCCCTTTATTGGGCAGGCAAAAACCCGACGGAGTATCGCGTCATTCCCCGACACCAAACACCGCCTACCGCGCAATTGAGTTTTAACTCAGTCGCACGAGTGGCTCGGCAGCACTCTCAGGCTTTCCAAGGCCCCAACGCCAGGCTGTAGGGAGAAAACCCCTCGAACTGCCAACGCAGCGCCAGCGCCGCATCCCGTCGGACCACGTGTTCCACGGTCACCTTCCACAACCGCTCAGCCCCCTCGAACGTGGCCAGTTCATCTCCTTCAAGAATCACCTCGGCCCGCCCGGCCACCTGCAACACATCACCCGTAGCAAAATCCACGAACAGCAAGCCCGCAACCGGGTTGACCTGCACATTGCCCAAGGTGTTGAAAAACGAGTTGCCGGTAAAATCGGGAATCGTCAGCACCTCTCCCTCCACGCGCACAAACCCACTGTTGCCGCCTCGGTGTGAAACGTCCACCGAACGCTTGGCCGCATCTCCTTCCAGGTCCACATAGCTGGCGACGAAAAACGTATCAGCGCTGCGAATCAGCGCCCGGTCAGCGTCATCGAGCGAGTTCGCGCGCCGCACAATACCTCCCGCAGCGCGCTGCCCCCGGGCCCCCGGATCCACCGCACGCAACTGGATGTACTTCGGGCAATTTCCAAACGTGTGCACCACCGCCACGGTAAATCCGTCGACGCCGGCAGCCCCAATAACCCCATTCATGCGATTACGCCGCCGCGTATTCAGGTCAATGCCCAACAGCCCGACCGACGCGCCTTGTTTCAGCCCGCTCCCGGCGGGGTCACTCTCCGCAGGCAGGCTGTCGATACGCAAGCTGTAGGGGTCCGGCGAATACGCAAACCCCGGCGTGCCCTCCAGCAGCGTGGCCCAGGGCAGCCCCTGCTCATCCACGGCCCCCACGACCAGATAGGGCAACAACTCATAAAAAGCCCGATGCTGCTCCGGCAAGTGATCCCGTATCACCTTCGCGCCGATCACCTCCATGCGCTCGGCCACGCCGGCACTTTGCTGCAACTGCCGCTCGCCGGCATGCCATGGCGAAACGGGGGACGCGTCCTGGTGATTCATGATCAAGCCCTCGGTGAATGAAACGCCGGATGTTCACGCAATGCCGCCACGCTGAAATCGACAAAACTGCGCACCCGCATCGAAGCGTTGCGCCCTTCGCGGTAGACCACATGCACCGGCAGCGGCGGCGGTTCATGGGCCTGCAATACTCGACACAGTTGCCCGCTCGCCAGGTGCTCGTGCACCGGGTAGCTCAAGCACCGGATCAACCCTGCGCCCTGCACCGCCGCATTGATCGCGCCCTGCACCGTGGTGCAACCGAGACGCGCCCGGGCCTTGATGCTGGCGCCCTGGAAATCCCACTGCACCCAATTCGAATACGCCTGGCTGGCGACCAGCCGATGCTCCTTGAGCGCCTCCGGTTGCATCGGTTCGCCATGGCTTTGCAGATAGCCGGGGCTGGCGCAGACGATGTTGCGCACATGGCCCACGGGCCGGGCAATCAGGGATGAACCGGGCAGTTCCCCCACCAGGACTGCCACGTCCAGGCCGTCTTCATTCAGGTTCGGATAATGATCGTGGTAATGGGCAAACAGGCGGACTCCGGGATAGCGCTCCAGGTAGCCGGCCAACAGCGGCGCCATCACATAACGGCTGAACAGCAACGGAAAAAACACCCGCAGGTTTCCCTCGGCCTGCGCGTGCGCACCCTGGGCAGATGCTTCGGCGGCGCTCACGCCGTCAAGGATCCGCGAACAGTCGGCCATGAACGTCGCCCCGGCTTCGGTGAGGCGAATGCCCCGGGTGCTGCGCTGTACCAATGGCACCCGCAAGCGCGTCTCCAGCCGGTCAATCGCGCGGATCACAGTGGGTCCCGAGATGCCCAGGCAGCGGGCTGCCGCGGCCAGGCTCGGCTGCCGGGACAGCGCCTGGAAGATCTGCATGTCGCGATAGCGGTCCATCAGGCCGGCCGCTGCATCGATGGGTTGAGCGCAGCATCCTGCCCCAGCCGGCTGACCAGAAAATCCACGAACGTGTTGACCTTCGCCGGTACCCGGGCGTTGTTCTGGAATACCACATGGATCGGCAAGGCCGGCGGTTCGAAGTCTTGCAGGATGATCTCCAGTGCGCCTGCACGCACATCGCTGGCCACCTGATAAGACAACACCCGTGTGACGCCCCAGCCCAGGCGCGCGAGGTTGATCGCCGCGTTGTTGGCGGTGACTACCAGGCGCGGCTCAACGGCCACGCTCAACGGCTGGCCGCCTTCCCTGAACTGCCATTCGCTGACCAACTGGCTGGAAGACGACGTGACAATCTTCGCCTCACGCAGTTGCCCGGGGTGCAGTGGCCGGTGCCGCTCAAGGTAAGCCGGCGCCGCGCACACTACGCGACGCACCTCGCCGACCTTGATCGCCTGCTGGCCGGGTTCCTGCAAATGCCCGATGCGCACGGCCACATCGACGCCTTCATCGGTCATGTTGACCACACGGTCCACCAGCAAGGCGTTGATGCTGACCTGGGCAAACAGGTCCAGGTACTCCCCCAGGATTGGCGCGACGAACAACTCGCCGAACAACACCGGCGCGGTGACCGTCAGGTGCCCCCACGGGATCGAGAAGCTGCCCGCTGCCGCTTCTTCGGCCTCAGTCAACTCCGCGAGGATACGCCGGCAATCGTCGAGGTAACGCTGGCCGGCCTCGCTCAGGTGCAGGCTGCGGGTGGTGCGCGAAAGCAACTGGGTGCCAATACGCGCCTCCATCGCGGCCATCGCGCGGGTCACGCTGGGGGGCGAGATGTTCAGGCGCCGGGCCGCCGCGGCAAAGCCCTGTTCTTCGGCGACGGCGAGGAAAATCTGCATTTCCTGGAAACGGTCCATGGGTCCCCTTAATCGAATGTGGTCCACCAAACCAGTGGCTTGGGAGCGGTTGTGGCGAGGGAGCTTGCTCCCGCTGGGCAGCGTAGCGGCCCCAAAATCCTGGGAGCGCTGCGCACTGGAGCGCCAGCCCGGTCCAGCGGGAGCAAGCTCCCTCGCCACAAAATCTTCAAACCTTCGCCAGGCCCACAGCGGTGCGTTGCATACCCACAAACCCCTGCAGCGCCTCGATACTGCCCAGCCAGGCGCGAACCTGCGGATAGTCGTCCAGCGCGACATTCCCCTCCGGCGCATGGGCGATGTAGGTGTAGTGCGCGATATCGGCAATCGTCGGCAGGTCACCAGTGAGAAAACGACTCTGCTCCAACTGGTGCTCTACCACTTTGAGGAATGCGTGGGAGCGGCTGATGGTCGCCTCGGCATCCAGCGCGGCACCGAACACAGTGATCAATCGCGCCGCAGCCGGCCCGGTGTGCAGTGGTCCTGCCGCAGCCGAGAGCCAACGCTGCACACGGGCCTGGGCCAAAGGCTCGGTCGGCAGCCACTGGGCGGTGCCATATTGGCCGGCGAGGTACACCAGGATCGCGTTGGAGTCCGCCAGCACCAAGCCGTTATCATCGATCACCGGCACCTGGCCGAAGCTGTTGAGGGTGGCCAGGAACTCAGGGGTTTTGTGCGCGCCTTGCTTCAGATCGACGTGCACCCGCTCAGCGGGCACGCCCAGCAGCGACAGCATCAACTCAACCCGGTGGGAATGGCCAGACAAGGGGTAACGGTACAGTTTGATCATGACGGGCTCCGCGATGTGCCAGGGACTCGACCCGGTGATCGGGTCGATGACGCTTATGTTCCACCGCTACGGCACGCAGCAGAATAGCCAGTTTTTACAATCCAGCATTTCACCGGATGAAACAATCAATCGCCAAACAACTCGTCGATCAGGTTGAACAGGGTGGTTTTCACCGGGCTGTCGAGCTCGGTCCACGCCAGGCCGGTCCTGGCCCGGAACGCCCCCAACGCCAGGTGCCTGGACACGCAATTGGCCGGCAGCGCCCGGGCCGCCTGCAGCGGTAACACACCCACACCCAGCCCGGCCGAGACCAGCGCCAGCATGGTGGTGAACTCGCCGAGTTCGGAGGCGATCTCCAGCGGCACGCCCATCGCCTGCACGAATTCATCGTAGAAACCCGGTGCATAACGCCGGGCCAGGATGAACACCGGCACCTTGAGCAAGTCCGTCGGCTGAATGGTTTCCTGGGTCGCCAACGGATGCTCGCCGGGCAAGGCGACCACGAAGCTTTCCTGCAGCACCTCAAGGGTCTGCACGCCGGGATAGGCCGCCGGCAAACGCATCAGGCCGAAATCCAGCTGGCCGTTTTTCAACGCAGCCGCCTGATCCGGGCCGGGCATGTCCTTGAGCTCCAGTTCAATTCGCGGGTAGCGCTGGTGCACCGCACGAATCAACCCCGGCAGCAATTGCGGCAATACCGACGAGACAAATCCCAGGCGCACCCGGCCGATCTCCCCGCGGTTCGAAGCCCGGGCGGCATCGGCGGCGCGGGCAGCCTGGTGCAGGGTGGCGAGGGCTTCCGGCAGAAACACCCGCCCGGCTTCCGTCAGTGTGACCGAGTGCCGGTTGCGGTCGAGCAGGCGCACGCCCAGGCCGCTTTCGAGCAGTTTGATCTGCATGCTCAGCGCCGGTTGCACGATCGACAACTGCGCGGCCGCCCGGCCGAAATGCAGTTCCTGGGCGAGCACGACAAAGGCGCGCAGGTGCTTGAGTTCCATCAGGTTGGCTCCGGTTATCACGATTATTGATCACCCCATCACAAATGAAAATTGGACGCCGGGCCCGGGCTGCGCTGAAGTAAAGCCCGTGATGCACGATATGACAGGGTTTGACGTATAACAATGAGAGCGGCGCCCCGCACTCGGATTGATAGTGTTGATCACCTGTCTCAGTCTTCGGAGATCGCCCCATGCAGCGTGTTTTAGACAGTTTCCGCCTCGATGGCCGCCTGGCCTTGATCACCGGCTCCAGCGCCGGCATCGGCCTGGCCATCGCCCGTGGCCTGGCCCAGGCTGGCGCACGGGTAGTGCTCAACGGGCGCAACCGCAGCACCTTGCGTGACAGTGCCGCGTTGCTGGCGGCGGAAGGCCTGGAGGTGCACACCCAGGCGTTCGATGTCACCGACGGCGCGGCGGTGTTGGCCGCCGTGGCGGAGATCGAAGAGCGCCTGGGCCCGCTGGACATCCTCGTCAACAACGCGGGCATGCAACGTCGTGGGCCGCTGGAGGACTACAGCGAAACCCACTGGCGCGAGTTGATGAGCACCAACCTGGACAGCGCCTTCCTGGTCGGCCAGGCCGTGGCCCGGGCGATGATCCCGCGCAAGCGGGGGCGCATCATCAATATCTGCTCGGTGCAAAGCGAACTGGGGCGCCCGGGCATCGCCCCGTATGCCGCCAGCAAAGGCGCGCTGAAAATGCTCACAAAAGGCATGGCCATCGACTGGGGCCCCCACGGGCTGACGGTGAATGGCATCGGCCCCGGCTATTTCAAGACCGAACTGAACGCCAATCTGGTGGCCAACCCCGAATTCAGCGACTGGCTGGTGCAGCGCACACCGAGCCGGCGCTGGGGTGACGTCGCCGAACTGGCGGGCGCTGCGGTATTCCTTGCCAGCGCCGCGGCAAGTTTCGTCAACGGTCATATCCTGTACGTGGACGGTGGCATCACCGCCTCGCTGTAACCTGGAGAATTTCATGCACGCGATTGTCTGCCATGCCTCGAAAGACCTGCGGGTAGAACCGCAAACCGAACCCCAGGCACTGACGCCCGACCAACTGCGGGTGCGCATTGCCCGGGGCGGGATCTGCGGCTCGGACCTTCATTACTACCAGCACGGCGGCTTCGGCACCGTGCGGTTGCGCGAGCCGATGGTGCTCGGCCACGAAGTGTCGGCGGTGATCGAGGCGGTGGGCCGTGAAGACGGGCCGTTCAAGATTGGCCAACGCTTGTCGGTCTCGCCGTCGCGGCCTTGCGGGCGTTGCCGTTATTGCCATCAAGGGCTGCCGAACCATTGCCTGAACATGCGTTTCTACGGCAGCGCGATGCCCTTCCCTCACGTGCAGGGTGCGTTTCAACAAAGCCTGGTGATCGAAACGCACCAGGCGCACCCGTTGGCCGATCATGTGAGCCTTGCCGAGGGTGCAATGGCTGAACCGTTGTCTGTGGGTTTGCATGCCATCCAGCGTGCCGGGGTGGTGTTCGGCAAACGGGTATTGGTCACCGGGTGCGGGCCCATCGGCAACCTGTTGATCGGCAGCCTGCGGGCAGCGGGCGCGAGGGAAATTGTTGCGGTGGACCTGGCTGCCGGGCCCTTGGCCTGCGCCGAAAAAATGGGCGCCAGCCGTACTCATAACCTGGCGGAAGACGCCGACGCGTTGAAGCGGTATACCGCCGAAAAAGGCTACTTCGACGTGATGTTCGAAGTCTCCGGCAGCGCCCAGGCCCTGCGCAACGGCCTGGAGTGCATGGCCCCGCGCAGCGTGCTGGTGACGGTCGGTCTGGGTGGCGAGGTCTCGCTGCCGTTGAATATGCTGGTGAGCAGGGAGATCGACTTGCGGGGCACCTTCCGCTTCCATTCGGAGTTTGCCCAGGCGGTGGATTTGCTCAATCGCCAGGTGATTGATGTGCGTCCGGTGATCTCCCACACCGTGCCGTTCAGCGAGGCGGTGCAGGCGTTTGAACTGGCGGCGGACAAGAGCCAGGCGATGAAGGTGTTGCTGGATTTTGGTGTGGGTGATTGAACCGGATCTCGACAGCTCCCACAGGGTTGCGGTGCATTTTGGGGATCCGATAGCGCCTGCGCTACACCCGCTCTTCGAGCCTGAACCGCAGGAAACGATGGCTGGCTGAAAACAGTCGACGGTAGGTCAGCAACACCGCACCTACCGTGCCCAACGCCGACGACGCAGCGATCAAAAACATAATCACAATCTGATAACGCACCGCGTCCACCGGACTTTCCCCGGCCAGCACCTGGCCAGTCATCATCCCCGGCAAGCTCACAATCCCCACCACCGTCATCTGGTTCAGCGTCGGAATCATCCCGGCCCGCACAGCCTGGCGAATCGCATCCTGCGCCGCCTCCCAGCGTGAACCACCGAGGGCCAGAATCATCTCGATGGTATTGCGACCGGAGGTCAGCTCCTGAGTCATACGCTCAATCCCCAGAGACACCCCGGTAAGCGTATTACCCAGAATCATCCCAAGGATCGGAATCGCATACTGCGGCTCGTACCACGGGTGAATCCGGATAATCGCGAACAGGCCAACAGCCGTCACCAACCAGGAACTGCCCCACACCGACACAATACTGTCGGCCCGCTGCCCCGCATAGGTCCGCTTCCCACGCCCGGCAGCCGAGAGCCCGGCGATCAGAGTCATCAGGCACATCAGCGGCAGCACCACATACCAGTAGGCAAATTCAAAGACCCAGCCCAGCAGGTAACCGATCGCCAACAACTGCACCACCGTGCGCACAGCCGCCCAGAACAGCTGACGCTCCAGCCCCAGCCGCAACAACAGCGACAGCGCACCGTTGATCAGGATCAGCGAGGCGGCGATGGCCATGTCCAGTGCTGTGAGGTCGTGATAATTCATGGCTGCACGGCCCCCGTCAGCACGCCGGCGTCCATATGCAAATGGGTGGTGCTCATGCGTTGCGCCTGCTCAAGGTCGTGGGACACCCAGATATAGGCGTGAGCGCTATCCGCTTCGGCCCAGGCACTGATCAACGCCTCGACCTCCCCGGACGATGCCGGGTCGAGAGCGGCGGTAGGTTCGTCCAGCAACAGCACATCGGGATTGAGTTGCAGGGTACGGATCAGTGACACCACCTGGGACTCACCACCGGATAAATCCCCGGCATTTTTTGCCAGAAAGCCCGACTCCTTGCCCGCGTGGGCCAGCAGCGCCTTGACCGCCTGCGGGTCGAAACTCAAGTGATGCAAGGCCTTGAGGCTGTAGGGGAAACGCAAGTTGTCTTCCACCGTGCCTTCGATCAGCGCCGGGCGTTGGGAGAGGTAGCTGATGCGGCTGCGATACTGCGGGACTTGCGCGTTGGCGATGGGCTGCCCGTTCCAGAGGATATCCCCTGAGGTCGGCGCGTCGAGCAAGGCGAGTGCCCGAAGGAATACACTTTTGCCGGAGCCCGATGAACCGGTGATGGATAGGCGGTCGGCGCGGTGCAGCTGGAAGTTCGTGGGCTGCAGCAGTTGCAGCTGGCGGCGCTCGTCCATCCGCGTGAGCGCCCGGGTTTCGACTAATACGCTCATGGCGTTGATGATCCTTGTTCCTGATTCAGACGCAAATGGTAAGACAGGGCACGTCCCCCGTGGCGAGGGAGCTTGCTCCCGCTGGGCTGCGAAGCGGCCCCAATAAAGCCACTGCGATACACCTGAAAAAACACCGTTAATTTCTTGGGGCTGCTGCGCAGCCCAGCGGGAGCAAGCTCCCTCGCCTCAGCGTTCTTCAGCGCTTGGGCTCCAGCGACACCAGGCGCGGCTTGATGGATTTCTCGCGCACCTCAAGCAACGCCAGGGTCACCGGCAACTTGAAACGTCGCCGCCCTGCACTGCCAGGGTTGAGAAACAGCCGCTCGCCGTGCCACTCGATCAATGGTTTGTGAGAGTGGCCAGTGATCACCAGCCGGATGCCCGGATCAAGCTCCTTCGGCACATCGGCAATGTCATGCACCAGCAACGCCCGCCAGCCGTTCAAGTCAAAATCCAGCCGGTCAGCCAAATGCTCTGCCCACGCGGCGTCGAGGTCGTTATTGCCGCGCACCACATGCAATGGCGCAATCGAGGCCAGCAACTCAAGGATCTCCGGGCTACCGATGTCCCCGGCGTGAACAATCTGCTCGCACCCTTCCAGGGCCGCCAGGGCCTCGGCACGGAGCAAGCCGTGGGTATCGGAAATCACACCAACTTTCATGAACGTCTCCTGTGCAAAACCCCGGCGCGATCCACCGGGCGGCTTGCAATCAATCATTGCACTGCCTATATTTCCCGCCTGGCGCCATCTACGCCACCATCCGCGGAAAGGGCTGCGCCCAAGACCTTGACTGAATATCACATTTCTACGACTCCCAACCTTAAAGCGGACAAGGTTTGTACAAGGAGATCGTATGTCGCAATCATTCTCGTCCACTAACGGCCGTATCAACCTTGAGCAGCAGCGCAAGCGCGCCAAGGAACTTTTGCAGCGCCTGAAAAGCGCCGATGCCGCCGCAACCCCGACCTTATCCGACGCCCAATGGTCGATCGCCAAGGAACTCGGTTTTCCCAGCTGGCCCAAGCTCAAGGCCCACGTCGATGCGGTGGATTTTGCCGCCCGCCATCCAGGTTTCGACGCCAGCGATGAAGCCCGCACCACCCACTGGCGCTGTGGCAACGATATCGCCCACAGCCTGGGCGTGGCGGGGTTCAAGGGCCGCTTCCGGATGCTGATTGACCCATTGTGCATGGGCCCGGTGCAGGACCTGCCTGCCGAGCAATACCAGGCCGTTCGCAGCCGCTATATCAGCCAGGTGTTTGCCATGGATGAGGCCGAAGTGGCGCGCCGGCATGCGGACGAATATCACCATCTTGAACAACTGGGCAGCGCCGGCCACAGCGTGTTGTGGTGTGAGGCGGATGCGTACGATCAGTTGTTCCTGATTCGCGCGCTGGCTGGGCTTGAGCATCTGCCTGAAAAACTGGAGTTGATCGAAGTCGATCGTATTCCCGGCGTGCAGCGTTTTATCGGCATCGGCCAACTGGCGCCTGAAGTATTGGCGTGGTTGTGGCCGCAGCGTCGGCGGGTCGATGAGGACATGCTGAAGCTGGCGCGGCAGGCCTGGCTGGCGTACTGCGACAGTTCGCCGGTCAAGCTGGCGGAACTGGCCCAGAGCAACCATACAGCCCTGCCCTTGCTGGCCCCGGCGTTGCGTCGGCAGTTGCAGGAGTTACCGGGTGTGCGGGACGGTTTGTCACTGACCGAGCGCCTGTCCCTGCACTACGTGGATGAGGCCGGGCCTGTGCCGTTTGGCCGGGTGTTTGCCGAGTTGATGGGCAAGCGCGAACCGCTGCCGTACCTGGGGGACATGATGTTCCATGCGCTGATGCGGCCGTTGATCGATGGCGAGAATCCGCTGTTGATCGAGTCCGGGGCTCAGTTGCCATGGCCACAGCGGGTGTTGGCGCTGACTGCGCTGGGTCGCCAGGTTCTGAACGGCGCAGCCTACTGGCCGGATCATGCAACGGAAGAACGCTGGGTAGGTGGCGTCTGCCTGCGACCGCGCCACCCGCACTGGACAATTGACGAACATGGCATGCCCGTGTGGAGTGATTGATTCTTCGCGACAGCTTTGATCTGTGTCATGTTGAGCCAAACAGGTAACGGTTCAGCGCGATGACCTTACAACAGCTCAACTACTTTCTCGCCGCCATCGAGCACGGTACGTTCTCCAAGGCGGCGGAAAGCCTGCATATTTCCCAACCCTCATTGTCCGAGCAGATCCTGCGGCTGGAGGAGCACCTGGGTACCCACGTGTTCATCCGCACCAATCGCCGACTGATGCTCACCGAAGCCGGACGCCGCCTGCAGCCATTTGCACAAGGCATGGTGACGTCAGCACGCCAGGGCTATGAAGCGGTGCAGGCTGTGCGTGAACTGTCCGGTGGCGTGGCCAGTTTTGGCACCTTCGGCACCGCCCACCACTATTTCCTCACGGACCTGATCGAGCAGTTCCGCACCCAGCACCCGGATATGCGGATCAAGATCGTCGGCTATAACTCCTCGGAAATCGCCGAGCTGGTGAGCCAGGGCGAAATTGAAGCGGGGCTGGTGATGCTGCCGATCAAGCAGCAGAACCTGACCGTCAGCGAGCCGGTCTGGTCGGCCCAGGTCGGCTATATCAGTGCCGACCCGGAGCGACTCAAGGGCCCGAAAACCATCAGCGACCTGGCGGTGGCACCGTTGATTCTCACCGAGGCGCGCTGGCGCACCGCCGACCCGATTCGCCGGTTGTTGGGGCAATTGGCGTCCAAGGGCGGCGAGGTGCTGGACCCGATCATCGAAGTGGAGCACCAGATCACCGGCTTCGAGCTGGCTGCGCGCGGGCTCGGCGATGTGATTGCCACGCGCCCGATCCTGCATCAGCTGGGCTTCAATGATCGCTTGGGCTGGGTGCCGATCAGCCCGGCGATCTTCGAGGTATTCGGCTTTATCCATCGCCACGACACGCCTATTTCGCCGCCCACCCGGGTGCTGATCAACCTGATGCGCAGCCACTTGAGCCGCATCCAGAACCTGTATGCGCACCTGGAGACGCTCTAGCCATAGGGATCACCTATAGGAAACACATGACTTAGCCCATTCATCCACCTCTTGCCGAGCGGGATACTCCAGCCAGCGACGCCACAACAGGCGCTTGAATGGGGAGCCAGCATGTCCAATCACTACTGCATCATTGGTGCCGGGGCCGCAGGGCTGGCGGCGCTGAAGACCATGACCGACGCCGGTTTCGAGGTGGACTGCTTCGAAAAGTCCGCGAACATCGGCGGTCACTGGAACAGCGACTACGATGCCTTGCACCTGATCACCCCCAAGAGCAGTTCCTTCTTTGACGGGTTCCCGATGCCCGCTGACTATCCGGTGTACCCGAGCCGCGATCAGGTCAAGGCGTACATGAACGCCTACACCGACACCTTCGGCCTGCGCGAAAAGATCACCTTCAACACCGAAGTGCGCAGCCTGAAGCCCCTGGACGAGAACGGCGAAGCGGGCTGGCAGGTGACCCTGGCAGACGGCACCCACAAACACTACAGCGGCGTGCTGGTGGCCAACGGTCACCTGTGGGATTGCAAGATCCCGCAAGTAAGCAAGGGGTTCACCGGCGTGTCGATTCACTCCGGCGAATACCGCAACGTGCAGCAGGTGCAAGGCAAGGTGCTGGTGGTGGGGTTTGGCAACTCCGGATGCGACCTCGCAGTGGATGCCGCCCAGACTCGCCTGGACACCACCATTGCGATCCGACGCGGCCAGCTGTTCCAGCCCAAGACCCTGTTCGGCCTGCCCCGGGGCGAGCTGCCGCTGCTGGGGCAATTGCCGCCAGAACAGCAGAACATGCTCATGAACATGCTGATCATGGCCAGCGTCGGCACCCACAAGAATTACCCCGGGCTACCGGCACCGGATACCTACGACCTGGATGCGCAACCGCCGGTGGTCAACACCTTGCTGCTGTACTGGATCCAGCACGGCCGAATCAAGGTCGCACCGGGTATCGAGAGCATCCAGGGCAAGACTGTCACGTTCACCGATGGCAGCCAGGTCGATTACGACACCATCGTCTGGGCTACCGGTTTCAACACGCGCCTGCCGTTCCTCGATGAACGCCTGCTGCAATGGCGCGACGGTGTTCCGCTGCGTACCGCCGCGATGACCTTGCCGACCAACCTGGAAGGCCTGTTCTACATCGGCCTGGGCGCCCCACGTGGCCCGCAATGGCCGGTGTATTGCGAGCAGACCCGGCTAGTGATGCGCTTTCTCACCCTGCGCGAGCGTGGCATGCAAGGCCTGGCGGCGAAGTTTGCCCAGTTGCAGCCGGCCGACTCACGCATCGATATCGTCAAGCGCGAATGGCTGAGCAACTACCAGGAGACCCAGCGCCAACTGGATGTGCTGGAACTGGCTCTGCAACCCGGCACCCCTCTTCCTCAATACGCCTGATCGGATAGCCCTTATGAACACTGCACCGCACTCCAGCGTTATCGTCACCGGGACTTCCTCGGGCATGGGCCAGGCCGTCGCACAGCGCTTTCAGGCTGAAGGCTGGCACGTCGTCGCTGTGGACGTAACACCCAGCACACAGCCGGCGAGCCCCTTTTTTTCGCCAGTGGTCGGCGACATCACCCAGGAAGCCACACTGGCCCGTACCCTCGATGCCGCCCTGGACGGCAAGGCACCGCTGCGAGCCGTAGTGAATGCGGCGGGGGTCTTTCCCACGTCATCCCTGGATAGCTTCAGCGAAGCGCTGTACCGCAAGATATTCGACATCAACGTGCTGGGCTCACTGAACATCGCACGTATCGGCACCCGTCACCTGAAAGCCGCCGGCGGAGGCGCTATCGTGTTCTTCGCCTCGGTGGATGCGTTCACCGTGTCGAAAAACCAGTTGCTCTACAGCGCCTCCAAGGCTGCTGTGGTGTCGATGACCCGCTCCCTGGCCATCGAACTGGCCGGCGACAATATTGTGGTCAACGCACTGGCCCCGGGCTGGGTGGATACCGAAGGCACCCGTGCCGGCGGGCGCATCGAGGCCGCCATCGAATCGATCCCCTTGAAACGCGCCGCGCGGGTCGAAGAAATCGCCGAATGGGTCTGGCAACTGAGCGCCAAACCCTCCTACATAACAGGCGAATCATTGTGCATCGCCGGGGGCGTGTATATGCGATGACCCCAGCCTCCGCAGGCCCCGCGCATCAGACGTGGGCCTGCCACTCCCAATTGACTGCTGCCTCACTACAATTATTCCAGAGGGCAATATCATGGGCGAAGTTCACGCTTCCTCGATTCATCAAGGGTTTCCCGCCGACCGTGCATCGGCTGAACCCTCACGCAAACGGCTGACCAAAGCGGTCGTCGGCGTGACACTGGGCAATATGGTCGAATGGTTCGACTTTGCGCTCTACTCCTCTCTCGCCGGCATCATCGGCAAGACGTTCTTCCACAACGACAACCCGACCACCCAGTTGATGGCGATCTACGCCACCTTCGCGGCGGGCTTCCTGATTCGGCCACTGGGCAGCCTGGTGTTCGGTCCCATTGGCGACAAGTTTGGCCGGCGCACGGCGCTGTCGCTGAGCATCACGCTGATGGCCGTCGCAACCTTCGCCATTGCCTTGATCCCGAGTTACGCGAGCATCGGCCTGTTTGCGCCCGTCCTGTTGATTCTCATGCGTCTGCTCCAGGGCCTGTCGGCGGGTGGCGAGTACGGCGGTTCCTGCACGTTCATCGCCGAGCATTCGCCGGACGAGCGACGCAGCTTTTTCACCAGTTGGCTGGAATTCGGCAATATCTCCGGGTTCCTGCTGGGCGGTGCAGTGGTCAGCCTGTTTACCCTGGGCCTGGGCGAACAAGCCATGCAGGACTGGGGCTGGCGCGTACCCTTTGCGATTGGCGGCCTGCTCGGCCTGATCGCCCTCTACTTGCGCCTTGGCCTGGAAGAAACACCAGTGTTCAAGGAAATCCAGGCCAACGAAAAACTGCGAAAGGCGACGGGCGCCGAACCCAGCCTGTTCAGCTTACTGGTCAACGAATGGCCGAAAATCCTGCAATGCATGGGCCTGGTCACCGTGTTCAACGTGACCTACTACATCATCCTCGGGTACATCCCGGGTTATCTGGAAAACGTACTCGGGTACAGCAATACGTTCGCCAGGAACCTGGGGATGGCCGCGACGCTGTTCATGCTGGTGTTGATCCCGGTTTCAGGCTTGCTGGCCGACCGACTGGGCCGGAACCGGATGATCATTACCGGCTGCGTGCTGCTGATCGTCATGGCGTTCCCCTGCTTCATGCTGCTGCATACCCAGAGTGTCGGGTTGCTGCTGGCCGCCCTGCTGATCCTGACCCTCGCCCAGTTGTTTTTTGAAGGAGCGATGCCGGCCACCATGACTTCGCTGTTCAAGGCCCGCGTGCGCTACAGCGCCCTCGCCTTGAGCTACAACGTCGCGGTCTCGCTGTTCGGAGGCACGGCCCCGCTGATCAATACCTGGCTGATATCGATCACCGGCAACCAGATGATTCCCGCCTGGTACCTGATCGGCGGTGCCGTGGTCGGCCTGATTTCGATCCTGTTCGTCAAGGACTCCACCGGTAAACCCCTCCCAACATGAGAACCACCATGACCAGTAAAACCACAGCGCGGCAAACTATTTCCTCGGGCGGTCAGTACGAAAACGTGTTCGGTTATTCCCGCGCCGTTCGCGTTGGCAACCACCTGCACATCTCCGGCACCTGCGCCTCACCCGATTACGAACACAGCAATGCTTACGAACAGGCCCAGGCCATTCTCGTCACCGTCAACAAAGTGTTGGCCGAGGCGGGCATGGGCCCTGAAGACGTAGTGCGCACCGTGGTCTACCTGCGGGATATCAACGATGCCGCCTCCGTCGCCAAGGCACACAGCGAGGTGTTCGACGCCATTCGCCCGGCCAGCAGCCTGATTCAGGTGGATTCGATGCTGCGCCCCTGGCAGAAAGTCGAAATCGAAACGTACGCCATCGTTGCCGATTGACCCAGGCGATGAGTAAAAAACCGCGGCTTGGGCCGCGGTTTTTTTTGGTCCCGGTTATATCCATAGCAATAAACGATATTGGTATATACCAGATTGCTCCCTTATAAATCGCCCCCATCAAAAGACTGCAGGCTGGAGAAGCAAGCGATGGTGTCGGTAAAGGTAATGCTGGAGTACTTTCATCCCTGGCCGAATTCGGCGGGTTTGTACCTGGCGCGGGAACGCGGCTGGTACGCCGAGCTGGGCCTGGATGTGGAGTTGGTGGTGCACGACCCCTACCGTGGCGACACCCTTGAACACCTGCTGACCGGCGCGGCGGACTTCGGCATTTTCCCCAGCAACCGCCTGCTGGTCCGGCGCGGCCGGGGGCAAGCGCTGCAAGGCATCGCGGCGATCAATCATGCGGGCCTTGAGTCGATTCAAACCCTGACCGACTCCGGCATCCGCCGCCCACGAGACCTGGTGGGCAAGCGCCTGGCGCTCAACCCCACGCCACGGGGTTTGGCGATGGTGCGTCACCTGGTGAGCAACGACGGTGGCGACCCCGATGGCGTGATCCTGGTGGACAGCGGCGTGCGTGAGTTGCGGCCCGAACAGTTGGCCGAAGGCATCGCCGATGCCAGTTTCGGCGGCTACTGGGCCTGGGAAGCGTTGATGCACAGCCCAATCGAAGCAGAACGCCGGGTGGTGTTGCCGGTGGATCAGATTGGCGCACCGGCGTATCACAGCTACCTGTTGGGCGCCCACGAACGAACCCTCGCCGAGCAGCCCGGGTTGGTGCGTGATTTCCTCGCGGCCACCGCCCGTGGCTATCTCGCCGTGGCCGAAGAGCCAGCCATCGCGCTGGCGGCCTATGAGCACACCACACCGTATTTCCCGGCGGAATTGCTCAGCGCATCCCTGCACAAAATCGCTCCGACCTGGCTGCATGACGGTCGTTGGGGCGAGCAACGCCAGGCGCTGCTGAAACCTTATGCCGAGTGGCTGCACGAGCACGCGGTGCTCGACAATCCGCAGGTGTGGCAAGGGGCAACCAGCAACGCCTATCTGCCCGGGGCGACGGCATGAATCCACAACGCACCGCCCATGGCCTGGGGCTTGATCCGGTAGCTGCCGACTGGCCAGCGCTGCACGAAGCAGATATCCAACAGTTGCTGCACGAGTACCCGCAACTGGGTCAACTGCGCAGTTTGCATTGGCACAGCCCGCGACCGTTCTCCGCTGCCGGGCTGATCAATACCGGCAGCGCCACCCTGTTCGTCAAACGGCATCACCGACACGTGCGCCAAGCCGCATGGCTGGAAGAAGAACACCGCCTGATCGCCCACCTGCATCGCCACGGCGCACCGGTTGCCGCAGTGGTGCCGAACCGCCACGGTGCAACGGCCACGACGCAAGGTGAATGGACCTACGAGATTCACCATGTCGCCGAGGGCCTTGACCTGTACCGCGATGCGCTGTCGTGGTCGCCCTTCCAAAGCACTCAACATGCGCAGGCGGCGGGTGTGGCGCTGGCTCGATTGCACATCGCAGCCGAGCACTACAGCGCACCCCGCCGTCAAACAGAAGTGCTGCTGGCCAATGCCCGGGTGATCGATCAACCCGCGCCACTGGCCGCGATCGCCAACACCCCCGCGCTGACCGAGTACCTCGCCGACAAGGATTGGCACGCACGGCTGACCGAGTTGCTGTTGCCCTGGCACGCGCCCCTGCAACCCTTGCTGCACCAACAACCGGCGCTCTGGACCCATAACGACTGGCACGCCTCGAACCTGCTGTGGCATGCAGACGGCAACGTCGCCAGCGTGCTGGACTTCGGCCTCGCCGACCGCACCTTCGCCCTCTACGACCTGGCGACCGCCATCGAACGCAACGCCGTGCCCTGGCTGGACCTGGACAGCGGTGGACTGGCAGCAGCGGACCTCGACAGCGTCGACGCATTGCTCACCGGCTATCATCGGGGCCGGCCATTGAGCGCCCAGGACCTGCACACCCTGAGCGCCCTGCTGCCGTTGGTGCATGTGGATTTTGCCCTGTCCGAAATCGCGTACTACCAAGGCGTAGTGGGTTCCACCCGCAGCGCCGACGTGGCCTATCACGCCTACCTGCTGGGCCATCTGCAGTGGTTTGCCAGTGCCCAGGGGCAACGATTGCTCAACCACCTGCGGCGAAAATCCGTATGAGTATCCTGGTCGATACCGATTGGCTGCATGCCCACCTCGGGGAGCCCGGGCTGGTGATACTGGACGCCACCGTCGTCCTGCCGTCCCCGCGTTTTGACGGTGATTACCGGGTCGCCAGCGGTCATGCCGGTTGGCTGCACGCACATATCCCCGGCGCACGGCATGCCGATTTGCTGACCGATCTGGCCGACGTTCAAGCGAGCTACAGCTTCGCCCTGCCAACACCACAAGGCCTGATTCAGGCACTGGCGAATCTGGGTGCAGGCGCCGGCAGCAACGTGGTGATCTACGATCGCGCCGACGGTTTCTGGGCCGCACGCCTGTGGTGGATGCTGCGCGGGCTGGGCATTCACGCCGGCGTGCTGGACGGTGGTTTCAACGCCTGGCAACGGGCGGGGTTACCGCAACACAGCGGGCAGCCTGCAAACACACCCGTCGTCGAACCCTGGCCGATCAGCACCTACGCACCACTGTGGATCGACCGCGCAGGCGTTGAGGCGGTGGCCGCAGGACAAGCACCCGGCGTACTCGTCTGCGCGTTGGGCAGCGCCTTGTTCGACGGCACCGCAGCCACCCGCTACGCCCGGCGCGGGCACATTCCCGGCAGCCACAACCTGCCGGCACGCACGCTGTTTGATGCACAGGGTCGCTACCTGCCCAAGGACGCCCTGGCCGTGGCTATCGGACCCACGCTGCTGCACAGCGACGGTCCATTGATTCTGTACTGCGGCGGCGGAATTTCCGCGGCGGCCAACGCCCTGGCCCTGACCCTGCTGGGTCGCCAGGACCTCGCACTCTACGACGGCTCGCTGCAGGAATGGGCCGCCGACGCACGCTTACCAATGACTACCGGAGCAGCTCCGGCCTGACGCCCTTTGCGGCGACCCCGGCTTTTTAATTTCGTACTGGCAACCCGTCCGTTGCGCAGCGCAGGGCCCCTTTGCGCCCAATAAAGCGCGAGGCGCCAGCGGGCAGGCCCTTGGAGCGCTCCTTTTATGGCAACACCGTACCGTCACACCCTGCTCGCCCTGAGCATCACCCTCGCCGCCACGGCCGCCCACGCCCAGGACGCGACCCTGGACACCGTCACCGTAGTCGGTGAACAGGCCACCGACTACCAGGCGAAAAAGGCCGCTGTCGCCGGCTTCGATAACGCCACGCTGCTGGACACCCCGGCCTCGGTGGCGGTGATCACCGAGGCTCGCCTGAAAGACCAGCAAGCCCGCCTGCTCAGTGAAGTATTGAAGAACGACGCCTCGGTCGGCGACAGCTATGCGCCGGTGGGTTACTACGAGAATTTCGTGGTGCGCGGTTTCTCGTTGAACCCGGCCAGCAGCTACAAGATCAACGGTCGCACCATCACCGGCGAACAGAACGTCGCACTGGAAAACAAGCAGCAAGTGGAAGTGCTCAAGGGCCTGTCCGGGCTGCAAAGCGGCGTGTCCGAACCCGGCGGCTTGATCAACTACGTAAGCAAGCGCCCGGAGAACGTGCGCTCGGTGACTGTCTCCACCAACGAACACGGCGAGCGCTACCTGGCCACCGACGTCGGCGGCTGGCTCGGTGCCGAGCAGCAGGTGGGGGTGCGGGTCAACCTGGCCCACGAAGACATCCGTTCCTACGTCGACCACGCCGACGGCCAGCGGGACTTTGCCTCCCTGGCCCTCGACTGGAACATCAGCCCCAACGCCCTGCTGCAACTGAACGCCGAATACCAGAACCGCGAGCAACGCTCGGTGCCCGGATACCAATTGCTCGGCGGCACCACCGTGCCCCACAACGTGTCGCCACGTGATCTGCTGGGCTACCAGAGCTGGTCGAACCCGGTGGGCATCAAGTCGCTGAACCTCGACGGCCTGTTCGAATACCGCTTCAACGAGGCCTGGAAAGCCAGCTTCAGCGCCTCCCGCAGCCGCGTGGTGATCGACGACTACAGCACCTTCGCCTGGGGTTGCTACGGCGCCGCCAGTTGCGCCAACACCGCAGTGCCCAACCACTTCAGCGCCGAGGGCGACTACGACATCTCGGACTACCGCAGCCCCGATGACACCCGCAGCAACGAAGAAGCCCAGGCCGCCCTCAACGGCCAGTTCGACACCGGTTTTCTCAAGCATGACCTGACCTTCGGCACCACTGCCTACCGCCGCCTGGTGGACCGGCGTGAATCAGTCAACGAATACATCGGCGAGGGCAATATCTACGAAAAGCCGCCGGTGCTTGACCCCTACGAGGGGCCGCTGGGCCATACCTACCGGCGCCTGGACAGCCGCCAATACGGGCTGTTCGCCAGCGACCGCATCAGCTTCAACGAGCAGTGGCAAACCATTCTCGGCGGGCGCCAGGTGCGCCTCGACGAAGAAACCTACGACCAGGCCGGCGACACCACCCGCCATACCCAGCGCAGCGTATTCCTGCCCCAGGTGGCGCTGATCTACAAGCCGCGCCCGGACACCACCCTGTACGCCAGCTACAGCAAGGGCCTGCCCCTGGGCGGCACCGCGGCATGGTTCAGCAGCAACGCCGATGAGGTATTGCCGCCGACCACCTCGCGCCAGCTGGAAGTGGGGATCAAGCGTGACTTCCAGCGCCTGAGCCTGACCGCCGCGCTGTTCCAGATCACCCAGGACCTGCAATACAACCGGCCCAACGATGACGGCACCCTCACCTTTGTGCAGCAAGGCAAGCAGAAGAACGTGGGTCTGGAACTCTCTGCCAACGGCCGAGTGACCGATAACCTGCAAGTGTCGGCCAGCGTGGCGGCGATTCGCGCCCGGGTGAGCGGCAGCGGCACCGACGACTACGACGGCCACCAGGCGATCAACGTACCCAAGCTGCGCGCCAGCCTGCACGGCGACTACAGCATTCCCGGGATCAAGGGCCTGGCCCTGCTCGGCGGCGTGCAATACAGCGGCAGCAAGTACGCGAACCGCGAGGCCAGCGTGAAGGTCGACGACTATGCGGTGTTCGATGTCGGCGGACGCTACAGCACCAAAGTCGGTGATTACGATACTGTGCTGCGCCTGACCGTCGACAACCTGTTCGACAAACGCTACTGGCGCGATGTGGGTGAATCGGCGGGCGATGGCTACCTGTTCTTGGGCGCGCCACGCACCGCGCGGTTATCCGCCACCGTCAATTTTTGAGGCTGACTGTTCATGCGTAATCTGATTTTTGCCAGTGTGTGCCTGCTCTCCACCGCCCTCGTCGGCTGCCAGCAGCAACCGCCCGCCAACGACCAGCTGGATGCGGTGCTGTGGACCCAGACCTCCATCGAGCACGAGCTGATCTACCGCCAGGTGTTCGCCAACGCCACTCGCCAACTGGACGTGGCCCTCAAGACCCCGGACTGGGACGCCCTGCCCTTGCCACCGCGCAATCTGGCCGGGCTGCCGCCAGCGGTGATCGTCGACATCGACGAGACCGTGCTCGACAACATCCCGCTGAATGCCCGGGACGTCGTCAACAACCAGGTCTACTCCTACGACCGCTGGAACACCTGGGTCGACCAGGCCAAGGCCCAGGCGCTGCCGGGCGCCGTGACGTTCCTGCAGGCCGCCAAACACAAAGGCATCACGGTGTACTACATCACCAACCGCGAGCAAAGCCAGGTCCGGGCCACCGTCAACAACCTGCGCCTGCGGGGCTTTCCGGTGGACAGCGAGCAGCAGGTACTGGCTGCCGGCACGCCCATTGGCGGCTGCGAACACGCCGGCTACGGCAAGAACTGCCGACGCCAATGGGTCGCCCAACACGCCCGCGTGCTGATCCTGGCGGGTGATTCCCTGGGGGATTTCGTGCAGGCCGAACACAACACCCTGGACGCCCAGCGCGAGGCCGCCGAACCCTACCTGGGCTGGCTCGGCCAGCGCTGGTTCGTGCTGCCCAACCCGACTTACGGCAACTGGTACAGCGCGCCGTATGGCGACCAGGAAAAACTGCCCTTTGAACGCAAGCGCCAGCTCAAGCAACAAGCGCTGCACCTGCAAAACTGACCCTGAGGGGACCGTATGACGCCGCTGGAAATAGTCGCTGTGATCTTCAATATCGCCGGGGTGTGGCTCACCGCCCGACGGGTGCGCTGGTGCTGGCCGGTCAGCGTGGTCGCGGTGTTGCTGTACGGCTGGATCTTCTTCGACGTGAAGCTGTATTCCGACATGCTCCTGCAACTGGTCTTCGCTGTGTTGCAGGGCTACGGCTGGTGGCGCTGGAGCACCGGGCGCATCGACGCGGGCAAGGTGCGGGTGGAACGGCTGCCGGTCCAGGAAGCATGGCGGCACCTGCTCGCCGGGGTGATCGGCGCGCTGCTGCTGGGCGCCGCCATGCACCACTTCACCGATGCCGCACTGCCGTGGCTGGACTCGCTGCTCACCGCTTTCAGCCTAGTGGCCAGCCTGTGGGCGGCGCGCAAGTATGTGGTGAGCTGGTGGCTGTGGATCGTGCTGGATACGGTCTACGTGGGCCTGTTTGTGTACAAGGACCTGCAACTGACCGCTGCGCTGTATGCCGGGTTTGTGGTGCTGGCGGCGTATGGGTTGGTGTCATGGCAGCGTGACCTGCGCCAACAGGAACAGCAACTTTCAGTTGCTTGAACACGATGTTTGTTTCCCAACTGTTGCCAGGCCAACAGTTGGGAAAACATATAACTAAAACAACGCATTACAGTACATAAAATCATTAAACATAAAGCCCTTATCGCGTTTAAATATAAAAAATCCCATGGGTATATTTATGAATTTACGTACTGTCGTGACCTTGGGCCTGGCCCTGTTAGTGGCCAGCCCGGCGGTGTTCGCCGGGGCAACGCTGGATCGCATCACGCAATCCAAACAGTTGGTTGGCGTGCTGATGGAGAACTATCCGCCCTTCTCTTTTCTCAATGAACAAAACCAGCTGGATGGCTTCGACGTCGACGTGGCCAAGGCCGTGGCCGACAAACTTGGCGTCACCCTGAAGTTGGAAACACCCTCTTGGGAAGTAATCGCAGCAGGCCGCTGGCAAGGGCGTTATGACGTGTGCATCTGCTCCATGACCCCAAGTGCCGCCCGTGGGCAAGTGTTCAATTTTCCTGTCGAGTATTACGCCTCACCGGCGGTCATCGTGGTCAACGCCGATGAATCTTCCATCCACTCGGCCAGTGACCTTTCCGGGAAAAAAGTCGGCGTGGGCAGCGCCTCGACCTACGAGGCCTACCTGAACAAAGACTTGGTGATCGAAGGCGCCAACACGCCAATCGAATACCCGTTCAGCCAGATTCAAGCCGTGCCTTACGACAATGAAATCGTGGCCTTCCAGGACTTGGCGCTCGGCACCGGCAAACGCTTGGACGCAATGCTCACCAACCTGGTGACCGCCAATGAGCGAATCAAGCATGACCCACGCTTCAAGGTCGTCGGCAAACAGCTTTACAGCGAGCCCAACGTGGTCGCCACCGAAAAAGGCGACCCCCAATGGGACGCGAGGCTGACCCAAGTGCTGGCCGACCTTAAAAGCGACGGCACGCTGACGAAGATCTCCCAGAAATGGATTGGCGCAGACATCACCCAATGAGCGTTTTTCCCACCCCGACCTCTGTGGTGAAACCGCCGCCCGTCAAACACCAGTGGTTGCCCTTCCAGGTGCGCCTGTGGCTGACCTGGGGCGTGATGCTGTGCCTGTTCGCCGGGCTGTTCATGAGCTTCGACCTGAAGTTTGCGATCGTCGCGGCCAAGTGGCAAAACCTGGTGGGCCTGCACCTGTCGCCCAACGGCTTTCTGCAGGGTGCGGCGCTGACGCTGTTCCTGTGTTTCTGCTCGATCTGGCTGTCCCTGGCCCTGGGGTTTGCGACGGCCATGGCGCGCTTGTCGAACAGCGCGGTGGCGTTCGGGATTGCCAGTTTTTACGCCTCGTTCTTTCGCGGCACGCCGCTGCTGATCCAGATTTTGCTGATCTACCTCGGCCTGCCCCAGTTGGGCGTAGTGCCGGGCGCCATCAGCGCCGGGATCATTGCACTGTCGTTGAACTACGGGGCATACCTGAGCGAGATCTTTCGCGCCGGCATCATCGGAGTGTCCCAGGGCCAGCGGAATGCAGCGGCGGCGCTGGGTATGGGCCCGGCGGTGACGTTCTGGCAGATCGTGCTGCCCCAGGCGATGCGCACCATCATTCCACCGACCACCAGCCAGTTCATTTCGATGCTCAAGGACTCATCGCTGGTCTCGGTCATGGGCGTCTGGGAAGTGATGTTCCTCGCGCAGTCCTACGGGCGCTCCTCATACCGCTATATCGAAATGCTCACCACCGCTGCCGTCATCTACTGGCTGCTCTCCATTGGCCTGGAACTGATCCAGGCACGCCTGGAGCGGCACTACGGCAAGGCCTACCTTCACGGGCGATAACCGCTTTTTACCTGCAGGAAGCACAATGTCTGATCCAACCCCGTTGTTATTCGGCCTGTACGAACAAGCCAGTGTCGGCTGCGGCGGCGCGCCCAGCCTGTGGACCCACCCGGCGGATGAACGCCTGGGCATCAACACCCTCAAGTACTGGTCGAACCTGGCCCGCACGGCAGATGAAGCCAACCTCGACCTGATGTTCTTCGGCGATGTGCTGGGCTTCTACGATGTGTTTGGCGGGTCCGAAGCGGCGGCGTTGAAATGGGCGGTGGAAGCGCCGGCCAACGACCCGCTGACGATCATTCCCGCACTGGTGGCCCTGACCGAAAAGCTCGCCTTTGGCGTCACGGTCAGCACCACCTATGAACACCCATTCACCCACGCCCGGCGCTTCAGCACCCTGGACCATTTGTCCGATGGGCGTATCGGCTGGAACATCGTCACCTCTTACCTGTCCAGCGCCGCACGCAACTTCGGCCTGGAGCAGATGATCAAGCACGACGACCGCTACGAACGCGCCGAAGAGTTTCTCGACGTGGTGTACAAGCTCTGGGAAGGCAGCTGGGCCGATGACGCGGTGCTCGCCGACAAACTCGCACGCACCTATGCCGATGGCACGCGTGTTCGACCGATCCAGCATGCCGGCGACCATTACCGGGTGGCCGGCCCGCACCTCACGTCCCCCTCACCGCAACGCACTCCGCTGCTGATCCAGGCGGGTTGGTCGGGCCGTGGCCGGCAGTTCGCGGCCAAACATGCAGAGCTGGTGTTTATCGCCAAATCCAACCCGCTGGAGATACGCCAGGGGCTGGAAGATATCTGGCGCCAGGCCGAGGCCCGCGGGCGCAGTCAGCAAGACGTCAAATCCCTGACCGTGTTGCGCATCGTCACGGCCCCCACCGCCATCGAAGCACAAAAGAAATACGAGACCCTGCAAAGCAACTATCACCTGCAGGCGCAGTTGGTGAGCTACGCTGGCGACACCGGTATCGATATCAGCCGCTACGCCGACAGCGAAGCACTGTCCACTCACACCGAAGGCATGACCTCCTACGTGATGAAACCCGATGGCAGCGGTAAACCGCTGACCGCCGGCGAGGTCAAGCAACGCTTCGCCAACGTGACGCGGGGCAGCGACCTGATCCTGGTGGGCACGCCGGAGCAGGTGGCGGAAAAAATCGAGGAACACGCCAGAATCTCCGGCACCAGCGGCTACATGCTCAACCCGTTGATCAGCCCCGGCTCGCTGAATGACTTTGTCGAACTGGTGATCCCGGCCCTGCAAAAACGTGGGTTGTATCGCACCACACCGCAGACCGGCACCCTGCGTTCGCGGCTCAGCGCCGACGGCAGTGACCGCTTGCCAACCTCGGCCCATGGGGCTTCGTTCCGCTTTGAGTAAGGTGCTGGTGGGCACTGCGTGACCTGCGCCAACAGGAACGGTAGAGTCACGCCCACGCCAGGCCTGCACACGGAACCCCAGGATGCCTTTCGACCCGATTTCACCGCACTACCAGCGCATTCGCGAACAGATCGCCCACGATATCGCGGCGGGTGTGCCGCAGGCGGATGAGAAATTCCCGTCCGAACGGGAGATGATCGAGCGCTTCGGCTGCACCCGGGTCACCTTGCGCCAGGCCTTGCAGCAACTGGAAGCCGAGGGCCTGGTGTACCGGGAAAACCGTCGCGGCTGGTTTGTCAGCCCCCGGCGCATCCGCTATGACCCGACGCGCATCAGCGGCTTCATGGATTACGTAAGTGCCCAAGGCCGTACGCCGCGCACCGAATGCCTGCACGCAGAGCTGCGCCCCGCGGGCGATTGGCTGGCCAGGCGGATGGGCCTCGCGTCGGCGGATGAGCCGGTGTTTTTCCTGCAACGGCGGCGCTGGATCGACCGGCGGCCGGTGTTGCTGGAGTTCAATGCACTGCTGGCCAGCTGGTGCCCGGGGCTGCTGGAGGCTGACCTGAATACCTCGCTGACCCAACTGCTGCGGGAGCGGTTTTCCCGGGTGCTGTCGCGGTGTGAGCTGGAGATGCACATTGGCACGGTGAATGAAGAGCAGGCGGAGTTGCTGCAATTGTCCACCGGTTCCACCAGCGTGTATCTGGAACGCTTGAACTTCGGCGAGGATGACCAGCCGGTGGAGTTCGACCAGGAATTCTGGCGTCCGGATGCATTGTCCGTCGTGATGGAGACGCGCTACCCCGGGACGTGAATTTCACACCTGTGAAAGCTTGTGACTTGTTGCCAACGAACCCGTTTTCACTCGCTTGCAGCCCCTACTATCGAGTCCTCGTGCGCCCCTCACATGGACTGAACCGATGATCACCCGCCCCGAAAAATCCGCGTCGCCCCGCGTCGATCAACCCAACGCTCCCGAGCGGGTTTTCGACGCCGTCCTGAACAAAGCCAAAATCCTTGCCAGCACCGGGCCGGGCGACAAAACCGTCAAGCCCGAGGACTACAAGGAAGTCACCGCCCTCCCGGCCAAACTCGACATCGACAAGCTCAAGGTCATTTCCGAAGACAAGGACGCCGGGGTGATCTACTTCGAACAGGACGGCGCCAAATACAAGATCAGCGCCGAGGGTGCGGCCAACGCCCAGGACGGCTTCGACGTATTGAAGAACCTGCGCTTCGGCCATGCCGTAGCCCCGGTCAACCAGGGCGGGCCCGACGAAGGTACCCCGCTGTACACCTTCCTCCAGACCCTGGCCGAAACCCAGGGCACCCCGGCCGGCAAGGCCATCGTCGAAAGCCTGAAGAACCCCGACCAGCAACTGCTGCGCGAAGACGGCGACGGCGTGCGCCTGGCCAACATCAAATCCGTGGGCAAGGCTGAAGACGGCATCCTCAAGGTCAGCCTTGAAAACGGCAAGACTCTGGTCATTTCCGAATTGCTCACGCCCCAGGCGTTCAGCACCTACACCCAGGCCGGGGTGACCAAGGAAGCCCTCAATGACGGCAAATCCAAAGGTTATGAAGAAGTCACCAGCCTGCCGGGCGACCTCGATTTCAGCCAGTTGAAAGTGGTGTCCGAAGACAGCAGCGCCGGAGTGATCCTGTTCGAACACCAGGGCCACAAGTACGCGATCAGCAAGTCCGAAGCCGACCTGCCGCAGCCCGGCGCCGACCTCAGCAACCCCAACCCCAACGCGGGCGGCACCTTCTACAACTTCCTCCACGCCGTGCACGCCAGCGAAGGCTCGCAGGCCTTCGACTACATCAAGAACGCCCAGTCCCTGCCCGGCCAGGAACTGCTGCGCAAGGACGAGGCCAGCCTGAAGCTGGGCGACATCAGCAAGGTCGACGCGCCCATGGACGGCATCCTGGTGGTCAACCAGGCCGACGGTAAACTGCTGGTGGTGTCCAAGGACATCACCCCCGAAGCCTTCGCCGCCTACACCAGCAAGGGCCAAACCCTGGCCGGCATCGAAAAGGCCAAGGGCGACGGCTACACCCTCGCCGCCCCGGACGCTTACCTGGCCTCCACCGAAGACATCATGAGCGTCGGCGGCGCCGGTGATTATGGCCCGGGCCTGATCGCCTTCACCCAGCACAAGCCGGGGGGCAGCGAAGAGAAAATCGTGGTGTCGGAAGACAGCAATCCACAGATGTTCGAGCAGATTTCCAGCTACCGCAGCGACATCGCCGCGCAAACCACCGACGTCGACAAGCTGCGCACCGACAACGGCCTGCCGCCCCTCAAGGACGTCTCCGTCGACAACCTGACCACCACCGAGAAAGATGACAGCGGCAACCCGCTGTCGGTGCAGGACCTGTCGATGAAGACCCTGGTGGACAGCTACCGCGCCGGGGTCAAGGACGGCAGCATCGGCAAGGACGACCCGCGCGCCAAGTTCCTGCGGGCGGTGGAAGCCAGGAGCATGGCCGACAACGGCATGTCGATCATTCCCGAGCACGGCTTCGGCAACCAGGGCATCGCCACCACGCCCATCGACGTGACCTCGCGGGATGTACGCGACAACATCTTCGACACCAAGGCCATCGACCAGACCATCAACGACCTGCTCGGCGACTCGACCATCCAGCACGACATCAAGGCCAACCACGACGCAGCCCTGGGCAAGGTCGACGGCGGCCAGGCGAAGGTCGATGAGACCAGGCAGCGCCTGATCGACAGCACCTCCTCGGAGAACTTCACCCAGTACATCAAGTCCCTGCAGGACAGCGGCAAGACCGAACTGGCCACCCAGGAAATCCAGACCGCCTACACCGCCCTGGCCGATATCGACCCGGCCAAGGCCGACAACTTCCTGCAAAACCTGCAGATCGACGGCTACACCGATGCCGTTGAAAAGCTGATGGACGATCCCACCAAGATCTCAGACGACAACACCGCCCTGGCCACCACCGACAACACCATGGCAATCCTGTCGATGCTCAAGGGCAGTGCCGACGGCCTGCCGCGCCAGGCGCTGGGTGTGTATTCGAAGTTCGTCGACCAACTGCTCAAGGACAAAAACGCCGCCGCCGATTTCGGCAAGGCGATGATTTCCCTTGGCGACACCTGGCAGAAAAACGGCGTGATCAGCTTCAGCGACATCGACAAGGCCGTGAGCAAGGAGATCATGCCGGGCCTCAGCGAAGAGAACCGCAGCGCGTTCGTGAAGAACCTCAACTTCCTCAAGGACAACGGCGTACTCGGCTCGGTGGGCGGCGCAATCGGCATGGGCCGTATCGTCTACCAACTCGCCGGGCAAGGCGGCAAGCTGGCGGATACGCCGATGAAACGCCTGGGCATCGCCAACGACTTCCTTGGCTTCCTTGGCACCGGCTCGCACTTCGCCACGCTGGGTTTGAAGGTCTACGACAAGTTGCGCGGCACCAACGCGTACAAGCTGATGGGCTTCGACCGTTCCCTGCCCGACCTGTGGGCCAAGCCCGGCGAGGGGTACCACGCGCTGCCCAAGGACGCCGAGGCGGTGCAGAAGAAGTATTTCGAGATCGTCGACCAGGCCATGGACGACGGCAAGGACGTGGGCAAGGCCCTCAACAGCGGCGGCTGGAGCGACGAAGGTGCGGCGAAGATCCAGGAAGGCATTGAAAAAGGCATTGCCAGCCGCGGCGGCGTGGCCGGGGCCGGGTTTGGCGCGAAGTTCGCCAGCAGCGCGATCAAGGTGATCGGCATGGCCACCGACGTGGCAGGCGGCGTGATCAGTGTGGTGCAGGCGGCGTTTACCTTGCGTGATGGTGTGCGCGAGAAAGACCCGGTGAAAATCGCCTCGGGCTCACTGTCGATGGCCGGTGGTGTCAGCAGCCTGGTGGGCGCGGCCGGCGGCGTGCTGGGCACGCTGGGGGTGACCGGGCGGATCATTCCGTTCCTGGGACCGGTGGGTTTCTTGATCTCCGGCGCGTTGTCGTTTGTCGGGGCGATCTTGAGCACGGTGCAGTCCCACAAGCTGCACAAGATCTCGATGCAGAACTGGGACCAGATCCAGGACTTCAAGCAGGACGGGCTGCTCAAGCCCAACGGGGATGAAGCGTACGTGTGGTTGCAGACCTACCTGTCCGACTGGGGCCAGCGGGATGCGCCGCAGGACCAGAGTATTTTTGATTTCCGCAAGGAAGAGTGGGATGCGCGGTCGAGTATCCGCGGGGGCGACCATCGGCGGGACCACCCGGACTTTATCGGGGACGGGAATAACCGTAACTCAGAGGACTACAAGTACTCGCTGAAACCGTCGGAATGGACCAATGAGAACCACGACATTATCTGGCGGGTGGGGGATGGGTATGGGGGTGAGTACCATGATGTGGACAAGCCATAACTGAACTTCCTGACACCCGGCAGAACCCATGTGGGAGCGGGCTTGCTCGCGAAGGCGGTGGGTCGGTCAACATTTTCAGTGACTGACACACCGCCTTCGCGAGCAAGCCCGCTCCCACATTTTGATCGGTGTTCGGCTCAAGATCGTCAGATCAACCGCGCCGCCACCAACCAGTCCGCCACCGCCTGGAACGAAGCATCCGGCACCGGATCCCCCGGCACCGTCTTGCGCGCAATCGCTTCCGCCAAGCCCTTGTCCGGCGCTTGCGGTATCCCTAAATCAAACGCCTCCTGCAACATCCCCAACGCTTCCTCCGGCGAAGCGCGGCACACCACCACCGGCACCGGCGTTTCACCACGCACATAACGCACGCCTATCACCCAGCCATCGGTGGTGCCGATCATCATCGACGCCCGGCCCAACCCCAGCTTGGTGGCCAGCGCCTGCATCTCCTGGCGCTGGCGTCGCCGTTCGCTCTTGATCAACGGGTCGCCGTCAATGTCCTTGCGCTCGCGCTTGGTCTCGCTGCGGGTCATTTTCATGTCGCGGCCGAACAGCCAGCGTTGCATCAACACATCCACCCCGCCCACCAGGATGAAGGCCGCGAGTACGGTAAACACCAGCGGCTTGAGCACCAGGAAAAACGTCGACTCGATACACCCCGCGCCACACCGCGACGACTCCATCAACGCCTGCAACGCATGCCGCCCCACCACGTAGAACGCCACAGCCAGCACATGCACCTTGATCAGGCCCTTGATGAACTCCACAAAGTTGCGCAGGGCAAACAGCTTCTTGAAGCCTTCCGCCGGGTTGATACGCTTGAACTCCGGCTTGATCGGCTCCACGGAAAACACAAAGCCACGCATGGTGATGATATTGGTCAGGATCACCACCCCGGTGGTCACCGCCATCACCGGCAGGGTAATGCCGATCACCAGTTGCTCGGCATGGTCCAGCACCCGTGGCCAAACCGTGGCGAAGGGTTCGATGTAGATCTGCGCAGTCAGGTCGATCAGCGCCGTGACCTGGGCCTGGGCCCGGGGCGCGAGGATGGAAATGCACAGGGTGCAGAACAGGATGACCATGCCCGAGACCAAGTCCTGGCTCTTGGCGACCTGGCCTTTCTTTCGCGCGTCCTTGAGTTTTTTATCCGTGGCCGGCTGGGACTTCTCTTCGCTGGTATCGCCCATGCGCTACTCCATGCCCGCGAGGGTTTTCAGCAGCTCCACCGTGCCGCGAAATTCCGCCAACTGGTCCAGCATCAACGGAATCAGGAAGCCGATATAGATCACCATCAGGATCGAGAAAAACAGGTTTTTCACCGGTAACGACAGGTCGAAAATATGCAGGTTCGGCGCCATCCGCGACAGGTACGCCAGCATCAAATCAGTGACCAGCAGCGAGATGATCAGCGGCGACACCATCAGCACTCCGACGCGCATGATCTGGTCGAGAATCGACAGCACCGCCAGCAACGCCGAGCTGGCAAACACCGGGGTAAACGCGGTCACCGGCCACAGCTGGTAGCTGTGGTAATAACCGTCGACCATCAGGATAAAACCGCCGGACATGAAGAACAGCGTGATCAACATCACCGTCAGCAAGGTGGACATCACACTCGACTCCCCGGTGGACAACGGGTCCACCAGTTGCGCCATGGTCGAACCGCGCTGCAGGTCGATCAACTCCCCCGCCACTTCCGCCGCCCAGAACGGAATGCCGAACAACAGGCCGATCAGGATGCCGATCAGGAATTCCTTGATCAGCAACCCGGCGATAAACAGGCTGCCGTGGTTGGGCATCGAGGTCATGGCGTCGAACACCGGCATGAACATCGGGATCGAAATCGCCACGGCCACGCAGCCGCGAATCATTCCGGTGAGCCCGAGGCGGTTGAACGCCGGGGTGATCACCACCACGCCCATGGCCCGGCAGGCCGCCAGCGAGGCCGAGCTGATCACCGGGTAGGCGACTTCGAGAAACTGTGCGGTAAGGCTGGCATCCATGGGCGGTCAGCGCGTCCACAAGGGAAAATTGTCCAGCACCTGGCTGCCGAGTTCCGCCACTTGCCCGGCCAGCACCGGGCCGAGAAACACGATAGTCAACAATACCGCCACAAGCTTCACCACCTGGGGCAGGGTCTGGTCCTGGATCTGGGTCAGCGCCTGGAACAGGCCCACGCTCAAACCCACGATGATCGCCACCCCCAGCGCAGGCGCGGAGAGCATCAGCACGGTCATCAGTGCCTGTTTCATCAATGACAGGAAAACGTCCTGGCCCATGGGTCGTGCCTCAGCCGTAACTCAGAATCAAACCGTGCATCAGGCGCGACCAGCCGCTCAATGACACGAACAGGAAGATTTTCAGCGGGATCGAAATCAGGTTCGGCGAGACCATCGACATGCCCATCGCCATCAGCACGTTGGACACCAGCAAGTCCACCACCAGGAACGGGATGTACAACAGGAACCCGATCTCGAAGGCCCGGGTCAGCTCCGAACTGACAAACGCCGGGATCAGCACCACGAGGTCGTCATCCCGCAGGTCGGCACGGGCTTCCGGCGACCAGATGGTCTCGGTGGCCTGCACAAAAAAGCCGCGCTCGGACTCGTTGGCAAACCGTGCCAGGTGCGCCTGTAGCGGCGGGCGCAGGGCGTCGCCGAGGTCCTTGAGTTGCTCGACGTGCTCGATATTCAGGTCGCGGCCCTCTACCTGGCGGTACATGTCGCCAATCAACGGCGTGGTGACGTACACCGAAAGAATCAGCGCGATGCCGTACAGCACCAGGTTCGGCGGCGTCTGCTGCACGCCCAGGGCGTTGCGGATCAGGAACAGCACCACCGAGATTTTCATGAAGCCGGTGAGGGTCACCACCGCCAACGGGATCAACCCGATGGTGGCAACCACCAGGATGATCTCGATCAGGTTCGGCTGATAACCGGTCATGGGGTGGCGAAACTCAGCAGGCGCACGCCCAGGCCGTCACCGATTTTCACCAGTTGGCCCTGGCCGACGCGACGGCCGTTGACCATCAGGTCGACGCCATCCACGGTCGGCGTATTCAGTTGCAGCAGGCTGCCCGCCCCCAGTTCCCGCAGTTGCGCCAGGGTCAGTTCCAGGCTGCCGACCTGGCACACCAGCTTGAGGGGCAAATCGTCCAGGGCCGCGGCGGCATCGACGTCAGTCATTGTGTTCTCCATGTCCAAAAGGGGCGTGTTCAGAGGTTCCTGCACCTGCAGCGACGAGCCGTCGCGCTGGCAGCGGGCTTGCAGGCGGCCCTCAAGGTCCAGCAGCCAGCCGCTGCCGGGTTCGAGCATCAGCACATCGCCGGGCTGCAGGCTGCGCAGCTCGCCGAGGCTCAACCATTGCCGCCCGGCCACTACTGACAGCGTGTGGCGCAACGCCGGCAACGGGTCGGCGTCGATCTGGCCGTGCTGGTCCAGCAACTGGCCCACCAGCACTGCAGCGCTTTCACTCAAGTCCAGTTGGGCGGCCATTGGCGGGTTGTTGCCGAAGGTCAATGTCAGCGCCAGATGCACTGCATAAGGCCGCAGGTCGTCACTGGTTTCGAGCAGTTGCACGGGGTGGCCGAGCAACGGTTCGAGGCGCTCGATCAGGTCCAGCACGGCCAGTTCCAGCAGCAGCGAACGCGGTAATGCCGGCAGCACTTGCGCGTCGAACTGCAACGCCAGCGGCACCAGTACTTGTTCCAGGGCGGCAGCCGAGAGTCGCAAGCGCACCGGTGACTGTCCGAGCAACAGCAACACATCCCGGGGTGTTTTCAGCGGCTGGGGATCGGCGGCCCAGGCGACGCTCAGATCCTGCCCGGCGCAGCGGCCCTGCCACGCATGCCGCCGGCGGTGCAATTGGTTATGCAGCGTGAGCAGCGCCGGGTCGTAGTGCTCAAGCCAGGGCGCCAACGGGTCGGCAAGGGCCACGATCATGTGCCGAGTCCTTGTTCTTCACGCAGCTCGCCGGCCACCCGTTCGCTGCTTTCACGCCCGTCCAGCAGGCTTTGCCAGGCATCGGACTGGCGCTGGCGGCTCAGGCGCTCCTGGCGAAACAGCTCACGCTCGCGCTCCTGGGTTTGCAGGGTACTGGACACGTGGCTGACGTCGCCTTCAAGCACCTGCTCATCGTCGGCCAAGCCCCGCAGGCGATCCTGGGCGGCCTGCCAACTGGCCACCGACAGGCCTTCGGTCAGCGAGGCGTAAATCTCGCCGGCTTCATGAGCAACGGCCTCACGGTGCAGGCGCAGTTGTTCCTTGGCGTCGGTCAAGGCGCCGTGGGTTTGCGCGCAGCGTTGCTGTTGCGCCGCCAACTGGCTCGCCGCCCGCTGTTCGCGCAGCACCCGCAGGGTTTGCAGGGTGCGCAGTTGTTCAGTCTTCATCGGTTCTTTTCTCCATCGTCATACCAACAGCGCACTCACTGAGTGCATGAAGATCGAATGTGGGAGCTGTCGAGCCCCGGCGAGGCTGCGAAAGCGGTGGGTCAGGCAACATTGATGTTGGCTGTGCTGACGCCATCGCAGCCTCGCTGAAGCTCGACAGCTCCCACACTGGAGCTTGCTGCGTTTTCGGGCTCATGCCAGCACCTGGCGCATGCGGATCAAGGTCTGTTCGGGGCTGCTGGGTTCGTCGGCGTTCTGGCGCAGGAAGGCTTCGATTGCCCCATGGCGGGTGATCGCTTCGTCGGCCAGGGGGTCGCTGCCGGCGGAGTACTCGCCGACGCGGATCAGCATTTCGATCTCGCCGTAGCGCGCCATCAATTCACGGATGCGCATCGCCAGGCGCTTGTGTTCGTCACCGGCGACCTGCTCCATCAAGCGGCTGCGGCTGCGCAGCACGTCCACCGCCGGGAAATAGTTGCGCTGCGCCAGTTCGGCGCTGAGGGCGATATGCCCGTCGAGGATCGAACGCGCTTCCTCCGCCACCGGATCGCTGGCGGCGTCGCCTTCGGTGAGCACGGTGTACAGCGCGGTGATGCTGCCGGCAGGGCCCGGGCCGGCGCGCTCGAGCAACTTGGGCAAGGTGGCAAAAAACGACGGCGGATAACCGCGGCGGGTCGGCGGTTCACCCACGGCCAGGCCGATTTCGCGCTGGGCGCGGGCGAACCGCGTGAGGCTGTCCATCAACAGCAGTACATTGCGGCCCTGGTCGCGGTGGTACTCGGCCAGGGTGGTGGCGACAAATGCCGCGCGCACCCGCTCGGCGGCCGGGCGGTCGGAGGTGGCGACGACAGCAACGGTGCGTGCGCGGGCCGTGGCGTCCAGTTGCACGTCCAGCAGTTCGCGCACTTCCCTGCCCCGCTCGCCGATCAAACCGATGACAATCACATCGGCCTCGCTGTTGCGGATGATGCTCGCCAACAAGGAGGATTTGCCCACACCGGGCTCGCCGAAGATGCCCATGCGCTGGCCCTGGGCGAGGGTCAGCAAGCCGTCGATGGAGCGGATGCCCAACGCCATGGAGCGCACGATCAATTGCCGGGAGAACGGGGCCGGTGGCTCGGCATGCAAGGGGTAGGTCTGCAGGTTCAGGGTTGGCGGTACACCGTCACCGTCGAGAAACTCGCCCATGGGGCTGATCACTCGCCCCAATTGCGCATCGCCCACGGCCACACCCAGGCTTTCGCCGGTGGCAGTGATTTGCGTGCGGGTCGACAGGCCTTCCATGGAACCGATGGGCGACAGGATCGCTTCGTCGCCATCAAAACCGATCACTTCGGCGCTGAGGCTGCGACCACTGACCGGGTCGCGCAGGTGGCATAGCTCACCGATGCTCGCGCCCGCCACGCTGGCCCGCAGCAACACCCCGCGAATGCTCAGCACCGTGCCCTGCATCGGACGCAAGCGGGCCTGGGACAGCCGCTCGGTCAGGCGCGGCAGCAGTTGATCGAGGTTCATGCCACGCCCTCTTCGGCAAAGGGCAACAGGCTGCGGCGCAGGCTTTGCAGTTGCGCCTCCAGCCCCAGCTCAACCGAACCCGCCGGGCTGCTCAGGCGGGCTTGGCCGGCGCCCAGTTGCGCATCGGCCTCCACGGCGATGCCGTCCTTGAGCAACTGTGGGCGCAGGGCATTCACTTCGGCGGGCGGCACCCACAACGTCAAGGCCTGGCCCTGGCGAAACGCGCTCAGGGCCTGGCGTGTACAACGCACCACGCGGTCGGTGTCATCCAGTTCGCCGAGTACTTCACGCACGATGCCCAGGGCCAGGTCCGCCAGCGACGCCTCAAGCCCGGCCAGGTAATGCTGGACTTGGGCCTGGGTTTCCAGCAGCAACTGTGCAACCTGTTCGGCACCTTCGCGGCGCGCACTTTCAAAACCCTCGGCGCGGGCGGTGTGCAGCCATTGGTCGCTGTCGGCCTTGATCTGCTCGGCGTGCGCCCTGGCGGCTTGCACAAAGGCAAAGCCATCGGTCCATAACGCCGCTTCATCGGCGCGCAAAATCCGCGCGGCCGGACGGCTGGGTAATTCACTCATGGGCAAGCTCCTCGGCGAGTAACCGGGCGGCGACGGTCTGGACGATCTCCAGGTCGCGGGGCAAGCGCCCGCTGTAGCCCTTGGGTGCGACAAACCGCAGGGGCAGCCAGCACTGCAACTCGGCAGGCTGGGCTTGCAGCCAGGCGGCGACACAGGTGAGGCCATCGCGGTCGATGGCGTCGATCAACTCGGCGGGCTCGCGCAGCAGGTCGGCCGCGCCGCCCAACTGCCGGTGCGCGAGGGCCAGGGCAAAGGCTTCCTGGCCAAGGCCCTCGCGCAATTCATTGACCACTTCGCGGCGGATCTCCCGGCTCAGGGTCGAGCCATGCCAGATCGCACCACACAGCCTGGGCAGACGCGCAAATTGCGCCGGGCTCAGCAGCAGCACCGGCAAATCAGCGGCGGGCGGCGTGACCAGATGCGCCAGCGGCGCCAGCTGATAATGGCTGGCCAGCAGTTGCTCCAGCCGCGAGCGAAAACGCGGCTGCCCATGCAGGGCTTGCAGCACCTCGACCGGCAGGCCTTCGCCAAAACACTCGCCAAGGCTTTGCTCGCGCACAAACTGCAACGGCTGGGCGATCAGCCCCTGCCAACGCTCAACCAGGCTCATTCACCCTCCTTGAGCACATACAACGCCTGGGCCTGGCGCCGCGCCCATTGCTGGCGGGCCAACACACCACCCGCGCCGAGGGCGAGCAGCAGCAAGCCACCGAACAGCAACCGCGCCTGGTTGAGGTTGTCTTCCAACAGCCACAGGCCCATGAAACGCGCGAGTCGCGGTTGCGCCGGGTTCTGGCTGATGGACACCGCGGCCTTGATCGCGGTCACCGACACACCGTCATAGCTCAGGCCGGAAATGCCGTTGGCAACCAGGGTCTTGATCTGCGGAATCAGCGTGTTGATGTCGGTGCCCGGGTCGTAGCGCACCAGCACCGAGGCCGACGACGGCGAAATCACCCGCTTGAGCAGGTCATTGTCCGGCAGCACCACGTGCACCCGCGCCGAGACGATGCCGTCGATCTGCGACACCGAGTGGGACAGTTCTTCGCTCAAGGCATAGATCATCTGCGCCCGCTCCTGCACCGGCGACGACACCAGGCCATTGCCCTTGAACACCTCGCCCATGTTGGAAAAGCTCTGCTGCGGCAGGCCGGCGTTGTCCAGCAGGGTCATGGCCTCGGCGAAGCGCTGTTCGTCGACCACCACTTTCAACTGGCCGCTGTCCTGCACCTTGCGCGTCGCCGGGATGCCGTCGCGCAGCAGCACCGCGACCATGGCGTTGGCGTCGCGCTCGCTGAGGTTGGTGTAGAGGTCCATGTCGCAGGCCTGCAAGAGGCTGGCGAGCACGCCGATCAGCAGCAGGCGCAGGGCACGATTCGGGCTTGGCATGGCGTTATTGACCCTTGAGCAGCGTGTTGGCGGAACCGGAAATCTGCGTCGCACCGCGCACCACCATCTGGGTTTCGATGGAGTAGTCGAACATCTTGCCCAGTGAATGGACGATCTGGTCGACCTGCTGCTCGGCGACTTTCTTGCCCGGTTCTGCGGTGGGCGAGGCACCCGAGGTGCGGATATCCGCAGCGGCCACTTGCGGCGGCGCCGAGGGGTTATTGGTGAGCAAATCGGCCCGCTCGGAAAAAGTCCGGGAGCGGTCGATAAAACTGTTCAGGCGCTCCATCAGCCCCGAGCCGATCTGATGGGGGCTGGCGCCCTCGGGCATGCCCTTGGCCGTATTGGCCATGTGCTCGAACAGATTCTGCGAGGCCCCGGCGGGCCCCGCGCCGGCGGACGGCGGCAAGGCCGTGGCGCTGGCAGCGAGACTGATGGTCATGGGTGCGCCCTACTCTTCGTCGTCATCGGACATGGCGTCATTCAGCATTTCCTGGGCCTTGGGCATGATGATGAATTGGCCGCCGATGGTGACCGCCTGGGTGATCAGGGCATCGGTGAATTCGGCGTCGGTCATCTCCGGTTTATCGGCGCTCTTGGCGTTGTCCACCGCGGCGTTGAACTTGGCTTCAGGGCTGGCGCCACCGGGGGCGAGGTTGCTGTCTACGGCGGTTACGGACATGGTCATGCTCCTTTACTGGGGTTGGGGTGAATCAAGGGGTTTCAGTGCTCACCTGGGCGCCGCGAAACACCCGCACGCCGTGCTCGCGCGCCACAACAGGCGCGGCGGCCTTGGGCTGCAGGTGATCCACATGCTGCTGGACCAGCGCCAGGTACGGCGGCGGCCCGGAGACGAAGACTTCACCGCCCTCGGGGCCGTTACGCATCGACAACTGCTGGCCGAACACATCGAGGTTGTTCAGATAGGCCTGCAACTGATCCAGGTTCAGGGCGTTGGCCTTGAACAGCCTGGTGGTGATTTCATCGCTGGCATTGAGGTACAGCAGGTTGCCGTCGAAATACCAGGTCAGGCCATTGGTGCTGCACAGCGTCTGCAAAAACTCCCCGGCGGTGGCTGCACGCACCGTGCTGCGGGCCTTGCCGCGGACCTTGTCGGAGAGCACCAGCGGGATATCGAGGTTGTGGCCGAACTCTTCGAGGGCGGCGCGCACGTCCTGGTCCACCAGCACATAGGCGTAGGGTTTGGCGAACCATTCGGGCTCTTCGTCGGCGTGGGCGATCGAGGCACCCAACAGCACCGACAGACATAGGAGCGCCATGGAAAATATGCTTACATGACGTCCGCCTTCGCCCAACGAGTTGTGACGATGACCAAACACTTTTTGCTTGCCGGCAGCCTGTTGCTGGCTGCCTGTTCCAATACTGCGCCGAGCGATTCCGACCGCTCGCTGAAGCTGGCCGACGACCTGAACAAACGCGGCGACTACGCCAGCGCGGCGGCGCTGTACGAACGTGCGGCCCAGCAACCGGGCGCAAGCATCGACTTGTGGCTCAAACTCGGCCAGGCACGGCTCGACGGCAACGACGCGGTCGGTGCCGAGCGCGCCTTCCAACAGGCCCTCGGCCTTCAAGCCCACAACGCCGACGCCCTGCTGGGACTGGGCACCGCGCAACTGCGCCTTGGCAAAAGCCAACGCGCCGTAACCGCCCTGGGCCAGGCCGCCGAGGCCAGCCAGTCGCCGGTCGCCTACACCCGACTGGGCATTGCCCAGGTGTTGAACGGCCAGGCCGTCGCGGCACAAACCGCGTTCGCCAAAAGCCTGGGCCTGCAACCCGACGACCTCGACAGCCGCTGCAACCTGGCCCTGGCCTACGCCCTTGGCGGCCAGGCGCAGCAGGCCTTGGACACCATCGCCCCCGTCACCCAATCGCCCCGCGCGTTGCCACGGCATCAGCGTAATGAGCTGCTGGTGCTGGTATTGGCGGGATACGAACAACGAGTGGCCAGCTTGCCGCTGGACGATATACCGGCGGCTGAGCGCGCACGCCTGATCACGGAGGCCAACCGCATCAAAGCCATCAGCGATCCGATTGCGCAAGCGCGGGAATTGGGGCTGGTGGATACGCACTAAATCCAACTGCTTTTGATCTTGCTGTTGCCCTGCTTTTGACGTTGCTTTTGATCTATCAGGCCCCGTTAAACCACGCTGGCCGAACGCAGGCTTTGGAGCGTGGGTAACCCGGCAGGACGCCGGGTTAGCCGCGCTGGGCCAAGGATGGCCCATCGCGGCGGCCCACGGTCCAAAGCCGGAGTGAGGGCACACCGAGCCTRAGCGAGGTGCCGAGTGGTGGGGCAAAGASCTTTTGGTTACTTTTGGGGCGTTTGCCAAAAGTGACCCGCTGTAAGAGCGGAACCCTAAGTGGCCGTTACCGCAGGAATGGATATGTACGCGGTAAGCTTCAAGATCCGGGTCGCCTATCAGTCCGCTTTCGCGAGCAAGCCCGCTCCCACATTTGGATGGTGGTGTTACAGATGGATCTGCTGGGTCTGGAATACCGCTATCGCAGGCAAGCCAGCTCCCACATTGGGCCTGCGGTGTGACAGATGGATCTGCTGGGCCTGGAATACCGCTATCGCAGGCAAGCCAGCTCCCACAGTTGGACTGTGGTGTGACAGATGGATCTGCTGGGCCTGGAATACCGCTATCGCAGGCAAGCCAGCTCCCACAGAGGACATGTGAACGCAGGTTCATTGCTCCGCTCCCGGAGCGCCCGCCTTGGCCTCTTGCTGAGCCTGACGCCGCTGCAACTGCTCCCGATCAAACCCCTCGATATACACCTGCGCCGCCCGCCCAACCGGCGCCGCCATCGCTGGCCCGGTGGCCCGCCCCTGATTCAAATCCTGCCGCTGCTCCACCATCTGCATCAAATTCAAATTGTTGGCACAGCCCAGCGGCAAGGTCGCCTTGAAATCCTCGTCCAGTCCAATCTCGTCCTTGGCCGGCGGCTGCTGGCACTGGCTTGGCACCCCGTCCGCCTGATACTGCGGCGAGTAATACACCGGCGCCAGATGCGTCTTGCAGCCCACCACCAACAGGGGCAAACACATCAACAAACGCGAAACTTTCATGCCATGCCCCCTCATCAATTCATGTAGAAACCAAACGCCCCACCACTGCGCGGCCCCGCCGCTGCGGCGGTCGCAGGCTGCGCATCCAGCGGCGTGGCCAGGGTGCGACTGCGCACCGGCTCCACCAGGTACGGCGTAATCAAAATCACCAATTCGGTTTCATTGCGCTGAAAACGCTTGGAGCGAAACAGGTTGCCCAGGATCGGCAAGTCCCCCAGCAACGGCAGCTTCTCGATGTCCTGGCTGCTCTCACGCTGGAACAAACCGGCAATCGCAAACGTCTGCCCGCTGCCCACTTCCACCCGCGTATCGGCGCGGCGCACGCTGAACGACGGCACATGGAAATTGCCGAAATCCACCGTGCCGCCACTCACCACACTGCTGACCTCAGGGCGCACTTGCAGGGCGATCCGGCCGTTGGGCAGCAGCGTCGGGTTGAACAGCAGCGACACGCCGAACGACTTGTATTCGATCCCCACCAGGTCCCGATTCACCGGCACCGGGATCGCCACTTCGCCGCCCGCCAGGAAGCTCGCGGTTTGCCCGGTCATGGCGGTGATGTTCGGCTCGGCCAGGATTTGCAGGATCCCGTTGGCCTGCAACGCGTCGAGCATGCCGTCGATATTGGTATTGCCCGAGCCGCTGCCCGCCGCCGCCAGGCCACCGGCGGTGGCGGCTGCCAGCGGTCCGCCGGTGATCAGGCCAAAGGAGAACGTGCCGTTGCTGAACATGGCGTTCCAGTTAACCCCGTAATGCAGCAGTTCCGAGCGGGACACTTCAGCGAAGCGCACACGCAAGTTGACCTGGGCTGCACCGGCGTACTCAGTGGTGTTGACCGCGCTCTGGAAGCCCTGGCCCTGTGGGTTGAGCAAGGCATTCAAATCCGTCGCTTCTCCAACCGAACGCACCGTGCCCTTGGCGATCAATCGGTTACCGGCACCGCTGATCTGCGCGCCATTGCCGGGATGCAATTCCTGCATCGGCGCGGTCACTGCCTGGGTCGCGCTACTGACCGCCAGGCTCAGGCTGGCAAGCTGTTTGCCGTCGCTGCCAAGGGCAATCAGGCTGGTATTGCCCGGCGCCTTGCCGAAGATATAGATCACCCCGGGCGACACCACTTGCAGGTCGGCAATCCCCGGCTCGGCCACCAGTACCGACTCCACCGGGGCCACAAAATGCAAGATCCGGCCTTCACCGGAGGCCAGGTTGATAGACCCCTGGGCACCGTTGGCGATGTCCTGGGCACTGCAGAAAAACGAGGTCAACGTCAGCAACAGCAGACAAAAACGGATCATGAGGCAGACGCCAGGGAAGTGACGGAAGCCGCGGCAGGTGCACGGCGGTTGGAGATATCGGTAAGGCTGATGGTCACCAGCGCTTGCAGGTTGTATTCGGTGGCCAGTTCGCGAAACGACAACACCGCCAGCTCCAGTTCACCGCGCAGCACCAGGCGCCGCAGGCTGCGGCGCAGTTCCGGGTGCACCAGCAATACCGCACTGTTGGCTTCAGTGGTTTTGTCGCAGGCCTGGCGCAGTTGGGCGAGCAACGCGCGGTTGACTTCCTCGGGGATCACTTCACGGCTGGGCTCCTGGCGACGCAGGGACGCACGCAACTGGTCTTCCAATCCCGGCGCCAGCACCAGGGCGCCAATCACCCGATTGCGGTCGGCGTACTGATGGCTGATCTGCCGCGCCAACCCTGCACGCAGGTGTTCGGCCAGGCGGCCGGCATCGGTTTCCCGGGCGCCCCACTCCACCATGGCTTCGAGCAAGGCCCGCTGATTGCGGATCGACACGCCCTCGCCCACCAGCAGGCGCAGGGTCTCGGCCACCCGCTGCAACGGCACCAGGCGCAGGGCTTCCTTGACCAGTTCGCCGTAGGTGGCTTCGGTGCGTTCGAGCAGCAGGCGGGTTTCCTGGATGCCGAGGAAGTCTGCGGCATAGCGGCGCAGGCTGCGTTCCAGCACGCCACGCAGGACTTCGTCCGGCAGCAGGAAACCGATGCCGGCGTTGCGCAGTGCGTCTTCGTGCTGACGCTCGATCCAGTGCGCGGCACGGCCGTTGAGGGGCGAATCGGCTTGCAGGGTGGCGATGTCCAGCAACTGCACATGCACTGGATCGTCCTGCAACAGCAGGCAGTTGATCGGCATCTCGCCTTCGCTGACGGGTACGCCTTCCAGTGACACGCGGTAGCTGCCCGGCGTGGCCTTGGCGTCCATGTGAATGCCCGGCACCGGCATATCGACGCCGAGGTCGCTGCGAATGTCGTGACACAGCGCTTCGATGCGTTGGCTCAGTAGTTGGCGCGGGGCGCTGAGGGCCAACGCACTGCCGAGGGTCAGCAATACCCGAGTGTCGGGGGCCACGCCATAATCCTGCTCGGCCTGCACTTCAACCACCGGTTCCAGGGTCTCGACCAGCGCTTCAGGCTCTACCTGGTTTTCACGGGTATGACGGCGGTACATCACGAAGGCCGCACCACCGAACACCAGCGACAACCCGAGGAACACCCAGGTCGGAAAGCCCGGTATCACGCTGACGCCGACCATGATCAGTGCGGTCAAACCGAGGGCGCGGTAGCTGGCACCCAACTGCTTGAGAATCTCGCTGCCGAGGTCACCCGCTTCGCCGTCGCTGTTGACCCGCGTCACCACGGTGCCCGCCGCTACCGAGATAAGCAGCGCCGGGATCTGTGCGATCAAACCGTCGCCCACGGTCAGCAGCGAATAGGTGTGCACCGCCGCGCCGAAGGCCATGTCGCGCTCGATCATGCCGATCAGCATGCCGCCCAGCAGGTTGACCGCGAGGATCACCAACCCGGCAATCGCATCGCCCTTGACGAACTTCATCGCCCCGTCCATCGCGCCGAACATCTGGCTCTCGCGCTCCAGGCGTGAGCGCCGGCGGCGGGCTTCGGCCTGGTCGATATCGCCGTTGCGCAGGTCGTTGTCGATGCTCATCTGTTTGCCGGGCATCGCATCCAGGGTGAAGCGCGCCGCCACTTCCGCGACCCGCTCGGCGCCCTTGGTGATCACCACGAACTGCGCCACGGTGATGATCAGGAACACCACCATGCCCACCACCACCTGGCCGGCAATCACGAAGTCACCGAAGGCCTTGACGATATGGCCGGCGTCGCCGTGCAGCAGAATCAAGCGGGTGGTGGTGATCGAAAGCGACAGGCGAAACAAGGTGCTGAGCAGGATCAGCGGCGGCAGCGCGGAGAATTCCACCGAGTGGCCGATGTAGAACGCCACGATCAGGATCAGGATGCTCAGGGCGATGTTCAAGCCGATCAGCATGTCCACCAGGTAGGTAGGCAGCGGGATGATCATCATCACGATCGCCATCAGCATGAACGCGACGATGATCACGTCGGTACGCTGGGCGGCCATGCGCGCGATGCCGTTCAGGCGATTGAGCAGGTTCATGGCGCGGCTCTCCGTGCAGCGAGGTAGCGTTTGAAGCACTGGCGCGCTTCGTCCTTGCGTTCGCCGTACCACAGCGCCCGGGCACGCAGCAGCAACAGGCTGGCAGACTCACCCTCCAGCGCGACCAGCCGATCCAGGGCCGCGAGTGCGCGGGTGAAGTCGCCGCTGTCGGTGAACGCCAGCACCAGCGAGCGCAACAGCAGGCCATCGTCGGGCGCGACACTCACGGCAATCAGCAACATCACCAGCGCGCGCTGGGACTGGCCGTTGCGCCGGTACAGCTCGCCAATGCCCTTGAGCAATTGCACCGCGTCGTCGTTGTCCCGGGGCATCAGGCCTGGACCTCCGAGCGTTGTTGTTCGAGGGTGCGGCGCATCTCGATTTCCTCGCTGATCAGCTCATGGGCCAGCGCCTTGATCTGCGGCTCGGCGTCGAGGTTCGGCAACAGGTGCTGCATCACGTGTTCCAGCAGTTCCAGGGAACGTGCGCTGCCGAACAGCAGCGAGTCGACGCCGGCGGCGCTGGTGAGTTCTTCCAGGTCACTGCGCAGGGAGCGGCGGGACTGGACCTTGCGGGTTTTCAGCAACGCTTCGAAAGCCGTGGCCTGACGCGAGTTGACCGGGCGGATCGCCTCGACCGGCGCGCTGCGCACGTCACTGGGAATCAACGGACGGGGTTCGACTTTCATCCCGGGGCCTTAGCTGAAAAAAGCAGCGTCATAGGGTAAAGGTGAAGCGTTCTTCGCCACGGGCGAGGATCACCTGGTTGTTCTCGATGCGCTCCAGTACCCAGTTGTCCGCCAGGGCCGCGCCGGGGTACAGGCGCTTGCCGCTGTCATTGATCACATAGGGGTTGGCGCCGAACCACACGGCTTGAAAGCGCACCCGTGGCCGGGCCGCATCTGCACGCATGGCGACCCGCGGGTTAAGCACGATCTGCTGGCCGTAACGCTGGTCGAAGGCTTGTTGCAGGGCGACCCATTGAGGCTTTTGCGCGCGCTCAAAGGAGCCGCCGGCGTTGAGTTGGCCATCGATGTCGTTGACCTTCACGGCGTCCAGGTGGGCGGCCTGCAATTGCCCTTCGAACCAGGCCTTGGCCTCGGCACGGGAAGGCTTGGCTGCGGTTGTTTCGGCAACCGGCATTACGGTTTGCGCTTGCGGTGGATCGTTGCGAAATGCCAGGGCGCCGGCGCATACAAAGAGCAACGCGGTGGCGATGATCCAGGGCGTTAATGTGCGTGTCGTCGCAGGCGTTTTTTCAGGGCTGCCCGGCAGCGCCAGGCTCACACCCGCCGTGCCGATACGCAGTTGCAGCGGCAGCCGCGCGCGATGGCCGCTGCCTTGGGGAATACGGATATCGCCGGCAGTGCCGGTGATCAGCACATCGCCGCCGAGGGCCTCGACGGCCACCTGGGCCCCTTCAAAACGCAGGCGCAGGTGCAACTCGGCAATCCCGGGATCGCTGAGCTGGAGGTCGGCCGCCAGGGCGGCGCCAAGGGTGTAGACCGGCTGGTCGAGCATCAGGGAACTGCCCTGGTGCAAACCGTGGGTCACGAGCAGGGTCGGCGCGCCGTTCGCGGCGGGCAGGCCCAGGGAAATCAAGGCTGTCATGGTTGGGTTTGCCCCCTTGAGAATCACAGGCCGCAACGACGCCTGTGCCGATCAACAACGGTGCAACGGGGTAAGGCAGGTATACGGGCAGCGCCGGCGCTGCCCGCATGGCGAATCAGTTCTGCGGACGCTGTTTGGTGGCGTCGAGCTCTGCTTTTTTCGCGGTGCTGATCTCGGTGATCTTGGCCGACTTCTCGATGGCCATGTTGAAAGTTGCTTCCATCTTCGCGATAGCGTCGTCGGCGCCGCCTGCACTTACTGGTGGAGTAGTAGCCATGTTCAATCTCCTTGCATCGATAGGGAAGTTAAGCCGCATGCAAACCGAAACAAACTCCCAGCGTCAGACAGTGAGTTGGCCATGCAGCCGTCGGTTTGCATGGGAACCATACTACTCACGAACAAAACGCCTTCGCTGTGAAAGCTTGTGAAACGTTCATGGCAGGTGCTGTGAAAAATCCGGCTCAACGTGCCGTTGAGAAAATCTCATCGCCGCGCGGGCGTGGAACTTTTGTTAAAAAACCAATACACGACGAGACCCAATGTTTACGGGGACACAACCTGAAAAACGAACCAACTCGAACAATTTACGAGCCCGTTACCCCTGGGTAAAAACGTTGATCACTCAACAATTCCAGAAAATAAATCCGACAACTTCACACTTTTAACTAATAGCCATTTGCCCAACTTTGCAGATATTTCCATTTGTAACAAAACCGACTTGATCATCGCGTTTGATAGCTCGGCGCGGGTTAACCCAATAACACTTCGCAACTTTCGCCCGCCCCAGTTAGTGCACTTGCACTAAATATCGACTGATATAAAACAACTTCCAGGTGATCTATGACTGCGATCCCGAATGGCCTTGACCCTGCCGACAACAAGGGCCCGGATGGCTCCCGGAGCACGTTCGAAAAAGCCCTGTTCACCGCCGTCGACAAGCCGGTATTCGACCCCTCGAAAATCCGCGGGCCGTCCATTCCGCTGCCGTACCAGAACGTGCAGGCACCGGTGAACAACAGCATCACCTACACCCCGCTGGGCAGCGACAAACCGGTGACCCTCAAGCAGATCGACAACCCCAGGCTGTTTGAGCAATTGGTCAACCAGTACAACGCACAGCAAAGCGACGCGACCCTTGAGAAGAATCTGGCCGACAGCAAAGGCGCCGGCTACAAGGAGGCAGACGCCAGCACCGTGGCGCCTGGCCTGGGCAACTACAAGGCGATCGGCAGTACCACCGAATTGGGCCCGGGACTGATCCGCTACGAGACCAGTGCCGGCGACAAAATCGTGATCAGCCAGAAGGAAACACCCGCGCTGTTCGCCCAGGTCAGCGGCGACTCGGCCAAGCTCTTTGCGATCAATGCCAGCCAGGCCGAGGGCTACCGCCTGGCCGGCCCCATGGAAACCATGGACCCGGCAGCGAATATCGGCCCGCCCGAAGAAGTCGGCCCGGGCCTGATTCGCTATACCACGGCGTCGGGCGACAAGGTGATCGTGTCCCAGGACATCACCCCCGCGCTGTACGACCAGGTGGCCAAACTGTATGCCGGCAGCACCGGCGCGGCGGGCGCCTCGGACACGTCCTGGATCGACACCTCATCGTTTGGCGTGTCGGGTGCCAAGGACTGGGACACCATCACCGGCAACACCAGCGGCACGCCGACCAAGGAAGAACTCGACCTGAACCGGCCCAAGGCGGCCGCGCAATTGCTCTCGCAAAACTGGGACGCCTGGGGCCTGCATGGCGCGCCGATCGACTTCGCCAACCCACCCACGACACTCCCCCCCGAGGCTCAGGCCGTACTCAAGTACGTGGCCAGCAGCCCGAGCCTGATGGCCGCGCTGGATACCGGCGGGCGTGGCAAGGCCGACAATGTGATCACCCATTCCGATGTCGACCATTTCATCGACAACGCCGGCAAGGACCTCGGCGCCGCGTCGAAATCCTATGGCAGTTTCCTAGGCAGCAAACCCGGTGACCTGGCCAAGGCGAATGCCAAGTCGGCGGCAATCCTGATGGCCAACGAGAGCCTGGCCGCTGGCGCAGGTCCGGCGATGCGCCCCGGTGACGCCAACCAGCGCAGCAACGACGGCATGCTGCGCAGCGACAACCTGCAAGCCTTGGGCAGCGATTCGGCCCTGAGCACCGAGCTGACCGGCGCAGCGGCAATGTGGTCCAGACCCGGGATGTTCCACGCCCTGGAAACCGGCGGCGACAACCCCGCCACCGGCAAGTCGGACGGCATCGGCACCCGCGACAACATCGGCGCCTGGCTCGAAAAACAGGCACCGAAAACCGACAGCGACACCCTGACCTTCCTCGACGGTGCCGCCACTCGTGATGCCGTCGCCGGCGTCGACACCTCGGGCCTGACCGCCGACATCCTGGCCAACCCGCAGAACTACAGCGGCGAACAGAAAGCCGCGGTGCTGGTGCAGTTGACCGATGCACAAACCCGCCTGCTGGTCAGCGACTACGTGCCCCACGCCGGGTTGATGGACAAGTACACCTCGCCCCACTACGGCCTGAACCCCAACGAAGACAAAATCAAGGCACAGCTGCAAAGCGGCATCGAAACCCTCTCGGCCGACCCGGACGTGCAAGGCTTCCTGCAAAACAATCGCGGCCCGGCACTGGCCGACATCGTCGACAGCAACCCGGCGATGAAAGTCGCGATGCAGAACTACTACACCGACGACATCGAGACCGGCAAAAACCTCACCGACAATCTCAACGCCAAGGACCAGAACGGCAAGCAGATCGACATGGGCATGGGCCTGCAAAACGCGGCCAACGATACGACCATCGCCAACCTGGCGCTGGGGGGCAACGGCCATGTGGACCTGACCGGCATCGCCGACAAGGCCGGGCAAAGCGACAACATCCAGCAGTACTACAAAAACCAACTGGTGACCGGCAAGGCCTTTACCGACGCGGTGGCCGGCGGTATGGACCCCACCGTGGCGGCCAGCAGCTTCGCCGCCAGCACGGCCTCGGCCCAGGCCTTCCTCGGCGACAAGGCCTCGGCGGATGACGCCGCCACCTTGCAGGTGAATTTCAACGAAGCCCTTGGCGACGCCCTGCTCGGCGGCGCCACCACCGACACCCTGAACATCACCCTGGGGGACGGCAAGGGCAACTTCGACGAAGCCAAGGTCACTGCCGCGATCAACGACGCCCAGCAAAAAGACCCAGAGATGTTCGTCACCTCGGATGGCGGCAAGATCGACCCGGCGCAAGTGGTGTCGATGCTGCGTTCGGTATGGGACATCGGGCGCCAGGGCAACAAGATCGCCGACGCACTGCCCAAGGCCATCGAAGGCATGAAGTTCGGCGACGTCAGCCCGGCATTCAAGCAAGGCCTGCTGCACATCGGCAGTGCGGTGTTGATGAGCGGCGTGCTGATGGCCCGTTCGGCCAGCGGCAGCAACACGCCGGTGGCGGACGCGAACCGGGTATCCGCCGGGCTGCAATTTGCCGGGCTGTTGATGGAGGGCGGCACCAAATACGCCAAGGAAGCGGGTTACGGTATCACCTGGGTCAACCGCCCGGATGGCGGCACCATTGGTGATTTCCCCGGCAAGGTACCGGTGGGCAAGGGCCCGCTGAGCCCGCAGCAAATCGCCAACCTCGGCGCGGCCGGCAAGATCATCGGTTCGGCGGGCGGGATTATCGGCGGTGTGATCGGGGTGATTGGCGGTGTCGACTCGTTGAAAAAAGGCGACTACCTGAGCGGCAGTTTCTCGGTTGCCACCGGCGTGCTGGGTACGGGTGCGGCGGTGGCCGGGTTGGTGGAAGCCGGGGCCGGGTTGTACGGGGCCACGGAAATCGGCGCGGTGGCCGGGACCATCAGCGGGATCCTCGGCGGGGCTACGGCGATCCTTGGCGGGATCGGCAGCGCGTTCCTGCCCTTCGCCCTGGCTGATGCCCATGGCAAGGCGCAGGACGCGTTCTATGGCCAGCTTGCGCCGGTGCTCAAGCAATACGGCTTGACTGGCGGGCCTACGGAGCCGGGTGATTATCCTGAAGACCCGATCCCGGCGATCAACACCTGACCTTCCCTTGCAGCCTTGCGCGAAGGGAGCCGCGCGGGGTTGTGTTTTTGAACATGCACAAAGGTTAATCACATGACGTATTCACACCGCGGCCACCTTGAAGACAGCGCTATTGAAATTCACTTTGGCCCTTATCGACTGCTGCCCCGACGTCATCTGTTGCTGAAAAACGGTGAGCCGGTGAGCCTGGGCAGTCGGGCCCTGACGTTGCTGATTGCCCTCGCTTCGCGGCCTGGTGAGCTGTTGGAGAAGACCCAATTGCTGGACATCGCCTGGCCACGGTTGGTGGTGGAAGAGTGCAACCTGCGGGCGCAGATCAAGGCGATCCGTCGGGCGTTGGGGGATGATGATTCGGTGTATATCGCGACGGCGACGGGCCAGGGGTATCGGTTTGTTGCGCCGACCTGGGTTGAGCGTGGGGCGCAGAAAAAGCCGGTGGTGTTGGGGGTTTATAGTTGTCGGCGTTGTTTGGGGGGTGAGGTGAAGCCGGTGCTCGGCGTGCGGCAGGAGAGGCTTAACAGTTGAGGGGGATTTGGATCGGGGGCATATCCATTATTTGGGTGATGGCTTATATCGGTTCCGCTCTTACAGCGGCTCACTTTTGAAAAGCGCAAAAGTAAGCAAAACGCTCTTGCCCCACCACTCGGCACCTCGCCTAGGCTCGGTGTGCCCTCACTCCGGCTTTGGACCGTGGGCCGCCGTCCTGCCGGGTTACCCACGCTCCAAAGCCTGCGTTCGGCCAGCGTGGTTTAACGGGGCGCCTAAGATCAAGATCAAAAGCAGATCAAGAGCACAGC